>NZ_CP017448.1:1329896-1663467 GCF_001753165.1 Acidihalobacter aeolianus
ATTTCGCGATGAGCCCGTACGAGCGCTGGCAACACCTCGCCTGGGCCGGCGCGCTGCTGATCACCTTGTCGGTCCTGATCATGAATATCGCGGCACGGGTTGCACTGCGTTCGCGCCGCACCGATTGATAACCGGAGTGACGTCCATGAAACACCCCTCCATCAAGCAACAGCAAGCCATCGATGCCGCAGCTCCTTCCGGCGGTGCGGAAGCCGGTCATCGGCACGTCGGTCTGCACGAGGTGCCGAATCCCAAGATCGTGGTCAAGGGTCTGAATTTCTACTACGGCAAGTACCATGCCCTGCATGGCATCGATCTGCAGATTCCCGAGCGTCAGGTCACGGCCTTCATCGGTCCTTCGGGTTGCGGCAAATCGACCTTGCTGCGTACCTTCAACCGGATCTACAACTTGTACCCCGATCAGCGGGCCGAGGGCAAGATCCTGCTCGACGGGCGCAACATCCTCGGCTCTGGCGAGGACCTGAACCTCTTGCGCGCCAAGGTCGGCATGGTGTTCCAGAAGCCGACGCCGTTCCCGATGTCGATCTACGACAACATTGCATTCGGGGTGAAGCTGTACGAGCGGCTGGCCAGGGCGGAAATGGACGATCGCGTGGAATGGGCGCTGCACAAGGCCGCGATTTGGGATGAGGTCAAGGACAAGCTCAAGCAGAGCGGTACCCAGCTTTCCGGTGGCCAGCAGCAGCGTCTTTGCATCGCCCGCGCCATCGCGGTGAAACCTCAGGTGCTGCTGCTTGACGAACCGGCCTCGGCGCTGGATCCGATTTCGACGCTCAAGATCGAGGAGCTGATCTACGAGCTCAAGAACGACTACACCATCGCCATTGTCACCCACAACATGCAGCAGGCGGCGCGCGTTTCCGACTACACCGCCTTCATGTATCTCGGCAAGCTGGTGGAGTTCAATGACACCAACACCATCTTCACCAACCCCGGCAGCAAGGAAACCGAGGACTACATCACCGGGCGTTTCGGATAGAATCGGGGCTGTTGCCGCGCCGAGTCGCGGCCATGCCGGGTGATTGACGGGGCGCCTCCAGGCGCTGCCAGGATTGCCCGATCCCGAATCGCATGAGCAGCAAGGAAGGCCACATGAAGGTCCTGATCGTGGGCGCCGGGGTCATCGGCGTGACCAGCGCGTGGTATCTGCAGCGCGCCGGCCATGACGTTACCGTGGTGGATCGGCAGCAGGGTCCGGCGCTGGAAACCAGTTTCGCCAATGCCGGCATGGTGTCCTGGGGCTATGCCACGCCCTGGGCCGCTCCCGGCGTTCCGCTCAAGGCGCTGCGCTGGCAGTTCGAGCGTGATGCCCCGCTGGTGATGCACTGGCGTGCTGACCCCGCGCAATGGCGTTTTGTCGGTGCCATGCTGCGCAATTGCGCAGCCGACCGCTATGCCGTCAACAAGGCGCGGCTGTTGCGCCTCGGACGTTACAGCTATACCGCGATCGTTGAGCTGCGCGAGTCGCTGGGGCTGCGTTATGACGAGGGAAGCGGTGGCACGCTGGAACTGTTCCGCGACGCATCCCAGCTTGAAGGCATGGACCGGGAGCTCGAACTGCTGGCGCAGGCGGGCATACCCGCGCGCCTGCTGTCGACCGACGAATGCCTGGAAGTCGAGCCGGGACTGGCGCGCGTACGCGAGCGTTTGGCCGGTGCGCTTTCGTTCCCGGGCGACGAGATCGGCGATTGCCGTAAATTCACGGAGTCCCTGGCTGCGCATTGCGCCGCCGCCGGCGTCACCTTCCGCTACGGCGTGGACGTCGCCGGGCTGCAGGCAGCTGGCGCACGCGTGGAAGGCGTCGAAACGGATCAGGGGACGTTGACTGCAGATGCCTATGTGCTGGCGGCCGGCAGCTATACGCCGGGTCTGCTCGCGCCGCTGGGCATTCGTCTGCCGGTTTTCCCGGTCAAGGGTTATTCGCTGACCGCGCCCATCGTGGACCCGGAAGCCGCCCCCGTCTCGACCATGATCGACGAGGCGCGCAAGGTGGCCATCACGCGCCTGGGCGACCGCCTACGCGTTGCGGGCATTGCGGAACTGGCCGGTTTCGATATGTCGCTGTCCGAGACGCGCTATGGGGTGATCGAACGCGTCGCGCGTGACTGGTTCCCGGACGCGGCCGATCTTTCACAAGCGGAATACTGGTGCGGGCTGCGGCCGATGACGCCGGACGGACCGCCGGTTGTCGGCCCGACGCGCTATGGCAATCTGTTTCTGAACAATGGCCACGGTACCCTGGGCTGGACCCTGAGCTGCGGCTCCTCGCGTCTGCTGGCCGATCTCGTGTCTGGGAGGGAGACGGAAATCGACCCTGAGGGGCTAACGCTGGAACGCTACGCCTGAGAACGGCAATCCACTGCCCGCAGTCAGTGGGCGTCCAGCTTGCCGAGTTCCTCAAGTACGGCCAGCAGCAGCGATTCACCCTGAGCACTCATGCCCTTGGTGAGTTTATCGGCATCCCGTTCGCCATCCACCAGGCGGCGGATCAGTCCGCCCATTCGTCCCATGTCTCCGCCGACGCGAGTCATCTGTTCGGCCATGCCGGACAGCAGCTGCAGGGCCTGAACGTCGCCGCGGCTGCTTGCGTGGATCATCGCGGCGAGACCCGGTGCGGCGAGTACTGGGTCCGCCTTGGCGCTGGGATCGGGTAGCGTCGCTGGATCCTGGATGCCGCGCAGGATGGCCTCGACGATCACGCTGTCTTCCTCGTCCAGACCCTCGATCAGTCCCAGTTCGCGCTCGCCGCCCAGAATTCTCCGGATCGCCGCAACGAGATCGCCCCAGCCGTTTTCCGCGCTGACGCGCAGCACCTCCTCGAGCGGAGGTCTCAGGGTGGGGTTCTGTACCGCCTTTACCACGTTGACGATGAGGGCGGCGTGGGTTTGCACGATCTGTTCGCGTCGCGTCGGCAGCGGGTTCATCGGATCGCCCTCCAGGGCCGGTTCATAGTGCCTGAATCCGCGCGTGCTGTTCGCGCAGGCGCGTCAGGGCGCTTTCCATGTCGCGCACGCGGCCGCGTTCCTGTTCGACCACCTCGACGGGCGCCCGAGCGACGAAGTTCTCGTTGGCGAGCTTGCCGTGGCTCTGTTTCAGACCGTTTTCGAGTTTGCCGATTTCCTTGGTGAGCCGGGCAAGCTCGACATCCTTGTCGATCAGGCCGGCAAGCGGGATCAGCAGGCGGGTTTCGCCGAGCAGGGCGGTGGCCGATTCAGGCGGGTTTTCGCTCGCGCAGAGCCAGCTGACCTCGGACAGCCGGGCCAGGGCGTCGATGAACCCGCGGTGCGCCGCGTAGCGGCTCTGCTCGGCTTCGGTGTGCCCCTGCACCAGCAGTGGCAGCGGTTTGCCGGGTGCGATGTCCATTTCCGCACGGATGCGACGCACCGCCAGGATGAACTGCTGCACCCATTCCATCTCGCTTTCCGCAGCCTCGTCGATCAGGGCAGCGTCGGCCTCGGGGTAAGGATGCAGCAGGATCGTGGGGCCGTGCTCGCCGGCCAGTGGCGCGACCTGCTGCCAGATCTCCTCGGTGAGGTAGGGCATGATCGGATGCAGCAGTCGCAGTACGGTGTCCAGCACTCGAACCAGGGTACGCCTAGTGCCCCGTTGTGCCTCCGCGCTCGCCTGCTCGTCAGTGAGCACCGTCTTGGCGAGTTCCAGGTACCAATCGCAGTAGGTGTGCCAGGTGAATTCGTAGAGTGCCCTGGCCAGCAGGTCGAAGCGGTAGGCTTCGATTTGCGTTTGCGCTTCCTGCGCGAGACGTTGCAGGCGCGACAGCACCCAGCGGTCTGCCAGCGAGAGAGTCACCGACGCATCGCCGAGGCCGGTGTCCTGGCCCTCGGTGTTCATCAGCACGTAGCGCGCCGCATTCCATATCTTGTTGCAGAAATTGCGGTTGCCCTCGATGCGTCCCAGGTCGAAGCGGATGTCGCGACCGGTGGTGGCGAGGGCGGCGAAGGTGAAGCGCAAGGCGTCGGTGCCGAAGGCGGGGATGCCTTCGGGGTATTCCTTGCGCGTGTTTTCGGCGATCCGTTCGGCCATTTGCGGCTGCATCAGCCCGCGCGTGCGCTTGGCCAGCAGGTCGTCCAGCGAGATGCCGTCGATGAGGTCGAGCGGGTCGAGTACGTTGCCCTTGGATTTCGACATCTTCTGGCCTTCCGCGTCGCGCACGAGGCCGTGTATGTACACCTCCCGGAAAGGCACGTCACCCATGAACTTGAGCCCCATCATGACCATGCGGGCGACCCAGAAGAAGATGATGTCGAAGCCGGTCACCAGCACGCTGGTCGGGTAGTAGCGCTTCAGGTCGGCGCTGTCGTCAGGCCAGCCGAGCGTGGAAAACGGCCATAGCGCGGAGGAGAACCAGGTATCGAGGACATCCTCGTCCTGGCGCAGCGCCACGTCATCGCCGAGCCCGTGTTGGTTGCGCACTTCGGCTTCGGAACGCGCGACGTAGACGTTGCCGGCGTCGTCGTACCACGCCGGAATGCGGTGGCCCCACCAGAGTTGGCGCGAGATGCACCAGTCCTCGATGTTGCGCATCCATTCGAAGTAGGTCTTGTTCCAGTTCTCGGGGATGAAGCGGATGCGCCCGTCCTTGACCGCGCGGATGGCCGGTTCGGCGAGCGGGGCAACCTTGACGTACCACTGGTCGGTCAGATAGGGCTCGATGACGCTTCCGGAGCGGTCTCCGATCGGTACCATGAGTTTGTGATCGTCGACCTGTTCGAGCAGGCCCAAGGCCTTCATGGCTGCGACCACGCGCTTGCGTGCGTCGAAGCGATCGAGCCCCTGGAACGCATCCGGTGCCTCGTTGTTGATGCGCGCGTCGGGGGTGAAGATGTTGATCAGCGGCAGGTTGTGACGCTGACCTACGGCATAGTCGTTGAAGTCATGGGCAGGGGTGATCTTGACGCAGCCGGTGCCGAATTCGGGGTCGACGTATTCGTCTGCGATGATGGGTATCAGGCGGTCGGTCAATGGCAGACGAATGCTGCGGCCGACCATGTCGTGGTAGCGCGCGTCGGCGGGGTGAACGGCCACTGCCGTGTCCCCGAGCATGGTTTCCGGTCGGGTGGTGGCGACGACGAGATAACCGTCGCCCTCGGCGAGCGGATAGCGGAAGTGCCAGATCTGGCCCTGACGTTCCTCGGAAACGACCTCAAGATCGGAAATCGCGGTGTGCAGTACCGGGTCCCAGTTCACCAGGCGCTTGCCCCGGTAGATCAAGCCTTCCTCGTGCAGGCGGACGAAGACCTCCTGCACCGCGTGCGACAGCCCTTCGTCCATGGTGAAGCGTTCGCGGCTCCAGTCCAGCGAGGCGCCCATGCGGCGTAGTTGACGCGTGATGTTGCCGCCGGACTCCTCCTTCCACTGCCAGACGCGTTCGACGAAGGCCTCCCGTCCCAGATCATGGCGCGTCTTGCCCTCGGCATTGAGTAGTCGTTCGACGACCATCTGGGTGGCGATGCCGGCATGGTCACTGCCTGCCTGCCAGAGGGTGTCATCGCCGCGCATGCGGTGGTAGCGGATCAGGGCATCCATCAGCGTGTCCTGAAACGCGTGCCCCATGTGCAGCGTGCCCGTGACGTTCGGTGGCGGGATCATGATGCAGTAGGGAGTCTGTCCGCTGCCTTGCGGCGCAAAATAGCCGCGCGCCTCCCATTCCTCGTACCAGCGTTGTTCGATTGCGTGAGGGTCGTAACTCTTGTCCATGAAGGGGTCCGGTGGGCATTGCCAAGCGGGGGATTATAACGGCGGCAGCCGGGTGCTGCCGAGCGTGGCGGGACTTTAGTCGGACCCGGATTCGAGTTCGCGCAATACCGCGGCAACGATACGCTGCTGAAAGTCCGGCCATTCGGCCGCGAGCGCGCGGGTCAACGCCATTTCGATACGCGCATTGATGTCGGTAGTTTCGGTGGAATTGGCCATGTTTTGCGGTGGCACGGGCTCATTCGGGGTGATCGTGTCGATTGGTGTTGGAGGCAGCGCTGATTCGGCGACATCGATTTCCAGGCTTGCGTACGCATCTTCCGCTGGCGCGTCCTCAGGCGTCTGTATTGTGGGCGATGGGACGGTCGATATGTCGAAGTCAAGCAAGGGCCATGCGTCTTCGGCTGGCTGATCGGCAGCCTCGGATTTCTCTTGAGTTTGCTGTTCGACAGGGTCCGGGGCAGGCGTAACGTCTAAGTCGAAGTCGTGTGCGGAATCATCGTAATCGGCTAGCTGGCCCTGACGATCCTCCACATAGAGTTTCGGTTCATCGGACTCGTCGGCGTGTTCGCTGTCGAGTTTGCCGAATACCGGGAACCTGGGCTCGTCGTCATCGCGAGGATCGTCATCAAGTCCCGTGCGACTATTTACGGAAGCGATGTAGGGATCTCGGTGCCAGTCGTAGGGGCCAAACGCCGAGGGAGCAGCGTTGTCCGCCGATAGATCTTCTGGTAGTGACGTTGCCGCGTCAGGCGTTTCTTCGTGGTTTGGGTCATGCTGATAGGGTGCTGATGCAAACGTAAACTTGTCACCGGATGGTCTGAGTTGCGCGGTCGAGCCAATGATCGGCTCGACTGGCAATGATACAGGAGGGGACTTTTCGCGCGCTGTCTCGTCGGTAGATTCGAATTCGGCGGTGTCGAGTGAAGCCAAGTCGAGATCGCTGACGCCGTGTTCCCCTGGGAACACGAGGTCATCCAAGGTGGGGATATCACGCGGGTCGGGGCGTTTCACGAGGTCTGTCCCAAAGCATGGTGCTGCAGATCGCAGCCGTAACTTCTGTATAGCCGGTAATGTTCACGGCCGCGAATCTTGATGTCGGGGTTCTCGTCTACGATCTCGGCGATCTGGTCGAACAGCGCATAGTGGTCCGGTACATCCGGGGCGAGATTGAGCAGCGCCGATCCCCCGGTCAGAGAATCGGCGGTGCAGCCGAGTGTGATTGGATAATCAGTGTTTCCAGCATCGGTAATCGCATGCGGGCGGAAACTGATATCGCCGTAAGTCCAGAGCAGCCGGCCAAGCATTTCGCATTCGGAGCGGTCGCCGGTCAATACATGCAGACGCCTGCCGCTGGCGAGTGCCTTGTCGGCCAGCTTGCAGGCAAACTGCAGGCGCGCAAGCGGCTCAGCCGTCGGCAGGAGGTAAAAGTCGACCCGAGTTGCGGTCGCTTCGTTCAAAGCGTTTTACCCGCCCGGCCGAGCAGGAATTGAAGCAGCAGGGGTACGGGACGCCCGGTTGCTCCCTTCTTGTCACCGCTCACCCATGCGGTGCCCGCGATGTCCAGATGCGCCCAATGGTAGGCCTTGGTGAAGCGCGCCAGGAAGCTCGCTGCCGTAATGGTGCCTGCCGAGCGCCCACCGATGTTTGCCATATCGGCGAAATTGCTCTTGAGCTGTTCCTGATACTCTTCCAGCAGCGGCAGTTCCCAGGCGCGATCGAAGCTGCTTTGGCCCGCCTGAAGGATTTCCTGGACCAGCGGCGCATGATTACCAAGCACGGCGCTGACCTGATGTCCCAAGGCGACGATACAAGCCCCGGTGAGCGTGGCCATGTCGACGACCGAGTCCGGCTCGAAGCGTTCGACATAGCTGAGTGCGTCGCACAGCACCAGGCGGCCTTCCGCGTCAGTATTGAGGATTTCAACCGTCTGTCCCGACAATGTCTTCACGATGTCACCGGGCTTGCTGGCTCGTCCATCGGGCATGTTTTCGGCGGCGGCGATGACGCCGATGACGTTGAGGGGGAGCTCGAGCTCGGCACAGGCTGCGAGGGTACCGAGCACGCTTGCAGCGCCGCCCATGTCATATTTCATTTCATCCATCTGTGCGCCGGGCTTTAGCGAGATGCCGCCGCTGTCGAAGGTGATTCCCTTGCCAACCAGAACGATGGGCTTGGCCTGCTTGTCACCGCCGTCGTAATTGAGAACGATCAATTTGCCGGGTTCTTCACTGCCTTTGGAGACGGACATGAAGGCACCCATGCCCAGTTTCTCCATGTCGGCCTCTTCGAGTACGTCGAGGCTCATTTTGGCGTATTGCTTTTTGAGCGCCTTGGCCTGCTTGGCCAGATAGCTTGGCGTGCAGACGTTGCCTGGGCGGTTGGCGAGATCCCGAGCCAGGGAGACGCCAGAGAGCAGGGCGTTGCCCACGCGGATCGCCTCTTGTGCGTCCGCAACCTGAATTTCTGTGTCGGTCCACAGGTCGAGCCGACGCAGCGGGTTTTTCGGTTTTTCAGCCTTGCTCTTGAATTCGTTGAAGGTATAGAGCGCGATGCCGGTATTGAACGTGGCTTGCTGCAACATCCAGCCCGGGCTGCGTCCCTTGACAGGCAAGGCCGGTAGGCTCGAAACGGCCTGTTTTGCACCGCCGCCATTCAGGGTTCTGGCAGCCAGCTGGCTGGCTTCGGCATAGGCCCGTTCGCCGAATTCGCCGGAGGCGCCGCAACCGATGAGCAGCAGACGTTCCGCAAGCAGTCCCGGGGGATCATAGAGATACTGGGACTGACCTTTGGCACCGGTGAAATCACCTCGCTTGAGTTGCTTGAGCAACCAACCACCTGTTGCTTCATCAATTTGTTTGATCAGTGCGGTATGACGCGAACCGGAAAACACACCGATGACGAGGCAGGGGGTCTTGATTTCCGGGAGAGACTGGCTGAGCGGCGAGAATTCCATTCGATAGCTCCGGGTTTTATGGTTTGTACGGGCCTGCGTGCCGTTGCGGCACGCAGGCTATTCTATGGCAAACTTGCGCGGTCTAAAAATCCCGTTGCTCATCGATGAGAATTCTTGCTCGTTATATTGCGGTTGAAGTTTTACTTTCCATGCTGGCTGTGGGATTCGTTCTCGGGCTTGTGATTATCGGCAGTACTTTTGTACGCCTGCTTGGGATGTCCGCGAGCGGTGCCTTGCCGGTGGAGTTATTGGCGTCATTGGTGGCGGTTGAAAGCCTCAAGGCGATGATGCTGTTGCTGCCTGTGACCTTATTCATCGCGGTTATGCTGACCTTGGGGCGGCTTTATCGCGACAGTGAAATGTCGGCGATGGCTGCTGCAGGCATGGGACCCCGTAGGTTGTATGCAAGCTTGATGCTGCTCGGTTTGCCGATGGCGGTTATTTCAGCTTATCTGATGTTGGTGGCATATCCCTGGGCCTCCGAAAAAAGTGTCGTGATCCAGCGCGAAGGTCAGCAGCGTATGGATTTTGCCGTTGTGGAGGCAGGCCGTTTCATACCCTTGAATAATGGCCGCGCGGTAGCTTTTGTATCCTCGCTTGGCGAGCAGGGGAAGCAATTGCAGGATATTTTTGTACACACCGATGCGATCAAGGGGTGTGCCACCGTGCTGAGTGCTCGATCAGGGATACTGCATGTCGAACGGCAAGCGGGTTTGCGTATATTGAATCTGACCGATGGGACGCGCTACGTCGGTACGCCTGGCAAGGCGGATTATAGTGTGTTGCAGTTCGCTCATTATCAGGTACGCATGCCGTTGGCTGCCGTAAAATCCGATCACTCACCACGCCGCATTGAAATGTCCACCTTGACGCTGTGGCGACAGGGTGGGCCTGGTGATCTGGCTGAAATCGAGTGGCGCCTGGCGGTACCCATTTCTGCGCTGATTCTGATCTTGTTGGCAGTGCCGATGAGCCACGTCAAACCACGCCAGGGGCGCTATGGGCAACTGGTTTTCGGCATGCTCTCTTATGTGGTTTATGCCAATTTGTTACTGATCGCAAAATCCTGGATGGAAAAAGGTGTTGTGCCTGTCTGGCTGGGTATGTGGTGGCCGCATTTGCTGATGCTGGGATTCGTCGGGTTGTTGTGGTGGATTCGTGGTGGTAGGCGTTCCACCGGTTTCAGGCGCCGTAGGGTGGCAGCATGAGACGAATCAATTTCTATTTGGTGCGTTCTGTAATCAGTGGTAGTGCAGTTGCGTTATTGCTCTTGACACTGTTGGACTGGGTATTTGCTTTTCTGGCGGAAATCGACAGTGTCGGGCGAGGGCATTACGGCTTGGCGCAGGCTTTGCTGTTTACTCTGTATACGGAACCGCAGCGCATGTACACCTTGTTTCCCACGGCGGTGCTGATCGGAACGCTGCTGAGCCTGGGCAATCTCGCTGCCCATAGCGAATTGATCGCAATTCGTGCGTTGGGTGTATCCGTAACCGGTGTGGTCAAAGCCGCATTGGCCGCCGGAATATTGATGGTGGTGGTGGCCTTGCCATTCGGCGAGTGGGTGGCACCGGCTGCGGCGCGTAGTGGGCAAGCGTTCAAGTTGGCTGCGGAAAGCGGACAACAATTGATCCGTGAGGGTAACGATATATGGGCCAGGGATGGGGATCGTTACATCCATATCGAGCATGTGCTCCCCGGTAGACGATTGCTCGATGTGAACGTTTACACCATTTCTCCAGCAGGGAGGATGCGTTTTGCGCTACACGCTACCAGTGCGCATTACGGAGATCATGCATGGGTGCTACAAGGCGTCAGCGAGACTCATTTTGGTGTTGGGCAGATTGGAGTTCAGCATCTAGAAAAGCAGATGATGCCGGCTTTGATTTCTCCCAAGCTGTTTGACTTGCTCGACACGCGCCCCGGTGAAATGACGCTCCCCGCCCTGGCTCAGTATGTCGTTTACCTTAAAAGAAATCATTTGGACGCGGCGCGCTACGAGCTGTCGTTCTGGCAGCGCTTTACCACGCCTTTGTCCGCTTTGGTCATGCTGATCCTGGCCATTCCCTTCGTATTTGGATCGCAGCGCTCGGGGGGGGCTGGGCAGCGACTTTTTATCGGGATCGTGGTTGGTATCGGCTTTTATTTCCTGAACAGGCTGAGTGCTCAAGTGGGCTTGGTGTTTGGTTTGGCGCCTCTGTTAAGCGCCATGCTACCCCTTGGTATTTTCCTGTTCGGTGGCCTGTTCGCTCTGAGAAGATTTCAGTAAATCTGAAGGCGATGGGATTTTGATCAGTCTTGTGTGACTCAGGATGTCGTGTAGGCATCTTTTCTCTCGATCGACCAGAGACCATAAGAAACCGGTGCCAAGTAGCAACCAGGAGAGGATCGAGAGGAAAAATCTCAGTGTGGCTCGGGTCCAACCGATGGGTTTACCATCGTCACTGACGAGGCGGATCCGCCATGCCTTCATGCCCAGTGTTTGTCCGCCATGTACCCAGAACCAAGCTAAAAATAGATATAGAACGTAGAGCAGATAAAGTTGAAAGAGATGGTTTCCAGGGGCGACGGCTTGCCCATGCTGAAATGGGATCAAAAGCGCGCTGGCGATCATAAGCAATGCGAACATCAACAAGCCATCGTATGCCATTGCGAGCAAGCGGCGTGGTAGTCCTACACGATTATCCATAGTTTTATTCGGGTTCAATGTCGTACCTGGTCAGATTGTTTGAACAAGATTGGATTATGCGCAATAGACATTGCATGCGGATTGATCTGGCTTAACAGGCTGTTGAAAATTCCCCCGATTTAGCGGTTATCATGTTGATCAGGGTCCATTGGCGACGTGCCCCTTCGGATCTGGGGCCTGATTTTTCCCGAAAACAGCCCAAATCCCGATCTCTGGGCGCACCGATCCCTTGATGTGTGCCTTCAACATGCTGCCAGTCCCAGATTGCGCATCCGCACCAGGTTGTAGGCCGCCGCGCTGAGCACAAACTGGAAATCCAGTTTCTCGCGTCCGACAAACCGACTTTTGCGCAGACCCGCAATGGTCTTGAGCCAACCGAAGCATTCTTCGATCCGCTTGCGGATCGTCAGGCTGGTTCGGTAACCGGGATGGCCGATGGTGCGCCCGTCGATGGCCGAGCGGCGCCCGGCCGTGTTCTGAGCCACATGCGGCGTGACGTTTCGTCCACGCATCGCCGCCACAAAGCCTTGCGTGTCATAGTTCTTGTCCGCGCCCAGCGTGATCCGGTGGCTCCCGCCGAGCGCGTCGACAAGCTCGACACCGGCCTCGCGCTCGGCCGTGCCGGTGGCCTGGCTCGTCTGCGACTCGACGATCAGGCCGTGGCGGTTTTCCATCAGCAGGTGTCCGAGGTAGCTGAGCTTGGCGGTCGTGCCTTCGCTCTTGCGATACAGCAAGGCATCCGGGTCGGTCCTGGAGACGTGCGTTTCCCGACACCGCTTCTGCCCGCGAAAGTCCACCGTGGGATTGCGCCCGCCACCGCTCGGCGGCGCGTCCTCGTCCCGGGGCCGGTAGCTCTTGTGCGAGGCCAGCGCTTCGATCAACGTGCCATCGACGCTGAAGTGTTCGCTAGACAGCAGATCGGCCGCACGGGCCTGATCCAGCACCCGGGCGAAGAAGGTGCGGGCCACATCGCCTGCAAGCAGGCGGTCACGGTTCTTGGTAAACGTGGAGTGGTGCCAGACCGGATCGTCCATGGAAAAGCCCACAAACCAGCGAAACAGCAGGTTGTAGTCGATCTGTTCGACCAACAGGCGTTCGCTGCGGATGGTGTAGAACGCCATCAACAGTTGCGCGCGCAGCAGCTTCTCCGGCGGGATCGAGTCACGGCCCATATGGGCATACAGCGCATCGAAGTCAGCGTCGAGTTCTTTGAGCGCTTGATCGACCATCCGCCGGATCGGGCGCAGAGGATGGTCCTTCGGCACCCGTTGCTCCGGGCTGACCGTGCTGAACAGCCCATCCTGATGTATGTCGGCACCGCGCATCGGCCACAACCCTCACTCAACAATACAAAACCAATCTTCCGGGTTTACAGGACTTTTTCAACAGCCTGTTAAGCTATAAGGAAATAAAAAATAAGGGCTTGTATTGGAAAGCTGCGAGAATATATTCTAGTATTGACATATCGCAATTGTTTTAACTAAGGGGAATTGAATGTCGGTTGAAAATTTGGATGAGAAGACAGTCGCCGAGCCTGTCACAAAAGACAACGTGACGACTGCGGAAAAGTCCGAAGCCAGCACGCCAGCTGCGGAGCCCAAGGCAAAAAAAGTCCGGGCTAAAAAGCAATCAGCCAAATCGGGTGAGGCCGTGAAGAAGAAACGAGGCCCAGGTCGTCCGCCGAAGTCAGCGACGGCTGCAGCCACGGCGGCGCCGAAGAAGAAACGCGGTCCGGGTCGTCCGCCGAAGTCAGCGACGGCTGCAGCCACAGCGGCGCCGAAGAAGAAACGAGGCCCGGGTCGCCCACCGAAGTCAGCGACGGCTGCAGCCACAGCGGCGCCGAAGAAGAAACGAGGCCCAGGTCGTCCGCCGAAGTCAGCGACGGCTGCAGCCACAGCGGCGCCGAAGAAGCGCGGTCCCGGTCGTCCGCCTAAGTCGGCGACCGCTGCGTCAACGAGCGTTTTGGAACGTGAACGTACAGTCAAAGCCAATTTCAAGGATAAGCTGGCCGAGGCCAAGCTCGAAATCGCTTCGCTGAAAAACGAGCTCAAGACCGTTCTCAAGCGCGAAGCCTCCATGGCTAAACTTTTCGAAGCACGCGAAAAGGCAGTTGCCAAATTTGCGGATTCCTGGTTGTCGCGCGAAATGGCCAAGCTCCAGCGTGCTGTTACGCCGAAAAAGCGTCGAGGTAGGCCGCGTAAGAGTTCGTGAATGACCATCAAGCGTCTTCGCTAGGCTAAACGCAAAGCCCCCGCCATCGTGTGGGGGCTTTGCATTTCTAACGGGATGTTGTGTTTATTCTGAGTTCACCGACTCGTCGGCTGCGGACGCAAGAAACAACATTTCAAGGGTGCGCTCGTACATAAGGCTGAGTGCATCCAGGGAATCGATATCCACATGTTCGTCGATTTGATGAATGCTGTCGTTCACTGGGCCGAGTTCGACGACCTGCGCACCCATCGGCGCGATGAATCGGCCATCAGAGGTTCCGCCAGCGGTCGAGAGGCTGGGGCTTATCTGGTTGACCGAGCTGGCTGCCGCGCAAACAGCATTCACCAGGTTCCCAGGTGGTGTCAGGAATGGGGAGCCCGAGTGTATCCACTGCAACTCGTATTTTAGTGAGTGACGTTGCAGTGTTTCTTCAACGCGTTGTTGCAGTGTGTGCGCAGTGTTTTGTGTCGAGTACCTGAAGTTGAATTCGACATCCATCTCACCAGGAATGATATTGCCGGCGCCGGTGCCTGCATGGATGTTGGATATCTGGAATGACGTGGGAGGGAAATAGGCGTTGCCCGTGTCCCATTCGGTTTGAATCAGTTCCTCCAGCGCAGGGGCTGCCAGATGTATCGGATTCTCAGCCAAATGCGGGTAGGCGATGTGACCTTGCTTACCCTGGATTCGTAGGCGCCCGGTCAGCGAACCGCGACGGCCGTTCTTGATCACGTCACCTACCTGGGCAGTGCTGGATGGCTCGCCGACGATGCACCAATCGATTCTCTCGCCACGTTGCTGCAGTGTTTCCACGACCTTGACGGTGCCGTTTACGGCAGGCCCCTCTTCATCGCTAGTTAGGAGTAGGGCGATTGAACCATGACTATCCGGATTCGCTGCTATAAATCGCTCGATGGCGGTGACCATCGCCGCGATGGAGCCCTTCATGTCGGCCGTTCCGCGTCCGTAGAGCATGCCGTCACGTACGGTTGGCACGAATGGAGGGCTATTCCATTTTTCCAGTGGCCCAGTCGGGACCACATCGGTATGACCGGCGAAACAGAAAACGGGCCCATCGTTGCCGCGGCGAAGCCAGAGGTTGTCAACCTCCCCGAAACGTAAATGCTGTGCAACGAAGCCAAGCCTTTCCAAACGTTGTGCAATGAGTTGCTGGCAGCCAGCATCTTCCGGTGTCATCGAGGATCGGGAAACCAGTTCGATGGTGAGTTCGAGTGTTGCTGACATGATCATTTCCCGTTGGGCGAGCCGAACACATTGGAATAGTCGGCTTCATTGAAACCCACCAGTAACGAATCTGCGAAATCCAGGACGGGGCGCTTGATCACGGTCGGATTTTCGAGCATCAACTGAATCGCGCGTGGTTTATCGAGCCCGTCCTTCCATGATTCGTCGAGCCGTCTCCAGGTGGTGCCGCGGCGATTCACCAGGATTTCATGGCCGAGCCGAGAAACCCAGCCCTGCAGTAATTCTGGCGATAGACCCTCGACCCGAAAATCGTGGAATTCATAGTCGATATGCCGTGCCTCCAGCCATTTTCGGGCTTTTGTCACGGTGTCGCACTGGCGGATGCCGTATAGCGTGGCTTTCATAGGGCGTCGTTGGGTATGACGGTTTTGCCGATGGGAAACAAGGATAGTTGGGCGAGCTTGATGTGTTGCAACCCGAAGGGGATGCCGATGATGGTCAGGAAGCAGACCAGAGCAGCGAGCAGGTGGCCGATGCCCAGCCACACCCCAGCAAATACGAACCAGACGAGATTGCCGAGCAGGCCGAGAAAACCGGTACCGATATCGCCTCGCTGAAATAATGTGCGTCGCTCGACGATGCGGTAGCCAAAGGGGAAAAAGGTAAACCGGCCGATTACGAAGGCAGCACGTGCCCAGGGGATGCCCACGATCGTGATGATCATGACGAGTGCGGCCAGCCACCATGCGAGCCCGGCAGCAAAGCCACCGAGGATGAACCACAGCACATTGCCGAGCAGGGTCGGGAAATCGCGCATGGAGCTGGTCCGAGTGGGGGTGTCAGATGTCGCGCAGCAAGGCGTTGATGCCGACCTTGGCGCGAGTTTTTTCGTCGACCCGCTTGACGATGACGGCGCAATACAGACTGTATTTTGCATCCTTCGAAGGCAGGTTGCCGGAGACCACCACGGCTCCGGCAGGGACGCGCCCATAAAGGATTTCGCCGGTTTCGCGGTCGTATATCTTGGTGCTTTGGCCGATGTAGACGCCCATCGAGATGACGGCGCCTTCCTCTACGATGACGCCTTCGACGATCTCCGAACGCGCGCCGATGAAGCAGTTGTCCTCGATGATGGTGGGTGCTGCCTGCAGTGGTTCAAGTACACCACCGATGCCGACGCCGCCGGAAAGATGGACGTTCTTGCCGATCTGCGCGCAGGACCCGACGGTCGCCCAGGTGTCGACCATGGTGCCGCTGTCCACATAGGCGCCGATATTCACATAGGAGGGCATGAGTACGACGCCGGGGGCAATGAATGAGCCCTTGCGCGCAGTGGCCGGCGGTACCACGCGGACCCCGCCCTCACGGAATTCGCGCGAGCTGGCATCGGCGTATTTCGACGGGACCTTGTCGTAATAGTTGGTAAATCCGCCCTTGATGAACTCGTTGTCCCAGATCCTGAATGAGAGCAGCACGGCCTTCTTCAGCCATTCGTTGACGACCCAGGCACCGTCGCGCTTTTCGGCGACGCGCAGCGTTCCCGCGTCGAGCCGTGCGATGGCCTCGACGATGGCGTCCTTGACGTGGGTTTCCACGTTGCGCGGTGTGATTTCGGCGCGGCGCTCGAAGGCCTCTTCGATGATGGGTTGGATATCGGACATGCAAAACTCCGGATTGGGCTAAAGGGATTCGATCAAGTGTCGGATGCGCTGCGCACCCTCAATGCATTCGTCGAGGGGGGCGACCAGGGCGATGCGTATGCGGTTCTCGCCAGGATCACCCTGCAGTTGTGGACGGGAAAGATAACGGCCTGGCAGCACGGCCACGTTTTCGCGCGCATACAGCAGGTGGGCGAATTCGGTATCGTCTATCGGCGTGCGGGGCCATAGATAGAATCCGCCGTCCGGGCGGATAACGTCCATGACCGGGCTCAGGATTTCCAGCACGCGGTCGAATTTCTCCCGATACAGGGCGCGATTCTCGCGCACGTGCGCCTCGTCCTGCCAGGCCTTCGCGCTGGCGGCCTGTGTGGGCGGTGGCATCGCGCCGCCCTGGTAGGTGCGGTACTGAAGAAAACGCCTGAGGATATCCGCATCGCCAGCGACGAATCCCGAGCGCAGGCCAGGGGCGTTGGATCGCTTTGAAAGGCTGTGAAAAACTACGCAGCGCTTGAATTCGATGTTGCCGGCGCGGATGCATGCGCCGAGCAGGCCGGGCGGAGGCTCTGCCTCGTTGGGGTAGATTTCGCTATAGCATTCGTCGGACGCGAGCACGAAATCGTAGCGTTCGGCCAATTCGAGCAGTCGGATGAGATCGCTTTCCGGCATCACTGCGCCGGTCGGGTTGCCGGGGCTGCACAAATAAAGGAGTTGGCAGCGCTGCCAGTCCTCTTCGGGCACGCGGTCGATATCAGGCAGGAAGCCGTTCTCTGCTACACAGGGCATAAAGTAAGGCTGCGCGCCGGCAAGCAGGGCCGCTCCCTCGTAGATCTGGTAGAAGGGGTTGGGCATGAAAACCTGTGCCGGCCTGCTGCGGTCGATCACTGCCTGGGCGAAGGCAAATAGCGCTTCCCGAGTCCCGTTTACCGGCAATATGTGATGTGCCGGGTCGAGGGACATGGCTGGTAGGTCGAAACGCCATGCCAGCCAACTCGCGATGGAAGTGCGCAGTTCGGCACTTCCCTGGGTGGTCGGGTAGGTCGCCAGCGTATGTAAATGTTCCAGCATCGATTCGCGAATGAAACCGGGTGTCGGATGCTTGGGTTCGCCGATGGAAAACGCGATGGGCGATCGGTCGCCGGGGTGAGTGCCCGCGAACAGGCCCGCGAGTTTCTGGAAAGGGTAAGGGTGCAGGCGGTCGAGTTCAGGATTCATCGGCCTAAATATTCCAAATTCAGGTTTTGACGCGGTTTCTGGCGCAAGCCTATAGGGCTGACGTCTTGGGAGCGTGGTGATCGAGCGCATGCAGGGCGTCGATCATGGCGGTGCGGATGGATTCCTGCGCTGCGGGATCGTCGATCGGGTCTCCGTCCATTGTGGTTACGTAGAACACGTCGCTGGCCTGCTCGCCAATCGTGGAAATTTTCGCATTATGGATGCGTACGCCATGATCCGCCATAGCTTGACTGACCGCCGACAGCAGCCCGGGGCGGTCGTTCGTGTCGATACCGAGTGCGGTCCAGTGCCGTGGCGCATCGTGACTGAATGAGATTCGTGGCGGTATGTCGAAATGCTTCAATCGCCGCGGCATGCGGCGTCGGACCTGTTCCGGTGGACGGTTGAGCTGAGTCAGCGTGGTGCGCAGGCGGTGGACGATTTCCTGTGCCCGGAAACCGTCATCGACGGTTGTCCCATCCCCTTCCAGGACCATGAAACTGTCCAGCACCCATCCATGGCGGGCAGTGGTAATGCGCGCATCGACGATGTCGAGGCCTAGACCGTCGAGTGCGCTTGTGATGTGGGCAAACAGGTGGGTGGTGTTGTGCGCATAGATGAAGATCTCGCTGCCGCCGCGCTCGGTGGTGCGCCGGATGCGGATCACGGGGCGTTCTTCATTTTCCAGGATAGCGGCAGTGTGCCAGGCGACCTCGTCGGCCGAGTGGCGCAGGAAATAATCGTCGCTGAGATCGCCCCATAGTTTTTGTGCGGTCTCGGCGGAAAAATCGAGACGCAACAGGCGGGAGAGGGATTCCTGCTGGACGGCGGTGATGATGGCCGTGTGGTCGCGGGAGGTATCCAGGCCGCGTGCGAGTTCGTGTGTGGTCGCTGCGTAAAGGTCCGCAAGCAGAGTTTCACGCCAGGCGTTCCACAGCTCCGGGTTGGTGGCCCGGATGTCCGCGATGGTCAGTAGATAGAGGCTGTCCAGATGAAGCTGCGTGCCGACCAGTTGTGCAAACTCGTGGACGATTTCGGGATCGCTGATGTCCTTGCGCTGAGCGGTCATCGACATCAGCAAATGGTTGCGCACCAGCCAGCTCACCAGTTCGCCGTCCGTGTCCGAAAGGCCGTGTAGCTTGCAGAAGTCCTCAGCTTCGACGGAACCGATATGCGAGTGGTCTCCACCGCGACCCTTGCCGATGTCATGAAACAGAGCACCCAGATAGAGGAGCTCGGGTTTCGGTTGTGCGTTGAAAATCTCGTGATATCGCGGTGAGTCTCCGGCCACCTGTGCCAAGCTGAAGCGGCGCACGTTACGTAGAACCATCAGCGTATGTTCGTCTACGGTGTAGACGTGGAACAGGTCGTACTGCATGCGCCCGACAATACTGCCGAAGGCAGGCAGGTAGGCGGCAAGGATTCCGTAACGGTTCATCCGGCGCAGCTGCTGTGTCACACCGCGCGGTTCGCGCAGGATTTGCATGAACAGGTTGCGACAGATCGGGTCGTGCCGGAAGGCATCGTCGATTAGGTGGCGGTGTTGACGGATCAGTCGGATGGTGGCCGCACGCACGCCTTCGATTTGCGGATGCTGTGCGCACAACAGGAAGATTTCCAGTAGGGCTGGCGGGTATTCGCGGAACACGGCGTCGTGCCGTACTTCGACGAAGTTCAGGCGTACTTGGAAGCGGTCGTTGATCGGCTCGGGAACGCAGGTGTCGTCGGCGTGCAGGATGCATTCGCGATAGTGCTGCAGCAGCATTTCGTTCAGCCGCTCCAGATTCATTACCACACGGTAATAGCCCTGCATGAATTGCTCGACCGCGAGGTTGTTGTCTTCGTCGCTGAAATGACAGATGCGGGCGAGGGCCACCTGCTGGTCGAACAGCAGACGCTCTTCGGCGCGACCGGTAAGCGTGTGCAGGGCGAAACGGATGCGCCATAGATAGGACTGGCCGGCCTTCAGTTCGCGGTATTCGTCCTCGGTCAGAAAACCGTGACGCACGAGGTCGCTCATGCGCCGCGCGCCGAGGTGGCGTTTGCTGACCCAGCCGATCATCTGGATGTCACGCAGGCCGCCCGGGCCGTCCTTGACGTTGGGCTCCAGACGGTAAGCAGTGTCGCCGAATTTTTGATGTCTGCGTGACTGCTCGGTCAGCTTGGCGGCGAAGAACTCGCGGCTCGGCCAGATGCGGTCCGGGCCGATCGCTTCCATCAGGGTAGAGAAGAGCGCATCGCTACCGTCGAGCCGCCGCGCTTCCATCAGGTTGGTCACCACGGTGATATCGCGTGTAGCCTCACTGATACATTCATCGAGGGTGCGTACGCTATGCCCTACGTGCAGGCCGCTGTCCCACAATCGCCTTAGAAATTCAGCGATGCTGCCTTGCTGATTCTCCGTTGCAGCGTCGGGTGTCAGTAAAAGCAAATCGACGTCAGACGCAGGAAGCAGCTCGCCGCGACCGTAACCGCCTACCGCGAACAGTCCGATTTCGGACTGTTCCATGAGCCCGGTGTCGGCCCAGATGTGACGTAACAGGCGGTCGACAAAGGCCGCACGGCCGTGCACCAGATCATCAGCCGGCACGTCATCCGCGAATGCGCGCTCGAGCGCGTGCGATACGGATTGGATCAGGTCCCGGTAATGACCAGCCTGCATGGCTGGGCTGGGCAATCCCGCAATGGATTGGTCAAGATCGAGATAAGGATTGAGGGACTCAGGCCAGGCGATCAGCGAGGGTGCCGCACCCCGTCCGGCATCAGGCGGCGCCAAGGGCATTCGCCTTTTGTTCTTCCCGACGCAGGGTCAGCACCTCGTGCCCGTCTTCGGTAACCAGGATAGTGTGCTCCCATTGCGCGGAAAGGCTGTGATCGCGCGTGACCACGGTCCAGTCATCGGCCAGTACCTTCACATCGGCGCGGCCCGCGTTGACCATGGGTTCGATGGTGAAGGTCATGCCGGGCTTGAGTACCAGTCCGGTACCCGGCGTACCGTAGTGGAGCACCTGCGGGTCTTCATGAAAGCCGCGGCCGATGCCGTGCCCACAGTACTCTCGAACCACCGTCGCATGTCGCGATTCTACGTGTCTCTGAATAGCTGCGCCGATGTCGCCCAGGCTTGCCCCGGGGCGGACGAGATCGATACCTATCCACAGGGCATCGTGGGCGATCTCGCAGACACGGCGGCCGGCCACGGTAGGTTTGCCTACGCAGAACATCTTGCTGGTATCGCCGTGGAAGCCGTCCTTGATCACGGTGATGTCGATGTTCACGATATCGCCCTGTTTCAGGCGGCGGTCGCCCGGGATGCCATGGCAGACCTGATGGTTGACCGAGGTGCAGATGGACTTCGGGAAGCCGTGGTAATTCAGCGGCGCTGGGATTGCCTGCTGTTCGTCGACGATGTAGTCGTGGCAGATCCGGTCGAGCTCGTCGGTGGTTACGCCGGGTTTGACATAAGGTTCGATCATCTCGAGCACCTCGGCGGCCAGGCGGCCGGCGACGCGCATCTTCTCGATTTCTTCAGGGGTCTTGATCGTGACGCTCATGGGCACTCGCGGGTAGAGCTCCGGCGCCGAATGCCAGAGTTGGTTGGTCAGGTCCTTTATGGTATAAAGCGCCGGCGCGTCGCGCAAACCCGCAAAGCTTGGGGTTGTGCGCGCGACTCAAGTCGATGCCTTTGCTGGCATCCGTAACGACACACATGCGCCGTCACGGCTCGCTGGGTGCCCAATCCGTTGAAGCGGAAGGGTTGCGGGTCGGGGCGTATGGAGGTCCAACCCGAAACTGGAGAACAACCCCATGGCACACATTACCATGCGCCAGATGCTCGAAGCTGGCGTGCATTTCGGCCACCAAGCCCGTTACTGGAACCCCAAGATGGCACCCTACATCTTCGGGGAACGTAACCGCATACATATTATTAACCTGGAACACACGCTGCCTCTGTTCAACGAGGCCATGAATTTCCTCGGCAAGCTGGCGTCCAAGGGCGGCAAGGTGCTGTTCGTCGGCACCAAGCGTTCGGCGCGTGACACGATCCGCGAAGAGGCCGAGCGCGCGAGCATGCCCTACGTCAACCACCGTTGGCTCGGCGGTATGCTGACCAACTTCAAAACTGTGCGCCAATCCATCCAGCGTCTCAAGGACCTGGAAAGCATGGAGCGCGACGGCGGCTTCGATCGCCTGAGCAAGAAGGAAGCGCTGGGTCTGCGCCGCGAGATGGAGAAGCTGGAAAAGAGCCTGGGCGGCATCAAGGACATGGGCGGTCTGCCTGACGCGCTGTTCGTCATCGACGTCGGCCACGAGCGGATTGCCGTGAACGAAGCCGCGAAACTGGGTATTCCCGTGGTTGCCGTGGTCGACACGAATAACCCGCTCGACAACATTGACTACGTGATCCCCGGCAACGACGACGCCATGCGTGCCATCCAGCTTTACGTGACTGCGGCGGCGGATGCGATCAACGAAGGCCGTCTGGTCGCGCGCAACAGTGCCGCTGCGGCGAAGGACAAGACCGAAAGCGCCGAGCAGGCCGCAGACGCCGCCGCTTCCTGAGCGCGGCGTTAACTATCAGAATTAAGGAGATATTGGAGACATGCAAATCACCGCAAGTCTGGTCAAGGAGCTCCGTGAGCGTACCGGGGCCGGCATGATGGAATGCAAGAAGGCCTTGACCGAAAGCAACGGCGACATCGAGGCCGCCATTGAGGCCATGCGCAAATCCGGTGCTGCGAAAGCCGTGAAGAAGGCGGGCCGTATTGCGGCCGAAGGGCAGGTCGTAGCCGCCCAATCAGAGGGCGGACGCAGTGCCGTCCTGCTCGAGGTCAATTGCGAAACCGATTTCGTCGGCAAGGATGAGAACTTTACTGGCTTCGTGGCGGGTGCCGCGCAATCCATTCTCGACAGCAATCCCGCTGATGTCGAAGCCCTGTCAGCCCTTGCGTCGCAGGGTGGCGGCACGATTGAGGAGCAGCGCCAGGCCTTGGTGTCGAAAGTCGGTGAGAACGTGCAGATCCGCCGCTTTGTGCGTTTCGAGGCAGAGGGGGACCGTCTGGGCACCTATGTGCACGGTACACGCATCGGCGTCGTGGTG
Source organism: Acidihalobacter aeolianus (assembly GCF_001753165.1). GTDB lineage: Bacteria > Pseudomonadota > Gammaproteobacteria > DSM-5130 > Acidihalobacteraceae > Acidihalobacter > Acidihalobacter aeolianus. The sequence continues at coordinate 1,352,663 of NZ_CP017448.1, forward strand.
GACATGACCGGTGGAGACGAAACGCTGGCGCGCGACATCTGCATGCATATTGCGGCCTCGCGCCCGGTGTGCGTGGATGTGAATGAGGTACCTCAGGATCTGCTCGACAAGGAGCGCGAGATCTATGCGGCTCAGGCGGCCGAAAGCGGCAAGCCGGCCGAGATCGTTGCGAAGATGGTGGAAGGGCGGATCAAGAAGTATCTGGGTGAAATCACGCTGCTGGGACAGCCTTTTGTGAAGCAGCCCGACGTGAGCGTGGCCAAGCTTCTGGCGGACGCCGGCGCCACGGTAAAGCGCTTCGTGCGCTATGAGGTTGGCGAGGGCATCGAGAAGCAGACGGAAAATTTCGCCGAAGAAGTGATGGCGCAGGTCAAGGGCGCCTGACCCTTTCCATCTGCCGCGCGGATTGGTTCTGTCAGAGCCGATCCGCGCGTTTTGTATCCGAGCCCGGGAGTTCGTCGCCCGGGTTTCTTCTATATCAAACATAGGGAATGTCTCCGCCCCATGAGTGAGCCCGCCAAACCTGCCTACCGACGCATTCTTCTGAAACTCAGCGGCGAGGCCCTGATGGGCGACCAGCCTTTCGGCATCGATCCCGATATGATCCAGCGGGTCGCCAGCGAAGTGACGGAGCTGACGCGATTGGGCGTGCAGGTGGCGATGGTGATCGGCGGCGGCAACCTGTTCCGTGGGGCGGGCCTCGCGCAGGCGGGCATGGACCGCGTCACCGCCGACCAGATGGGTATGCTGGCGACCGTGATGAATGCACTTGCCATGCAGGATGCCCTGGAGCACCAGGGTGCCTACTGCCGGGTGATGTCGGCGATCAAGATCAACCAGGTCTGCGAGGACTACATCCGCCGCCGCGCCGTGCGGCATCTGGAAAAGGGGCGGGTGGTGGTGTTCGCCGCAGGTACGGGTAACCCCTATTTCACCACGGATTCCGCGGCCAGCCTGCGGGCAAGCGAAATCAATGCCGATCTGATGCTCAAGGCGACCAAGGTCGACGGCGTTTACGATTCGGACCCGATGCTGAACCCCGCGGCGCAGCGTTACGAAATGCTGACCTACGACGAGGCGCTGAATTCGCGTTTGGAGGTCATGGATCAGACCGCATTGGTGCTGTGTCGAGACAATTCGATTCCGCTCAGGGTTTTTGACGTGTACCAGCCCGGCAACCTCAAGCGTGTGGTGATGGGGGAAGCCGTCGGTACCCTAGTGAAGCGAGACTGAACATGATTGACGAAATCCAAGCCGATGCAAAATCCCGGATGCATAAAAGCATCGATTCACTCAAGCACGAGTTCGCCAAAATCAGAACGGGGCGGGCGACGCCGAGCCTGCTGGAACATATCACCGTCGATTACTACGGCAACGCCACGCCGCTGAATCAGGTGGCGAAGGTCGCGATCGAGGATGCCCGGACCTTGAGCATCACGCCCTGGGAAAAAACGATGGTAGGGGCTATCGAGAAGGCGATCATGACCTCGGATCTCGGTTTGAATCCAGCTACCAGCGGGCTAGTCATACGCGTACCGATGCCGCCTCTGACCGAAGAGCGTCGACGCGACCTCGTGAAGGTGGTCAGGCAGGAGGCCGAAAATGGCCGCGTGGCCATCCGCAATATCCGGCGTGATGCCAACAACGACCTCAAGTCGCTGGTCAAGGACAAGGAAATATCAGAGGATGATGAACGGCGCGCCCAGGATTTGATCCAAAAGTTGACTGATCAAAGTATCGCCGATGTGGACGCGATGCTGGCGCAGAAGGAAAAGGAGCTGATGGAAATCTGACCCCACCGGATTTCCGGTCCGGTAACCTCTCGACTCCGTGCATACTGATCACATTAATCTCGTCTCGATTCCCCGGCACATTGCCATCGTTATGGATGGCAATGGACGCTGGGCGAGGACCCGTCACCTCCCGCGTACCGAGGGGCATCGGCGCGGTGTCAAGTCTGCGCGTGAAGTGATTGCTGCTTGTGCCGAACGAGGCGTCGAGGTGTTGACGCTGTTCGCCTTCAGCAGCGAGAACTGGCGTCGGCCGAAAAGCGAGGTCAATGCATTGATGGAGTTGTTCGTGGCGGCATTGCGCCGGGAGGTCGGAACGCTGGTCGAGAAAGGGATACGACTGCGTTTTATCGGCGATCGAGCTGCTTTTACGGATAGACTCCAGGAGGCGATGTTGGATGCGGAGGCGCGCACTCGCGGCAATGATCGGATGACCCTCCTCATCGCGGCAAACTATGGTGGTCGTTGGGATATCGCTCAAGCGGCAGCACATCTGGCGGGTAATGAGCCCGTGCCCGCCGAATGCGGCGAATCGGTGCTCGCTTCCGGTTTGGCCACGGCAGGTCTGCCCGATCCCGATCTCTTTATCCGTACGGGTGGTGAACACCGCCTAAGCAATTTTCTGCTATGGCAGCTGGCTTATACCGAACTCTATTTCACCGATGTTCTGTGGCCCGATTTCGGTGCGGCGGAACTGGACTCTGCTTTTGCTGACTACGGACGTCGCCAGAGACGCTTTGGCCGCACAGGCGAACAGGTGGAATCCAGTGTTTAAACAACGTCTGATCACTGGGCTGCTGTTGGGCGGTGCGACCCTGGCTGGTATTTTCATCCTGCCTAATGCTGCTTTTGGGCTGCTGGTTTTGTTGACATTCCTGATCGGCGCCGATGAATGGGTGCGCCTGACGGGCGGGGATTCGCCTGTGCTCAGAGCCGGCTTTCTGGCCGGGGTCACGCTGACGGCTGGATTGGCCTGGTGGGTCGCCAGCGACGGCGATTTGCGTATCCCGCTCGTTATTGGGTTGCTGTGGTGGGTGTTGGCTTCCTGTCTGATCCTGTTTTATCGCCCTGGAGGGCGTACCTGGGAAGGAGACGGTACGCGACTGGCCTTGCGCGCAGCCCTGTTGCCGGCACTGGTACCCGCATGGCTCGCTATAGTGTGGCTCCAAAGGTATGATTCTGGGCTGCTCGTGTTCCTGATCGTGTTGGCGGCTGTGGGCGACAGCGCCGCATATCTTGCGGGCAAAAGATTTGGGCGGCATCGCATGGCGCCCCGTTTGAGCCCCGGCAAAACCTGGGAAGGTCTGATGGGAGAAGTACTCGTTTCGTTGCTCTTGGCCGCCGCCGGTGCTTGGTATTTCGTGGCTGGTGATGTCTGGCTGCGTCTGAGCTTCGTCGGTTTGTGCATGCTGACCATCTTTGCTTCCGTGGTCGGGGATCTGTTTGAAAGCCTGCTCAAGCGCCTGGCCGGCGCTAAGGACAGTGGCAGCTTGCTGCCTGGGCACGGTGGCGTGCTCGACCGCTTCGATAGCCATCTGGCTGCGGCGCCGGTTTTTCTGATGGGCTGGATTTGGTGGTTACGCGGGGGCGGTTTGTGACCCCATCCATGCGGCGCATCGCCATTCTCGGAGCGACAGGAAGCATTGGTGGCAGCACCTTGGACGTGGTGGCTCGCCACCCCGACCGTTTTCGCGTGACGGCCTTGACCGCGCACCGAGATGTCGAGCGCATGTTTGAGTTGTGCCTCAAGTTCAATCCTGCCTATGCGGTGATGGCGGATACGACAGCCGCACGAGACCTTGAGCAGCGGGTGCGTGGTGCTGGTCTGGACGTGGTGGTGTTGGGAGGTACTGATGGCTTGGTCGAAGTGGCCGCATTGCCCGAGGTGGACATTGTCATGGCCGCTATCGTCGGTGCTGCGGGATTATTGCCCACCCTGGCGGCTGCCCGTGCCGGCAAGCGGGTGTTGCTGGCGAACAAGGAAGCACTGGTCATGGCGGGCGACCTGTTCATGGCCGAGATCAGCTCGCATGGGGCCGAACTGCTACCGATCGACAGCGAGCACAATGCGGTGTTCCAGTGTTTACCGCATGGTGACGGTGATCTGCCGGCGCGCGGCGTCGAACGTATTTTGCTGACGGCCTCAGGCGGTCCCTTCAGGGAATACGCTGCTGGCGACCTCCACGAGGTCACACCTGAGGCTGCCTGCGCCCACCCCAACTGGTCCATGGGCCGCAAGATTTCGGTCGACTCTGCCACCCTGATGAATAAGGGGCTCGAGGTCATCGAAGCGTGCTGGTTGTTCGGGGTCGATGCCGGACGTGTCGAGGTGGTTGTGCATCCGCAGAGCGTGATTCATTCGTTGGTCAGCTATAGCGATGGCTCGGTATTGGCCGAGCTCGGCAATCCGGATATGCGTACGCCGATCGCGCATGCGCTGGCCTGGCCAGAACGTATGGTTTCCGGTGTGGCACCGTTGGATCTGGTGGCCGTCGGGCAGCTAGATTTCCAGGCAGCGGACACCTCGCGTTTCCCGTGCCTGAGACTAGCCTATGAGGCGATGCGCGCCGGTGGGGCTGCCACCGCCATCCTCAATGCGGCTAACGAAGTTGCGGTGGCTGCATTTCTTGATCGTCGCCTGCGATTTACCGATATTCCCAGCGTGATCGATGAGGCTCTGTCCGCGCTAGCGCCCGGCAAGGCGGGTGATCTGGAGCAGATTCTGGATTGGGATGCCCGTGCACGTCACGTTGCACAGCGTAGCGTTGGCGCACACCAAACGCATATACAGGCTGCGTTGTGAACGTGCTTTGGGACATTGCGGCCTTCATCGTCGCCATTAGCATCCTGGTCACGGTCCACGAGTTCGGTCATTTCTGGGTTGCACGCCGTTTGGGCGTCAAGGTGGTGCGTTTCTCCATCGGGTTCGGGCGTCCGCTGTTCACCTGGCGCGGCAAAGACCAGGTGGAATATATGGTCGCGGCCCTGCCGTTCGGTGGCTACGTGAAAATGGTCGATGAGCGCGAGGGTGACGTGCCTGAGGCCATCCGCGACCGCGCTTTCAACCGCCAGCCTGTGACCCACCGTATGGCGATCGTTGCGGCTGGACCGGTCGCCAACTTTCTGCTGGCGATTCTCCTGTATGCCGGCATGTTCATGATCGGCGTGCAAGGCATCCGGCCGTACGTTGGGCCGGTAAGCGCGGGCAGCGCCGCTGCTGCTGCCGGCGTTCACGAGCGCGACTTGATTCTGTCGGTCAACGGTATCCCGGTGCAGACCTGGGAGCAGGCGCGCCTGACCTTGCTCGCACAAGGCATTAGCCACGCAAACCTCATGCTCAAGGTGCGAACGCTGGCAGGCGATATCGAGACACGGGACATACCGACCTCGGGACTGGGCCTGCTGCAGCACGGAGACAAGGTGCTGCAATTGATCGGCCTGTCCGTTTGGCGTCCCAGCATGCCCGTCATCATGAAAGTGATGCCAGGTGGTGCAGCAGCCAGTGCAGGACTTGAGTCTGGCGACAAGGTACTGGAGATGAACGGCAAGCCCGTGGTGTCAACTTCGGCCTGGATTGCCTCGATTCAAAAGCATCCGGGCGACCGTATGTCGCTGATCGTCGAACGTAAGGACCATCGGGTCACAGTAAGCATGACCCCGTGGCCGAAGCTCATTGATGGGCGTGCGCGCGGGTTCATTGATGCCCAGATCGGCGGTATCTTGCCGCAATCCGTGCGCACGCTGCTGCAGACCGAGGTGCGCTACGGCCCCCTACAGGCCTTTGCCCAGGGCGCCAGGAAAACCTGGGAAATGACCGTGCTTACGTTGAGAGTAATGGGCAAGCTCGTGGTCGGCCAGGCATCGGTGCGCAATCTCAGTGGGCCGGTGACGATCGCCGAATATGCCGGCATCACCGCGGCGATCGGTTTGTCTGCATTTCTCGGATTTCTCGCCGTGGTCAGTCTCAGTCTCGGTGTGTTGAATCTCCTGCCAGTACCCGTACTCGATGGCGGGCACCTCCTGTATCAGACCATCGAACTGCTGCGCGGTCGGCCGCTCTCGGAGCATGCCGAACTGATCGGTCAGAAGATCGGTCTCATTCTGCTCGGCGTGCTGATGACGCTCGCTTTTTATAACGACATCTCTAGGTTGCTGACTTAATGATTTTTAAGCGTTCCTTGTGCGTACCCGTGTTGTTGACTCTGCTCTGTGGGGAGGCTCATGCCGCCTCGCCTGACAAATTCAAGATTTCCGGAATTGAGGTGGAGGGACTGCAGCGAATTTCCGAAGGTACGGTATTCGCGTATTTGCCAGTGCACGCCGGTGAAATATTTAATGATTCCGAGTCCAGTAAAATCATAGGCGCGCTTTATCACACCGGATTTTTCAGTGATGTGAGTCTGTATCGCCAGAATCACGAGCTGATCATCAAGGTCAAGGAGCGGCCTGCGATCAACAACATTAAATTCAGTGGTAACAAGGCGATCAGCACCGACCAGCTCAAACTCGTGCTGATGCAGGCACATGTTGCCAAGGCCCAAATATACAAACCAGCCGTGCTTGAACAGTTGCAGAATGCGCTGCGGGATCAGTATTTCGCCCGTGGCAAATACAATGTGAAAATCGATACGGTGGTAAAGCACCTGCCGCGAAACCGGGTGAATATCGACATCAAGATCGTCGAGGGCAGGACGGCCAAGATCAAGCAGGTCAATATCGTCGGTAACCATGCCTATCAGGAACAGCATCTGCGCAGTCTGCTGGACGTGGGAATTCCTCCATGGTGGGCATTTCTCAGTGATCGGGATAAATATTCCAGCGAACGTTTGAATAAATCCCTGGAGGCTCTGCGCTCTCAATACCTGAATCATGGATACATCGACTTTGCGATCAATTCGACCCAGGTGGCGCTGACTCCGTCGCACCGGCACATCTATGTCGATATCAATATTCATGAAGGCGATCAATACCACATTACCAATGTGAAACTGGCCGGGAATCTGCTCTATCCCAAGACCGAGTTGAATAAGCTGGTTCACATCAAGCCTGGTCAGATTTTCTCGCGCAAGCAGGTCACCGACACCATCAAGGCATTGACCGAGCTGTATGGCGATCACGGTTATGCGTTTGCCAACATCAACCCGATTCCTGATATCAATCGCGAGAAGAAGACCATCGGTCTGACTTTTTTTATCGATCCGGGCAAACGGGTCTATGTCAACCAGATTCACTTCTTCGGCAACAAGAGTACGCAGGGCGAGGTGTTACGTCGCGAAATGCGTCAGCTTGAAGGCGCACAGTACTCTACGAAACTGATCGATCGCTCGAAGATCCGTTTGCAACGCCTGCCGTTCATCGAGTCGGTGAATGTCGAAACCCAGCGTGTCCCAGGTAGCGACGACGAGGTCAACCTGAATGTGCATGTGAAGGAACGCCTAGCCGGCAGTTTCGTGGCCAGCGTGGGTTACTCGCAGTTCGAAGGCGTGATCCTGTCCACAAGCGTGAGCACGAACAATTTCCTGGGTGAAGGCAAGGCGATCCAGTTGGGCGTCAACACCAGCAGCATCAACACCCTTTATCAGCTTAATTACCGGAATCCCTATTACACGCTCAACGGGGTGAGTCGCTCGGTCAATTTATATTACCAGCGGACTAACACCAGCCAGGTCTACGTGGTCGATTACAGCGCCGACCGCCTGGGAGCGACGGTTTCATACGGAATCCCGATTTCGGAATACGACAGCCTGGACGCAAGCTACGGCTATCAGGGCCTCAAGGTACTGCCGGGCTCGACCCCATCACAAACGGTCACTGACTTCGTCGCCAAGCATGGCAACGACTACAATATGCTGACCTTGGGGCTGGGTTATTCGCACGATTCACGCAATCGAACGGTGTTCCCGACTGAGGGTAATTTGCAAACGCTGAAATTGAGCTTCGTGACACCGGGCAGTACGATCAAATATTACAAGATCGGTTACGACAACCAGGAATATTTACCGATTACACATGACCTGACGTTGTCGATGAGCGGCTCATTGGGTTATGGCGCAGGCTATGGCGGCACACACACACTGCCCTTCTTCGATACCTACTACACGGGTGGCATCAGCAGTGTCGCGGGTTATCAGGATTATTCATTGGGGCCACAGGATCCTGTGTCCGGTCTGCCGATCGGTGGTGACGTCAAGGTTGTAGGACGCATGGCACTGATCTTTCCAATGCCGTTTTTGAAAAACTCCAGTTCTGTTCGACTTAGTACGTTCTTCGATGCGGGTAATGTATTTGCTTCCCCACAGACTTACAAAACCAGTGATTTGCGTACGTCGGCCGGTATCGGTCTCGAATGGTTGTCGCCTATTGGCCCTCTGAGCTTTAGCGTAGCCAAGGCACTCAACGCGCGCCCGGGCGATCATTTGCAAGTCTTCCAGTTCAACATCGGTACCTATTTCTGAGGTGTTTTATGCATATGCGAAAACTTTTTCTGGGATTGTTTACGGTGCTCGGGATGCTGGCGTTTGTGCCGGCAAGTGAAGCTGCCACAGGTAAGATTGGTTTTGTCAATGTCCCTGAAATCATGGCCAAGGCGCCTCAGGCGGAAGCAGCGCGAGCTGAGCTGCAGAAGGAATTCCAGCCGCGCGAGCAGAAATTAGGTGAACTCCGGGACCAGATTCAGAAAGAGGAAACGGATCTCAAGCGCAATGCATCTGCCATGTCTGCGGAGCGCAAGAAACAGGCTGAAACGGATCTGATGCAGAAGGAAAACGAGTTCAACAAGCAGTTGGCCTCCTTCCGCCAGGATTTCGGCGAGAAGCGCAATCAGGTGTTGCAGGGTCTGCAGAAGCAGATTTCCAAGGTGATACTGCGTATCGCCAAGGCGGGCAATTACGATATGATCCTGAGCGATGGCGTAGTCTATGCGAGCGACAAGATCAATCTGACGAATAAGGTGCTCGCCGAATTGAAAAAATCCGCCAAATAATGCGGGCTGACGAGAGCGCGATCGTCCGTGAGCATGACTTTGCACCAGCTATCCGAGGCAGTGGGTTCCATTGTATCGGAGAAATATGCCGATAAGCGGGTTACACGTGTCGCTCCGCTGGAGTCCGCGGATGGGAATTCGCTGGCTTTCCTGGCGGATGATCGTTATCTCAAGCATCTCCGGTCAACACGGGCCGGCGCGGTATTGCTGCGCGAACGTCATGCGGGCGCGTGTCCAGTCCCGACACTGGTGGTCGACAACCCGCATGCTGCGTTCGCCCGCGCGGCTAACCTTCTGCATCCGCCCAAGCGTCCCGCAGCTGGCGTGCATGCCTCGGCAGTGGTTGCCCCTAACGCAACGGTCGATCCAGAGGCGCATATCGGCGCCCAGGCAGTGGTTGGCGAAGGTTGCCGTATAGGGCCAGGTGCGGTTGTCGGCCCAGGGTGTGTGCTGCTCGAAGACGTGATTCTGGAGGCAGACGTCCGTTTGGTCGCTCGGGTTACCGTAGGTGCAGGTTGTCTGATCGGTGCGCGTAGTCTGGTCCATCCTGGTGCGGTAATCGGTGCCGATGGTTTCGGTTTGGCGCAGGATCGGGGCCATTGGATCAAGGTGCCGCAACTCGGGCGCGTGGTGATCGGCGAAGACGTGGAAATTGGTGCCAATTCGACCATCGATCGTGGTGCGCTCGAGGATACGGTAATCGACGATGGCGTGAAGATCGACAATTTGGTACAGGTGGCGCATAACGTAAAAATCGGTGCGCATACCGCAATAGCCGGTTGTGTCGGTATCGCTGGAAGCGTTGAGATCGGCGCTCACTGTACGCTGGGAGGCGGCGTCGGTGTGGCCGGTCATCTCAGGTTGGCAGACGGTGTGCACGTGACCGGAATGAGTTTGGTTGCGCGTTCACTGGATGAGCCCGGCGCATACTCGTCCAGTATGCCGGCTCAGCCGATGCGACACTGGCAGCGCAACGCGGCTCGCTTTCGTCATTTGGATGAGATGGCACGTTCGGTTGCACGGCTGGAACGTCAATATAAAAGAGAAGACGGGGATTGACCCCGGTGGACGGTCGCTGGGACATTTTGAGGCGAGTACTTTGAATTCTTTCAATATCCAGGAAATTCTGAATTATCTCCCGCATCGTTACCCTTTCCTGCTGGTCGACAAGGTGGTCGACTACACACCTGGGGAGTGGCTGACAGCGGTCAAGAACGTGACGGTCAACGAACCGTTCTTTCAGGGGCATTTCCCGGGCCGACCGGTGATGCCCGGTGTGCTTATTCTTGAGGCCATGGCGCAGGCGACCGGGTTGCTGGCCTTCAAGAGTCGTTCAGACGAACCGCCGCCGGACAATTTCCTGTATCTCTTCGTGTCGGTTGATCGCGCCCGTTTCAAGCGTCAGGTGATTCCTGGCGATCAACTGGTCATGCGCGTTGAACTGTTGCGCGTCAAGCGCGATATGTGGAAGTTTGCTGCAGAGGCTCGGGTGGACGGGGATCTGGCTGCGGCCGCGGAACTGATGTGCGCTGGACGAGAGGTGATATCTTGATTCATCCACAGGCCATCATCGATCCTGCTGCAGAGCTGGCCGAGGATGTCAGCGTAGGTCCGTTCAGTGTGATAGGTCCTGGCGTGACCATCGGGGCTGGTACCCAGATAGGTCCGCACGTCGTCATACAGGGGCCGACGCATATTGGTCGCGACAATCGTATCCTGCAATTTACGTCGCTGGGTGCCGACCCTCAGGACAAGAAATACCGCGGTGAACCCACGGAGCTTGTGATTGGGGACAGAAATCTGATCCGCGAAAGTGTGACCATTAACCGCGGTACGATGAACGGCAACGGGCGCACGGTCGTCGGCGACGACAATCTGCTGATGGCGTATATCCACATCGCCCACGACTGCCGCATCGGGAACAACACGATTTTCTCCAACAATGCCTCACTTGCGGGGCACGTGCACATTGAAGACTGGGTCATCCTGAGCGGTTTTACTCTGGTTCATCAATTCTGCAGCGTGGGTGCGCATGCCTTCACCGGCATGGGCAGTGCGATCGCCAAGGATGTGCCGCCTTACATGATCGTATCGGGTAATCCGGCTCGTCCACACGGCATCAACAAGGAAGGCCTCAAACGGCGGGGTTTCACAGCGGAACAGATCAATCAGTTACGGCGTGCGTATAAGGTGCTGTATCGTCAGGGGCTGAATCTGGACGAGGCGATGCACGAGCTGGAGCAACTGGCAGCGGCTGAGCAGGCGGTACAACCGATTCTGGACTTTCTGCGTGACGGCGTTCGTCGTAGCCTCATCCGCTGAGTGGCGGTGTTCTGCTTAGTCGTTTGCCGTTTCCAGTGAGCCATCACCGGCGAGTTCCAGCATTTCGAGGGTGAGGCTTGCTATGTCGGTGTCGCGGCGTTCGTCGCCAAGTTGCTCGCGCACGCGTGCGAAGCCTTCGCGGATGCGCGCGGCATGCGCCGGGTCGGCCAGCATCCGCTTGAGTTCATCGGCGATGCTCGCGGGCGTGGCCGCATCCTGAATCAGTTCGCTGGCGACCCGCTTGCCCGCCACGATGTTGCACAGCGCGATGTGGTCGACGCGAATCAGGCGACGCATGATGCGATAGCTCAGCGGATTGACGCGATAGATCACCGCGAGCGGCTTGCCCATCAGCGCGATTTCCAGGGTTGCGGTACCCGAAGCGCTGACGATGGCATCGCAACTCTGAATCACGTCGTAGAAGTGCCCGGAAACGCAGGTCACCTCGATCCCCGCGGCCTGCAGGTACGGCGCGAGCAAGTCTTCGTTCAAGGTCGACGCCAGCGGCATGACGTATTGCACCTCGGGCATCTCCGCGCGCAGCCGCTTGGCGGCTTCCAGCTGTACCGGCAGCAGTCGCTGCAATTCGCTGCGACGGCTGCCCGGAAACAAACCGGCGATGGGACGGGCAGGGTCCAGCCCGCAAGAAGCGGCGGCCTGGTCGCGCGTCAGCGAGGAGTGCACCTCGCGGGTAAGCGGGTGGCCGACAAAGCGCGCCGGTACGCCCGCTGATTCGTAGAACGGCAGTTCGAACGGGAAGACCACGGCCATCATGTCGACGCGCTCGCGGATGGTGTACACGCGCTTCTGTCGCCAGGCCCAGACCTGCGGGCTGATGTAGTACAGCACCTTGATGCCGAGTTCGTGCGCGGTCTTGGCCAGGCGCAGGTTGAAGTCGGGGTAGTCGACCAGGATCAGCAGGTCGGGGCGCTGCTCGCGCAGGTTCCTGCGCATGGTTTCCAGGGCGTGGCGCAGTGTGGGGTAGTGGATCAGGACCTCGACCAGACCGACCACGGCAAGTTGCGCCGAATCGATCACGATCTCCACGCCGGCGCGGCGCATGCGTTCGCCGCCGATGCCGGAAAAACGCACGTCCGGCGCACGACGCAGCACGCCTTCGACGAGCTGCGCTGCATGCTGGTCGCCGGAGGCTTCGCCGGCAACGATCATGACGTTTGGGGCCTTCACGATGTTTGCCCGGGCATCGGGCTTCAAGCGTAGACCGTCACGCGAGGGCTGCGCCGATGGTTTCGAGGATGAGGTCGACGGCGTCGTCCGCCAGTTCCGGGAAGACCGGGAGGGACAGGCACTGGGCCGCCACCTGCTCGCTCACGGGCAGGCTGAGTCCCTGGCAGTCCTCGGCGAAGACCTCCTGACGGTGCAGCGGGATCGGGTAGTACACGGCACAGGCGATCTCCGCCTTCTGCAGGGCCGCCATGATTTCGTCGCGGCGCGGGCTGAGCAGCGTGTACTGGTGATAGACATGTACGCCGCCGGCGGTTTCGTAGGGTGGGGTGACGCCGTTGAGTGCGTGCAGGCCTGCGGTGTAACGCTGGGCGACGCGGCGGCGCCCGGCATTGAATTCGTCGATGTGCTTGAGCTTGGTACGCAGCACCACGGCCTGGATTTCGTCCAGGCGGCTGTTGAAGCCGAGTTCGGAGTGGTGGTAGCGCTGCCACGAGCCATGGTTGCGCAGCACGCGCAGATGCTCGGCGACCTCCGCCGAGCCGGTGGTGATCAGGCCGCCGTCGCCGTAGCAGCCGAGGTTCTTGCTTGGAAAGAAGCTGAAGCAGCCCGCGGTGCCGAGGGTGCCGGTCTGCAGGCCGCCGCGGGTCGCGCCGAAGGATTGCGCGCAATCCTCGATCACGAGCAGCCCATGCCGCTCGGCGAGGGCGTTCAGCGCCTCCATGTCGGCGGGCTGGCCGAACAGGTGCACCGGCAGGATCGCTCGGGTGCGTGGGGTGATCGCCGCAGCCACGAGTTCCGGGTCGAGATTGAAGGTTTGCGGGTCGATGTCCACGAACACCGGCTTGGCGCCGACGTAGAGAATCGCCTCCGCGGTGGCGATGAAGGTGAAGGGCGAGGTGATGACCTCGTCGCCCGGCTTGATGCCGGCCGCGACCAGTGCCAGATGCAGCGCATCCGTGCCGGACGCCACGCCGACTGCATGTGCGGCGCCGAGATAGGCCGCCGCCTCTTCCTCGAAGGCGCGTACATTGGGCCCGAGGATGAACTGGGTGCTCTCCAGCGCCTGCAGAATGCCCCGGTCGATCTCCTCGCGCAGGGCGAGATACTGCGTTTTCAGGTCAACCATTGGGATCATGCTGGTGTCTCCGCGGAGTCGCGTTCAAGTAGGCGGGTGTGTGTCAGCCGGAGGTTTCGGCGAGTAGTTCGGTGATGCGGATCGCCGTTTCCAGCGCCAGCCGGCCGTCCTCGCCGGTGACCTGCGCAGGCGTGCCGTTGCTGATGGCAGCCAGGAACGCGACGATCTCGTCGCGGATCGCGTCGGTGCTTTCGAACAGGCTTTCCTGCGAGGTGATTTCGGGAATGCCGGGAAAGATTTCCTTTTCGCCCTTGCGGTGCACGCTCAGGATCTTGTCCTGGAAGTCGATCGAGATGTACGCGTCGTTCTGGAACACGCGCATCTTGCGTTGCGGCTTCATGCTCACCCGGCTGGCGGTGACGTTGGCCACGCAGCCGTTGGCAAAGTGCAGCCGGGCGTTGGCGATGTCGATTTCGGAGGTGAGCACCGACACGCCGTTGGCGTCGATCTTGTCGAGCGGCGAACGCACCATGGTCTGGATGATGTCGATGTCGTGAATCATCAGATCCAGCACCACGTTCACGTCCGCGCCGCGCGGGTTGAAGGCCGCCAGGCGGTGCGATTCGATGAAGCGCGGCGTGGCGAGCACGCCGTCGAGCGCCTGAACCGCGGCATTGAAACGCTCCAGATGGCCGATCTGCAGGGTGCAGCCGTTGGTCTTGGCCAGTGCGATCAGTTCGTCCGCCTCGGCCACGGTGACGGTCATCGGCTTTTCGAGCAGGACATGGATGCCGCGTGCGAGGCAGTCGCGGGCCACCGCGAAGTGCTGCTGCGTCGGCACGACCACGCTGACGGCGTCGACCTCGTCGAGAATGTCGCGGTAGTCGGCGACGGCCCGGGTGCCGCATTCCTCGGCAACCCGTGCGGCCTGTTCGGCGTTGGGGTCGGCCACCGCAACCAGATTGGCCTGCGGCAGCGCAGCGTATTTTTGCGCGTGGAAGCGGCCCAGGTAGCCTACGCCGATGACGGCAGTCTGCAGAATTTCGCTCAAAGATGTACGTCTGGTGGTTGCGGCGCAAACGGCGTCGCCGCGTTGCCGGGTAAGTCGTGGCGTCGAATGTTCGCATTTACCGGGAGTCGAGGCAATGCGTACTCTCGGTGGGGATGATATGGTGCGCGGCGCATGAACAGGGACGACAGGGCGCGATGACAACGGATAGGGAAAGGTCAACAGAGGCCGTCGAGGCATCCTGGTGGGTGGCGGGCATCGACGAGGCCGGCCGCGGTCCGCTTGCCGGGCCTGTGGTGGCCGCGGCGGTGGTGCTGGATCCCCGACATCCGATCGAGGGCCTTGCCGATTCGAAAAAGCTCAGCGCCCGCCGGCGCGAGGCCCTGGCGGTCGAGATCCGCGCACATGCGCTCGCCTGGGGCATCGGCCGCGCCGACGTCGCGGAGATCGACCGGCTCAATATCCTGCATGCGACCATGCTGGCCATGCAGCGCGCGGTGGCTGCGCTGCCGCGTTCTCCCTTGAGCGTGCTGGTGGACGGCAACCGGCTGCCTGAACTGGCCTGTCCCGGCAAGGCGGTGGTCGGCGGCGATGCCAGCGTTCCGGCGATCAGCGCCGCCTCGATCCTGGCCAAGACCGAGCGCGATGCCGAGATGCTCGTGCTGCATGCGAGCCATCCCCAATACGGCTTCGACCGCCACATGGGCTACCCCACCCGACAGCATATCGAGGCGCTGCAGGCGCATGGTCCGGCCGATTGCCATCGGCGCAGCTTTGCTCCGGTCCGCCGCTGTCTAGGTTAGGCGACCGCCTTCAGGGCCAGCAGGGCGGTGCCGTGAGCGGCCTCCCGGTGAGTCGGGTTGAGCATCGGCACGCCCAGGCGCGTGCCGCGGATGCGCGTCCAGCCGACGTTGACCGACCCGCCGCCGACGCTGCGGACGCTGCGCAGCGTCTCGCCGGCAAGCCGCTGCAAATGTGCATAGCCCAGCTGTTCGATCTCGGCCATTCCTTCGAGCATGCCCTGAAAATAACGGCAGAGGTCGTCAGGTCGCGGTGTCAGGCGCGGTTGCAGGTTGGGAGCGGCGAAGGGGAAGCGTTCGCCGGGCGTCGGCAACGGATAGTAGTCCAGACCGGTCGGGGCGTCGGGGTGCAGGGCGTCGGTACATCGCGCGATCTCTTCGTCCGTGAAGTGGGCGCGGAGTACCGCGCCGCCGCTGTTCGAAGCCCCGCCGGCCAGCCACAGGTCGCCCAGGCGATGGCTGTAAATGCCGTATTCGGGTGCGAATGCCGGTTGCCGGCACAGCAGCTTGAGCACCAGGGTGCTGCCGAGCGAGGTGACGGCTTCGCCGGGTTCGCGCGCGCCGGTGGCGATGAAGGCCGCCATGCTGTCCGTGGTGCCGGCGACCAGGGCAAGATCTGCGGGCAGGCCCAGTGCGGCTGCCGTCTGTCTGCCGATCGTGCCCACCCGCGCACCGGGTACATGAGCCGAAGGGAGGGCCGTCGGCGGCACGCCCAGCGTTTCCAGCCAGTCCGGCCAGCGGCGTTCGACGGGGTCGTAGCCGAGCTTGAGCGCGTTGTTTTCGTCGCTGGTGCCGGGCGCTGCGCCGAGCTGGACGAGCAGCCAGTCGGCCTGGTGCATGGTGCGGAAGCCGTCGGCAGCAGGGCGGTGGCGCATCAGCCAGAGCAGCTTGGCCAGGGCGGAACTCGCGCCATGGGCGCCGCTGGTGGCCGGCGCAGCGGTGGCGATGCGGGCGGCCTCGGCGGTCGCGCGTCGATCGGCATACATCAGCGCCGGTCCCAGCGGGGTGCCGCTCGCGTTGGTCAGCAGCAGGCTGCCGGAAGTGCCGTCCAGGGCCAGCGAACGCGGTACGTACCCGCGCGGAATGTCCTGTACCAGGCGGTGCAGCACGGCGAACAGCGTATCGCGCCAGAGCGCGGGCGCCTGTTCCTGCCAGCCCGCCATCGGAGACTCCGGTGCGGGCAGGGGCAGCGCCGCTTCGGCATGGGTTTCAGCGTGTGCGTCGATGGCGACGGCACGGATGCCGGACGTGCCGACGTCCACCCCGATCGCCAGCACATCCGGCATCGGGTATCAGGGCAGGGTGACGGGCGTGGCGGGCGTCCAGCCTGGCGCGCGACGTTCGGCGACGACCGTGGTATAGATGCCGCCGCGCACGTTGAATTCCGAAGTCAGGCGGACGAAGCGCGGAGCAATGGCGTTGGCGATGTCGTCGACGATGCGATTGGTCACCGCCTCGTGGAATGCGCCCTCGTCGCGGTACGACCACACGTATTGCTTGAGCGACTTGAGCTCCACGCAGCGCTGCTCTGGGACATATTCGAGATGCAGCGTGGCGAAGTCCGGCTGTCCGGTCACCGGACACAGGCAGGTGAACTCCGGAATGCGGATGCGAATGGTATAATCCCGGCTTGGTTCCGGGTTGGGGAAGGTCTCAAGCGCCTTGCTCGGCTGACTCGGCATGGGTATGTCCTGACAGGGGTGGGAAAAACCATGCAGTATATCACTGGCGCGGGACCCCGCCCCGCCGCTTTCAACGCGACTGGCGCATGCGACTGAGCAAAATAAAACTCGCGGGTTTCAAGTCCTTCGTAGACCCCACCACCATCCCCCTGTCCCGTCAGCTCGTCGGCATCGTCGGTCCGAACGGCTGCGGCAAGTCCAACACCATCGATGCCGTGCGCTGGGTGATGGGCGAATCCTCGGCCAAGCACCTGCGCGGCGAGTCGATGGAGGACGTCATCTTCAACGGCTCCTCGGCGCGCAAGCCGGTCGGCCAGGCCTCGGTGGAGCTGGTGTTCGACAACAGCGACGGCACCCTGGGCGGTGCCTACGCGCAGTACGCCGAGATATCGGTGAAGCGCCTGGCCTCGCGCGACGGCCAGTCGCAGTATTTCCTCAACGGTACGCGCTGCCGCCGCCGCGACATCACCGACATTTTCCTGGGCACCGGACTCGGCCCGCGCAGCTACGCCATCATCGAGCAGGGCATGATCTCGCGCCTGATCGAGGCCAAGCCGGAAGAACTGCGCGTCTACATCGAAGAGGCTGCCGGCATCTCCAAATACAAGGAACGTCGGCGCGAGACCGAGAACCGCATCCAGCACACGCGAGAGAATCTCGACCGCCTCAACGACCTGCGCGAGGAAATCGACAAGCATCTGGCACACCTCAAGCGCCAGGCGCAGACCGCGGAGCGTTACAAGGCCCTGCGCCAGGAGGAAAAGCAGGCGCAGGCAGAACTCCTCGTACTGCGTCTGGACGCACTGAGCGAGGATATCGCCAAGCGCGAGCAGGGTATCCACGAGGCCCAGGTCGCGCTCGAGGAGGTCGTCGCCCGATTGCGCGCACGCGAAGCGGAATTGGTCGAGGGTCGCGAGCGCCTGCACGCCGGCAACGAGGCCTTCAACGAGGTGCAGGGGCGTTTCTACCAGGCCGGTGCCGAGATTTCGCGCATCGAGCAGGGTATTCAACATGCCGAACAGTTGCGCAGCCAGCGCGACCAGGCCCTCGAACAGGCCGAGGCGGCGTTGGTCGAGGCGCGTCGGGTGCTCGAGGCCGATGAGGTCAAGCTGACCCGTCTGAACGAATCGCTGGCGGACCGCGCGCCCGAGGCAGAGGCGGCGCAGCAGCGCGAGCTGGCCTCTGCGCAGGCGCTGGAGCAGGCGGAGACGGCCATCGCCGACTGGCAGGGGCGCTGGGACGAATTCAACCGCCGTGCCAGCGAACCGGGGCAACGGGCCCAGGTCGAACGTACGCGCATGGAACACCTCGAACGCCAGATACACGGTCTCGGCGAACGCCATCAGCGGCTCAGCCGCGAGGCCGAGGGGCTGGACACGGCCGGCATCGCGGCGGACATCGAGCGTCTCGAGGCGGAGGCAAGGACGCAGCGCGAGGCGGTCGAGCGCTTCGACGGTCAGCTCGCGCAGATCATCGAGCGCATCGAGGCACGACGCGGCGGCATCCGTGAGGATACGCAGGCCCTGGACGAGTTGCGTCGCAAGGTGCAGGGCGTCACCGGTCGGCTGGCCTCGCTGGAGGCATTGCAGGAGGCGGCGCTGGGCAAGCGCGAGGGCGGGCATGCGCAATGGCTGCGTCAACAGGGACTGGAATCGGCCTCGCGGCTCGGCGAGTGCCTGCGCGTCGACGCCGGCTGGGAGCCGGCAGTCGAGGCCGTGCTCGGCAGCCTGCTCGGCGCGATCTGTCTGGACGATCTCGGCCTCGGCGCGAGTGCGGCTGCCGACGACGGCGCGCCGAGGGAATTCGTGGACCGACAGGGCGACGCCACTGCCTCCGCCCCCGCCGGCGGGCTTGCCGCCCATGTCCACGCGGATTGGCCCGTGGCCGGCCTGCTTGCCGGCGTGGGTACGGCGGCGAACCTGGACGAAGCGCTGACGCGACGCACCTCGTTGCCACCCGGCGAATCCCTGATTACCCCGGCGGGTGAATGGGTCGGCCGCGGCTGGCTGCGCCTACCTGACCGCGACGAGGCGCACAGTGGCGTGCTTGCGCGGGCGGACGAAATCGCAACCCTGCAAGGCGAACGCAATGCGCTGGAAAACGAGGCCAAGGCCCGCGTGGTGTCGCTCGACGCAGGTCAGAGCGAACTGCGCGAACTGGAGGCCGAGCGCCAGCAGGTGCAGCAGTCGCTGAATCAGGCGCACCGCGAACTGGCCGCCAGCGATGGCCGGCTCAACGGGCAGCGCGGGCGTCTGCGCCAGCTCGGCGAGCGTGCCGCCGCCATCGCCCAGGAATTGACCGAACTGGATACGCGCTCCGAGGCGGAGCGCGCGGCCCTGGCCCAGGCGACCGCGGCACGCAACGAGGCGGTCTCCGAGATGGAACGCCTGAGCAGCGAGCGCGAGGCGCTGGAAGGCGAGCGGCGTTCGTGCCAGCAGGTTCTGGCCGAGGCGCGCCAAGCCGCCCAGGCCGATCGCGAGGCGAGACACCGCCTGTCGCTGGGGCTGGAGTCGCTACGCGTCGAGGCGGCTGCGACCGAGCAGGCGCTGGCACGCGGGCGCGGCCAGTGCGAGGAACTGGAACAACGTGTCGCCGGTTTGCATGAAGCCCTGCAGGCGGACGCTGAGCCGACCGCGACCCTGCAGGCTCAGCTCGGCGAGGCGGTGGAGCAGCGCGCCCGGCTCGAACGCGAGCTGGGCGAGGCGCGTGGCGCCGTGCAGGCGATCGAGAACGCGCTGCGCGAGGCCGAGCAGGCGCGCACGAACATCGAACGAGAGGCCGAAGGACTGCGCGAGGCCCTGGGCGCGCGCCGGGTCGAACTCGAATCCGTGCGCGTGCGCCGCGAGACCCTGGCCGAACAGTTGGCGGAGACCGGTCTGGCGGAAGCGGCGGTGCGTGAGGCGCTGGACCCGGCAGTGACGATTTCGGCCTGGGAGGCACGCGCTGCCGAGCTAGCGCAGCGCATCCAGCGTCTCGGCTCGATCAATCTCGCCGCGATCGACGAATTCAAGACCGAGAGCGAACGGGCCGAATACCTTGCCAGCCAGCACGCCGATCTGACGGCGGCGCTGGAGACCCTGGAAGGGGCGATCCAGAAGATCGACCGCGAGACGCGCCAGCGTTTCCGCGACACCTTCGATCAGGTCAACGCCGGCCTCAAGGACATGTTCCCGCGTCTGTTCGGCGGCGGCGAGGCGCGGTTGGAAATGACCGGCGAGGATCTGCTGAGCACCGGTGTCGCGGTACTCGCCCGCCCGCCCGGGAAACGGTTGTCGACCATCAATCTGATGTCGGGTGGCGAAAAGGCCCTGACCGCCGTGGCGCTGGTGTTTGCGATTTTCGCGCTCAATCCGGCACCGTTCTGCATGCTCGACGAGGTCGATGCTCCGCTGGACGAGGCCAACGTCGGACGCTTCGCCCGTCTGGTGCAGGAAATGTCCGAACGGGTACAGTTCATCATGATTACCCACAACAAGGTCAGCATGGAGGCCACCGAGCATCTGATCGGCGTCACCATGCGTGAGGCCGGCGTTTCCCGATTGGTGGCCGTGGACATCGAGGAAGCGGCACAGATGGCAGCGGGTTGAGGAACTGTCATGGATGCATTGCGCTGGTTATTGCTGCTGCTCGGGGCGATTATCCTGATCGCCATCTATTGGTACGGCAAGCGCGCCGAGGCACGCCGCGCTCCCCGCGACGACGAACGCGACGAACCGTATTTTCATCCAGAATCTGCGCATGTCGACGATGAGCCCGTGGCCCCCGAAGATGAGTGGGATATCCTTCCGATCGCCCGCTCCAGCGGGATGCCTGGGCGCACATCCAAGCCGGAACCCACTGAGGACCACGCTGAAGTGCCGGCAGAGCCCGTCATGGATACGACGCCCGCGGAGCCGCCTCCGACCGTCCCTGTCGCGCGTCCGGCAACTCCCAGAACGGCCCGCCATCCGAAGCCGCAGCCAGAGGAGGCCGAGGAATCCGGGGAAGACTTCGAGGTCATTCTGATCGTCCATGTGGTGGCGACTGCCGAAGCACCCCTGGATGGGCCGTCACTGGCCGACGCGTTTGCCGAACTGAATCTTGAACTCGACGAGCGCGGCGTCTTTATCCGCGCCGACGAACTCGGTGGTGCACCACAGTTCGGCGTGGTGAACATGATCAAGCCCGGCGTGTTCGCGGAGGAGGGGATGGCGGCGCTGGAAACGCCCGGCATCAGCCTGTTTCTGACCCTGCCTGGGCCGGATTCTCCGATGGTGGCCTTCCGGGCGATGAGCGACTGCGCGCGCCGGCTTGCCGAGCGCTTCGATGCCCGTCTGGAGGACGAGACGCACAGTACGCTGAGCACGCAGACGCTGACCCACATGGAGGAACGCGTGCGTGAGTTCATTCAGCATCGCGCGCGGACGACGAGGTCGACGCGGTGACCGTACAGGCTGCTCCGGCCGACCGCGCCCGGATGCTGCGCACGCAGATCGAGCACCACAACTACCGCTACTACGTCCTCGACGACCCGGAAATCTCCGACGCCGAGTACGACGTCCTGCTGCGCGAACTGCAGGCCTTGGAAGCGGAACATCCCGAACTGGTGATACCAGATTCGCCGACCCAGCGCGTCGGCGCCAAGCCGGCCGGCGGATTCGGCGAGGTGCGTCACCGCGTGCCCATGCTGTCGCTGGAAAACTGTTTCGACGACGATGAACTAGCCGCCTTCGACCGCAGGGTGCGCGAACGCCTGGGTGTGGAGGAGGCTATCGGCTACGTGGCCGAGCCGAAGCTGGACGGGCTTGCTCTCAGCCTGCGCTACGAGGACGGCCATCTCGTGCAGGGCGCCACGCGCGGCGACGGCACCACGGGCGAGGACATCACCCAGAACGTGCGGACCATCGCCAGTATTCCGCTGCGTCTGCGCGGCAAAGCGCCGAAGGTGCTTGAGGTGCGTGGCGAGGTCTACATGCCGCGCGCCGGCTTCGAGCGCATGAATGCCGAGGCCGCCGAGCGCGGCGACAAGCTGTTCGCGAACCCGCGCAATGCGGCCGCCGGCAGCCTGCGTCAGCTCGACCCGCAGATCACCGCCGCACGTCCACTGGCTTTCTATGCCTACGGGTTAGGCGAAACCGGTGATTGGCCGGTGCCCCCGCGGCATTCGGCCGTGCTCGAGGCGCTGCGCGGCTTCGGCCTGCCGGTCAGCCGCGAGATCCGCTGCGTCGAGGGGTTGGACGGCTGTCTCGAGTATTACCGCGATATCGGCCGTCGCCGCGCCGAACTGCCCTATGAGATCGATGGCGTGGTCTACAAGGTGGACAACCTCGCCTGGCAGGCCGAACTCGGCTTCGTGGCGCGCGCACCGCGTTTTGCCATTGCCCACAAGTTTCCGGCCGAGGAGATGCCGACCCGCGTCCTCGGCGTCGAATTCCAGGTCGGCCGTACCGGCGCGCTTACCCCGGTCGCGCGGCTGGAGCCCGTGTTCGTCGGCGGCGTGACCGTGAGCAATGCGACGCTGCACAACATGGACGAGGTCGCGCGCAAGGACGTACGCGTGGGCGACACCGTGATCGTGCGCCGTGCGGGCGACGTGATCCCCGAGGTGGCGCGCGTGCTGACGGAAAGACGTCCCGCCGACACGCAGCCCGTCGAGTTGCCTACCGCCTGTCCCGTGTGCGGTTCCGAAGTTGTACGTGTCGAGGGCGAGGCCGTGGCGCGCTGTTCCGGTGGCCTGATCTGCCCCGCGCAACGCAAGGAATCCGTCCGTCATTTCGCCTCGCGTCGGGCGATGGACATCGAGGGCCTGGGCGAGAAACTGATCGACCAGCTCGTCGATGCCGGACTGATCGATCACGTCGACGGTATCTATCGACTCACCCGCGATCAGTTGGTCGGCCTGGATCGCATGGGCGAGAAATCCGCGGACAATCTGCTGGCGGCCATCGAACGCAGCCGGCACACCGAACTCGCGCGATTTCTCTACGCCCTCGGCATTCGCGAGGTTGGCGAGGCCACGGCTCGCGCACTGGCGCGCCACTTCGGCAGCCTGGAGGCCTTGGTCGAGGCGGCCGAGGCCGATCTGCTGACCGAGCGGGACGAGGACATCAAGCCCAAGGATCGTTATCCTCGGCTGCAGAGCGTGGAGGACGTCGGACCGGTGGTGGCCCGGCAGGTCTGTCATTTCATCGCCGAACCGCGCAATCGGAACGTGATTGCGGCGCTGCGCGACCTGGGTGTGGTGTGGCCGGACATCGCCGATCGCGCGGTGGCTGGAGATAGCCGTTTGGTAGGGAAGACCTACGTCTTGACCGGTACCCTGGAAGGCTTCAGCCGCGACCAGGCGAAGGCAGCCCTGGAGGCGCTCGGCGCGCGCGTCAGCAGCTCGGTGTCCGGCAAGACGACGGCGGTGATCGCCGGCGCCGATCCGGGGTCCAAGCTGGCGAAGGCCGAAAAACTCGGTGTTCAGGTGCTGGACGAAGCGGGTCTGCGCACATTGCTCGAAGGAGGCGAGGCATCATGAGCTGGTGGGGCAAGGGTATCGGCGCGAGCGTCGGATTCGCTCTCGGCGGTCCGCTGGGCGCTCTGCTCGGCGGCGTGATCGGCCATCAGGTCGACCGCAAGCAGAATCAGCGCGAGTTGCTGGAGGCGCAGACTTCCGATCAACAGGTGACCACGCAGGCCGCGTTCTTTACCGCCACCTTTGCGGTCATGGGGCGCCTGGCCAAGGTCGACGGGCATGTCAGCGAGCGCGAGATCGAGATGGCGCGCAACGTCATGCGCCACATGCATCTGGACGAGGCCCAGCGTCGCGCGGCCATCGACCTGTTCAATCAGGGCAAATCCGACGCCTTCGATCTCGACGCGGTGCTGGAGCAGTTTCGCCGCGTGGTGCATCGGCGCAGCTCGCTCGTCCAGATGTTCCTGGAAATTCAGATCAGCGCCGCTCTCGCCGACGGTTCGCTGGACGAACGCGAGCGCGAGCTGTTGTTGTACATCTGTCAACGCCTGGGGTTTTCGCAGCTGCAATTCCAGCTCCTGTTCAGCCGCGTGGCAGCCGTCATGGGGCTGTTCGGCGGTGCCTGGGAGTCGGGTGCCGGGACTGGCGGTGGCACGGGCAGCGCTCGGCCTAGCAGCCGTCAGCAGGTCGAGCAGTCGTACGCGGTGCTCGGCCTGAGTCCCGAGGCGAGCGATGATGACATCAAACGAGCTTACCGCCGCCTGATGAGCCAGAATCATCCCGACAAGCTGGTATCCAAGGGTTTGCCGGAGGAGATGATTCAGCTCGCGAACGAGAAAACGCAGCAGATCAAGCAGGCCTACGAGACGATTAAGGCGGCGAGGGGTCTGTAGGGCGGGCGATCCCCGCAAGAGCTTGCGCACGGCATGAGCTGGCGGGGGGGCGGATCCCAAGGTGGGCGCATTCCTGGATGGGGCAGGTCGCTGGCGCGAAGAGATGCCCTGTCCGCGCACGATCGCGCTCGACTGCGGTTTGGACGAATCGCTCAAGTGGGGCAAACCCTGCTATTCCCTTCAGGACGGCAATGTGGCCATCGTCCAGCCCTTCAAGCATCGCTGCGCGTTCATGTTCTTCAAGGGCGTGCTGCTGGACGACCCCGAGGGCCAGCTGGAACGTCCTGGAGAGCATTCTCATGCTGCCCGCCGGCTGTCTGCCGGTCTCGGCGAGATCGCGAAGATGGAGCCGGCGCTGCGTGGCTTCATCGCCAACGCGATCGAGGTCGAGCGTGCGGGCCGCACACTGCCGGAACGCCGCGAATCCGGGTCGATCCCGGAAGATCTGGCGGAGGCATTCGTCCGCGTTCCCGGTCTCGAACAGGCTTTTTCAGCCTTGACGCCGGGCAGGCAAAGGGCCTCCCTGCTGTATTTCGCCGACGCCAAGCGTGCGGCAACTCGGCTTTCCCGGGTCGAGAAATGCGTACCGGGCATGCTTGCCGGGAAAGGCATGAACGACTAGCCTGCGGTTTTGATCTCACTGCTTGACGCAATCAAGCCGCCAGCCATTTTCCCTGTCTTCCGCGAGCTGCACCGCATGATCGAATTCGAGTCCATCGGTATCATCCACAGCCCGTTTCGGACGCTGACGGGCATGCCGATCCAGCCTGCAGGTGCTGCAGGCGTTCCGGGAACCGTCGAAGTGAACGCCGAATACCGTGCCGGCCTGCAGGATCTCGACGGTTTCTCGCATGTCATCCTGCTCTACCACTTTCACGGCAGCCGGGGATTCGACCTGCAGGTCGTGCCGTTCATGGATACGCAGCCCCGCGGCGTGTTCGCGACGCGGGCCCCCAAGCGTCCGAATCCTCTGGGGCTTTCCGTGGTGCGCCTGGACAGGATCGAGGACGGGATGATGCACATCCTGGACGTCGACGTGCTCGACGGTACGCCGTTGCTCGACATCAAACCTTATGTTCCGGCCTTCGATGCCCAGGGCGCGGTGCGCACCGGCTGGATCGAGTCGGCACGCAGAAGCGTTGCGGAGCATCAGGCGGACGACCGTTTCGTCTAGCCCCGCTGGAGCGTGCGGGATACGTTGCCGGTTTGGCGGTTACCGTATCCCGCACGAAGACGATCCGGCAGCGGGCTCAGGCCTCGCCGGTCGACGCGTAGTACGCCTCGGCCGCTTCGAGCGCGGCACCGCGGACCAGGCGATGGCCCTGCAGGGCCAGGGTATGTTCCATCGCGGCGAGCAGTTCGCGCACATTACGCGCATTGGCGGTCTGCCCCATCAGGCCGATCCGCCAGACCTTGCCCGCCAGCGGGCCGAGACCGGCGCCGATCTCGATGCCGTGGTGCTCGAGCAGCATGCGCCTCGTTGCCGCCTCGTCGACGTCGCCAGGTACCGCCACGGCGTTGAGCTGGGGCAGCCGTTCCGTGGGGGCGACGGGCAGTTCCAGGCGCATGGCCTCCAGGCCGGCACGCAGGGCTTCGTGATGGCGGCGGTGGCGCGCCCAGGCGTTTTCGAGACCTTCTTCCTCGAGCATGACCAGCGCCTCGTGCAGACCGTAGAGGGCGTTGATTGGCGCGGTGTGGTGGTAGGAGCGCTTGGCGCCTTCGCCCCAGTAACCCATCACCAGGTTGAGGTCGAGGAACCAGCTCTGCACCGGGTGCCTACGTTCACGGATGCGTTCGAGGGCGGCCTCGCTGAAGCTGACCGGGGCCAGACCCGGCGGGCAGGATAGGCATTTCTGGGTGCCCGCGTAGACGGCGTCGATGCCCCATTCGTCGGTGAGCACCGGGGTACCACCGAGGGCGGTGACGGTATCGACAATGACGAGGCTGCCGTGGCGATGGGCGATCTCAACCAACGTACGAGTGTCAGATTCGACGCCGGTGGATGTCTCGGCCTGTACGAAGGCGACCAGTCGTACCCCTGGATTAGCCTTCAGCGCATCCTCCAGCTTGTCGGGATCGACGGGCTTGCCCCAGGTGTCCTCCACCACGATGGGCTCCCCGCCGGAGCGGACAATGTTTTCCTTCATGCGGCCGCCGAATACACCGTTGACGCAGACGATCACACGGTCGCCCGGTTCGACCAGATTGACGAAACAGGTTTCCATGCCGGCCGAACCGGGTGCCGACACCGGCAGCGTCAGCGCATTGCGCGTACGCAGGGTGTTCTGCAGCATCGCCTTGATCTCGTCCATCATGCCGACGAAGGCTGGGTCCAGATGACCGATCGTGGGGCGCGACATGGCCGCG
Source organism: Acidihalobacter aeolianus (assembly GCF_001753165.1). GTDB lineage: Bacteria > Pseudomonadota > Gammaproteobacteria > DSM-5130 > Acidihalobacteraceae > Acidihalobacter > Acidihalobacter aeolianus. Next base: position 1,379,210 of record NZ_CP017448.1, read on the forward strand.
AGCACGCGCGGGTCGACTTCCGAGGGGCCGGGGCCCATCAGCAGACGTTTCGGGGGGTGAAAGCTCTTTGTCATTATGGGGGTCTCCTGCTCCTGCTTGCTTAAGCCAGCGAGTATATCGGGTTCGTTGCCGAGCTGCGTTTGTCTGCCGGCATTGACGCTTGGCGAGGCACCCGCAAGAATGGCGCATCGTTTGCTTTCCGCGGTTTCACGGCGGACCGACAGAGGAGTCGTTCCATGGGATTGCAGTTGCTGGCCATTGCGCTCGGCGGCGCGGTAGGTGCCATATTGCGTTTCGGCGTATCCAACGGAGTGTATCAATGGTTGGGACGTGGTTTTCCCTGGGGAACGCTCGCAGTCAACGTGATCGGCTCGCTGGCGATGGGGTTCCTGACCGCGATGCTGGTCGAGCGTCTTAACGTGGGCCCCGAGGTCCGTGCCGCCGTGCTGACCGGCGGCCTGGGCGCATTCACCACCTTTTCCACCTTTTCAATCGAAACCCTGAGCCTGATCGAGCAGGGCGACGTGTTCAAGGCAGGGGTGAACATGCTGGTCAGCGTGCTCGTCTGCGTCAGCGTCTGTTGGTTGGGTCTATCGCTCGGGAGGCAGCTATGAAGGTCACCGTCGCTCGCGTTTATTTGCACGAAAGCGCCAACGCACACGAAAAAATCCTGCGTTATCTGCACGATGATGCCAAGGTCTGCGGCGCAACGTTGTTTCGCGGTATCAGCGGTTTCGGCCGATCGGGCGAGGTGCATACGAGCTCCTTGCTGACTCTTTCACTGAATCTACCCGTGGTGGTCGAGTTCTTCGACCGTCCGGAGCGCGTGGCCGAGGTGGTCAAGCACATCTGTACCCTGGTCGATCCGAGCCATATTCTGACCTTCGACGCGACGGCGCACGATCCTTCGAACGGGGATGCCTGAGCGTGTAAACTGACGCGCCTTCCGCCCAGCACACGGTATCCCATGCTCGACATCAAACGCCTGCGCAACGACCCCGAGGGCATCGCCCGTATCCTGGCCCGCCGCGGCTTCGACTTCGACCTGGCGCGTTTCAACACCCTGGAGAGCGAGCGCAAGCGGCTTCAGGTCGAAACCCAGGAACTGCAGAATCTGCGCAACACGCGTTCCAAGGCCATCGGCCAGGCCAAGGCCCGGGGCGAGGACGCGCAGCCGCTGCTGGACGAGGTGGCCTCGCTGGGCGGCCGCCTGGATGCGGTCAAGAGCGCGGCCGAGGCGGTGCAGGGCGAACTCGACGCACTGCTGCTTACGCTGCCCAATCTGCCGCACGAGTCGGTGCCCGAGGGCGCGGACGAAGACGCCAACGTCGAAGTGCGTCGCTGGGGCGAGCCGCGCGTGTTCGACTTCGTGCCGCGCGACCATGTGGATGTGGGCACCGCGCTGGGCGGACTGGACTTCGAGGCCGCCGCGCGCATTTCCGGCGCGCGCTTCGCCGTGCTGCGCGGCGAACTGGCGCGCCTGCAGCGTGCGCTGACGCAGTTCATGCTCGACGTGCATACCCGCGAACACGGCTACGAGGAGGTCTACGTGCCTTATCTCGTGCAGTCGCAGGCCCTCCGCGGCACCGGGCAGTTGCCCAAGTTCGAGGAGGACCTGTTCAAGGTCGATGGCGAAACGCCGTTCTATCTCATCCCCACGGCCGAGGTGCCGGTAACCAATCTCGTGCGCGAACAGATCGTGGAGGCGGATACCCTGCCGCTGCGGTTTACGGCGCACACGCCGTGTTTCCGCTCAGAGGCCGGTTCGGCCGGACGCGATACGCGCGGTTTGATCCGTCAGCACCAGTTCGAGAAGGTGGAGATGGTGCAGCTCGTCCATCCCGACGCTTCCTGGGAGGCACTGGAGGCCCTGGTCGGGCATGCCGAGGCGATTCTGCAGCGATTGGAACTGCCGTACCGGGTGATGACGCTGTGCACCGGCGACCTTGGTTTCAGCTCGGCCAAGACCTACGATCTTGAGGTCTGGCTGCCGGGGCAGGGGCGTTATCGCGAAATCTCCTCATGCTCGAATTTCGAGGACTTCCAGGCCCGTCGCATGTTGGCGCGCTACCGCAATCCCGAGACCGGCAAGCCGGAACTGCTGCATACGCTCAACGGTTCCGGTCTCGCGGTCGGCCGTACCCTGGTGGCAGTACTGGAAAACCATCAGCAGGCCGACGGGCGCATCCGTATTCCGGAAGCCTTGCGCCCCTATCTCGGCGGCAGCGAATTCGTCGGCTGATCGGCGGGTGACGCGCCGAGCGCCAGCTTGCAACTCGCCGCCCACTCGCGGCTCGCTCGCTTCCCGACTACTGCTTCTTGTGCTCGCGCTCGGTCCGGTCCAGTCCTTGGCTGCGGACGCCAAGGTATCAGATCGCCATGCGCTGCCTGCCCTTGAACACCTGGTGCGGCAGGGCGTACGCGTCAGTGCCCGGGTGATCGAGGTGGAAAACGGCCGCACGCTGGCGGCCCTGAATCCCGCGCAGGCGCTGATTCCGGCATCGGTGACCAAGCTCTATACCGCCGCTGCCGCGCTTGACCGCTGGGGGGCTGCGAAACGCTTCAAGACACGGGTGGTGCGGCTGGGCCCGGTGGATCGAGGCGTGCTGCACGGCAATCTGGTCTTCGTCGGCGGCGGGGACCCCGGACTGACCAACGCGCAGTTGTGGGCCCTGGCGCAGCGCGTGCGCGAGGCGGGGATCGCCACCGTGGACGGACGTCTGCTGGTCGATCCCCGCGGTTTCGGGCCGGTCCCCTGCGTCACTCCGGATCGCTGTCACGCCAAGCTCGAGAGTGAAGATGCCTATAACGCGCCGCTGTCCTCGGCCGGCGTGGACTACAGCAACGCCTGCCTCAGCGTTCGTCCGGGAGACGCTCCGGGCACTCCGGCGCGGCTCGCCTTCGAGCCGTTCGATCTGCCCATGCTGGCGATCCAGGGACACATCGACACCCGCCAGCCGGGCAGCCCGACGCATATCCGGGTGGTACGTCGCAGCGTGAATGGGCGGGAAGTGTTCGTGGTTTCCGGGAACATTCCGTTGGGTGGCAGGACGCGACGGTTCTATCGCTCCATCGCGCACCCCGATCATTATGCAGCGGAGGTTTTCCGTGCGTTTCTCGAACAGGCCGGCGTTGCGGTCAGGGGCGGAGTCGGCGTGATCCATCGGGACGATACGTTGCCGCGGAGTCTGCGCGTGGCCGCGGTGAAGGGCACGCCACTGGGCGAGCAGTTACGCGGCATGTTGGTCTACAGCAACAACTACATGGCCGACATCCTGGCGCTGGACTGGGCGGTTGCGGATGGTGCAGCTGTGCCCGTGAGCCTGCCGGAAGCGGGACGGCGTCTGACGGACTATGCCCGCAAGGTCAATCAGGAATCGACATTCGACTGGGCGCACGGTGGGCGTCCGTTGCTTGAAAGTGGCAGCGGTCTGACCGTGGGCAATCGCCTTTCGGCCAACGACGTGACCGCCTTGCTTGTGCATGAATACCATCGTTACGGCGATTTTCCGGCGTTCCTGGCCGGTTTGACGGTGCCGGACCAGACGCCGGTAGCGATGCTCAAGGGCGGCGATCCGGCTTGGGATACGCGTATTGCGGCCAAGACCGGCTCGCTCAATCAGCCGGTATCCGTCTTTTCGCTGGCTGGTTATCTGCGCTTCAGGGGCGGGCGTTGGGGCGCATTCGCGGTGCTGGTGAATGGCAGCCGTCAGCATCCGCATGTCGGCCTGTTTACCGCGATCGCGGCAGTACGCTCGGACCTGCAGGGCTTGCTCGCTGCGGACGGCGTAGCGCGCCGCTAGAGCGAAAGTCGACGCAGATCCGGGTGCTGTTCGGCGACATCCCACATCAACTGGAATTCGTGGGCCAGTTCGATTGCCCAGCGACGGTCGCTGTGCGCGGTCAGCGCCTGACTCTTGTCCGCCTGCTCGCGATAGATCACGCTTCGCGTGTCTGCGATCAGCCATTCTCGGTTTTCCCTCCGGTGGCGCGGTGCCAATAGTCTGATTTCAATGAAGCTAGGCACGCGCTGGGCGAGGGCGAGCAGACGGTGGCCGTACTGGCGTAGAGGTTGTAGGTCGGCGATCAGGATGCGAATGCGACTGTGACGTTGGCGACGAATCAGGGCGAAGAGATGTCCGGAAACCGTATCGTCATCGTACAGTGCGGGGTCGAGGCTGCGGCTCAGAATGATCAGATCGCGCTGCGTGTCATCGATGGCTGCGAGGGTCGCTGGCTGCAGTGCCGGCATGCCGTCCACTGGCTTGCGTTTCTGTTCCGGCGAGGGTGGTGGTGGTTCGGCCATGCGCTTCCCTGAATCCCACGGGTCGATTCAACACGACTTTAGCGCAAGCGTGGAGCAGGCGCCTATTGAACAGCCTTCAGGGGCAGCCGCATTTCGCGGTGGGGGATGCCGGCATCGAGAAACTCGGGACCGCAGACGGTAAACCCGGCGCGCTCGTAGAAGGGGATCGCGTGTACCTGCGCGCTGAGTACGGCTTCGCCGAAGCCGCGGTTTCGTGCTTCACCGATGAGTGCCATGAGCAGCGCTTTACCGACACCCAATCCGCGATATTTGCACAGCACGGCGAGTCGGCCTATGTGACCGTCCTCAAGCAGACGGCCCGTACCTACCGCCAAGTCACCGTATTCGGCGAGCAGATGCAGGCTGCGAGGATCGAATTCGTCGATCTCGAGTTCGATCGGCACGCCTTGTTCATGAACGAATACCGTTTCGCGCAGCCCGCTGAGCAAGTCGCGATCGGTCTCCCAATCGGCTGTGCGGATGTGGAGTGATAGGGGGGAATCCATCAATGGAATGACCGGTTAAAAGCTTAGCGGCGGTAAGGCCCTCCCGAGCCTTACCGCCGCCAGTATAGGCAGGCAAGTGCTACCTGCCAAGCAGACCCTAGTGTTTCACAGCACGCCAATACTCATGTTTGAGCAGGTACGCCACAATGATGAATAGGATCATGAACGCCATCACCCAGATACCCAGATGCTCGCGTTCGGCCTTGTGCGGGTGATTGGCCCAGTAGAGGAAGGTGACGACATCGCGCATGGTTTTGTCGAATTCCGCCGGTGAGAGGGTGCCCGGAGAAACCTGCTTCAACCCAGACAGTACCTTGACCTGCTTGCCATTCTCGGTTTCTTCCTTGTAAACCGGGGCTTGCAGCCCTTGCATCTGCCAAAGCACATCGGGCATGGCGACGTTGTGGAATACGGCATTGTTGACGCCGGTCGCCCGAGTGGGATCGAGATAGAACGAGGTCAGATAGGTATAGACCCAGTTGGCTCCCTTCATTTTGATGATGGCGGATAGGTCCGGCGGTGCCAGCCCGAACCAGTGCACCGCGTCGGCAGGCGGCATCGGGCTGACGATGGCGTCGTGTACCTTGAGGCTTGTCGAGTTGAAGTTTTTCTGGATCTCGTCGAGCGGCAAGCCCAGAACCTTGCTCATGTCGCTGAAGCGCTCTGCGCGAACGCTGTGGCATGCCATGCAGTAGGTCATGAAGAAGGCAGCACCATTGCGCAGGGCAGCCTTGTTGGCCGTGTCGATCTGCACTGACTTGAGAGCAAACTCGGCCCGTGCTGCCGGCATGATCAGGATGGCAAGCAGGAGTAGCGAAAGGATTTTTGTGTATTTATTCATGCTTGCACCCTCTCAGGAACGGCTTTGTCGGCGACCAGCGATGGTTTGAGCCAGGCTCCGCCCAGAATGATCGTGACGTAACCTATCGGTAGCCAAAGTGATTCAAGTAACTGTCCCCAGCTGTGCGCTCTGACCGAAACCATCCAGGCATCAATGGCCACGAATAGGCCGGTCATGACAATCCACCAGATCACTGTTGCCATATGGCTGCGCACGCGGTTCATGTAAACCATCAGCCAGAAAGTGCTGAAGAAGATCTCGGTAAACCGATAGCCGAGCAACACATACGTGTTGGTGGCGGGCTGCAGACCGAGGTAGCCGAGCAGAATGAAGGAGAACGAGAGCACCAGAATGTTGATGCGCACGAAAACCCCTCTGAAGCGCACGGATTTTACAGGGCTGCGATCCAGCCAGGGTATCAGGAACATCAGAATGTAAACCGCGGCTAGACTGGCTACACCCAGGATCTTGCTGGGCCACGCGCGCAGAATGGCGTAGTAGGGGGTTAGGAACCACAGTGGATGTATGTCTGGCGGAGTCTTCAGTGCATTCGCTGGCACGTAGTTCAGCTTGTCCAGGACGATCCCCCAACCCGAGGGCTTGAAGAAAATCAGACCCATGTAAATGGCCAGAAACACGGCGACGCCGAGAATATCCTTGACGGTGTAGTACGGGTGAAAGGGAATGCCGTCGAGCGGTATGCCGTCGGCATTCTTGTGTTCCTTGATTTCGATCCCGTCAGGGTTATTGGAGCCGACTTGATGCAGCGCCAGTATATGGACAAACACGAGGATCACTAGCACAAGAGGTACAGCGATGACGTGCAGTGCGAAGAAGCGGTCAAGCGTCGGCGAACCGACGACGAAATCGCCGCGTATCCATTGTGCGATGCTCTGTCCGACGACGGGGATGGCGCCGAACAATGAAATTACTACATTAGAACCCCAGAATGACATTTGCCCCCAGGGCAGCAGATATCCGAAGAAGGCCTCTGCGCACAGTGCGACATACAGCAGCATGCCCACAAGCCAGAGCAGTTCACGCGGTTTTTTGTAAGACCCATACATCATTCCACGGAACATGTGGAAGTACACCAGCACGAAAAAGCTGGAGGCGCCCAGCACGTGCATATAGCGGATGAACCAGCCACCTGATACGTCATTCATGATGCCTTGATTGACCGACCAGAATGCGAGCTTCGCATTCGGCTGATAATGCATGGTCAGGAATATCCCGGTAATGATCTGAATGACCAGGACGAGAATGAGCAGAGAACCGAAGAAATACCAGAAATTGAAATTCTTGGGCGCGTAATATTCGGTCAAATGCTCACGCATCATGCTGCTAAATGGGAAACGGCGGTCTATCCACCCCATAATCCCAGGCTTTTGTTCTGTTTGACTCGTATCCATTGGGTTTTCCTCAACGCTGCGGTTTGTCAAGGCGATCCGTTATTGGCTGCTGCTCGGGTTGCAGAATGCAGCTCAGAGTTGCGGCGTCTTGGCGGGTGTGGGCTTGGCGTTCTTGCTGGCTACCTGATCGGCCGGTACACCAATCAGAGGGGTTTGGCTTCTTTGGGTTTTCATTTGTTCGTAGTTTTTAGGCCCATCGCCAAGCACCAGCCCAGGATTTAGAGACTGTACGTAAAAGGCTACGGCCGTCATCTGGTTTTTGGTGAGTTTGCTCGCGATCATCCGCATCATGCTGTGTGGATCGTTACTGCGCTGACCGTCGCTGAACTGCTCAAGCTGAGTGAAAACATAAAGCTCGTGTTGTCCCGCCAATCTGGGGATCGCCATGGGGCCATTGCCCATGCCGTCGGCCTCGTGGCAGGCCATACACGCAGGTACCCCTGAAGCAGGTATACCAGAGCGGAAAATGTGTTCGCCCAGAGTCAAAACCTTGAGTGTGGTTTTAGGATCGGTCGCGTTGGCATTGATCTTTGGGTTCAATTTTTGCTGCGAGAAATAATACGCAAGGTCTTTTACATCGGCAGCAAAATTGGCTGGAGGTATTGTCGCTACCATGGCCTGCATGATCTGGTTGGTGCGGGCTCCTGTATGGAAATTCTCCAGTTGCTTAATGAGGTAGCTCTGGTTTTGGCCTGCAAGATTGGGATACTGCGCCATCATGCTGTTCCCATGTACGCCATGGCAGGCTGAGCAGGTGTTGGCCACGATGGATTTGATTTGTGCGACATCCCCCCCGGGAATTTGTCCCAGATAACTGGGAGCCGTCGCAGCTTGTGCGCCTGAAGCAAGGAGTAAAGGGGCCGCTGCAGTCAGTATTTTTCTTGCAACGCGTTTGCTGATATTCATAACTTTGTCCCCGTTGTTTTTGTGGCTGGCACGATTCGGGATTGTTCTTGAGTTCGGCTGCTTACCATATTGCAGGAACCCAGTTTTGATATTTCCCGTCCTCGGTTTCCCCGATGCGAACCAGCGTGTCGGTTTTATAGAAATACGGAGGAATGGGGATATTCAGCGGGGCTGGTGAGCCGTCGAAGACGCGTGCTGAGAAATCGTACATGGATCCATGGCAAGGGCAGTGGAATCCGCCTGGCCACCAGGAGTTAACAGATTTCGGTTTAGGTGCATAGTTCGGAGAGCACTGCAGGTGGGTGCAGATCGCTACCGCAACGAAAATGTCTTTCTTGAGTGAACGGTAGACGCCGTTGACGTATGCCTTGGTCGGCTGTTGCGGTTCCAGGGACTCGGGATCCTTGAGTCTGGGCTTGTTCTTGACCAGGGTGTCGAGCATCCATTGCTGGCGGTTCAATATCCAAATAGGACGTTGCCGCCATTGGACGATGATGAGCTGTCCGGGCTCAAGTTTGCTGATATCGACATCGATAGGGACACCTGCGGCGGTTACTGCCTTGTCAGGCTCCATCGATTCGATGAAAGGTATCGCTAGTGCTGAGATACCCGCCGCGCCTACGACGGTGGCCGAAGCAATTAGAAATCTACGCCGGGTTTTATCGATCGCCTGGCGATCGATCGAGTCGATGTTGATGGGTGTCGCATCGCTACCTGCCATGGGATGGATCCTCTTGGTGACGATCCCCCCCCTGCCGCTCCCTGATATAGACGCATGGGCACGGTACTTCTCTTCTGTGTTCCTGGCGTACCTTTCGGAGATCTCCTTGTGACCGCGGTGCTTTATAGCACTCGCACTTCGTCTCCGTTTGCCCAAGGTAATACCATCGCCAGGGCCTTTTGCATGTGGCAATACGGGATTAGCTCATGCGTGACGAATGTTACCTAACGTATGGGTATTTGGTCATGTACTGATTCATGAGTCGTTTGACGCACATCAAGTGTCAAACTAATGGGTTAGGGCTTGGTTTTGCGCAGGATGTGGTCTGGTATCAACGTATAAGATACCAGGCCACCAAAGACCTTACTATGCGATGACGTGAAACGAGTTAGTGCCGCCTTGAGTGCTGCCTGTCTGTGCGGGGGTGTTGGTCGGGTTGCCCGTTTGTGAGCTGGATGTGGGGAGCTGAAAAGTTTGACCTGGGTTTTGCAGGAGTTCTTTCAACGCGGTTTGCGCATCGCCGATCTGGCCGCTTTGCAGAGCCTGACCTAATGATGCGAATGTGGAGTTACCAACCAAACTGTTGCCAAGGGTGCCCTGCGGGGATGTGGTCCCTTGTTGCTGCACGGCTGCATAGGATTGCTGGGCTGCGCCCAAGTTGCCATTGCTGAGCGATTGCTGAATTTGCTGCAGTTGCGTCTGCAACTGCTGGGCAAGCGTGGTCTGCGGATTGATCTGCGGATAAAAGGTGGATGAAACGCCTGTTACGTTCATGACCGGTTACCTGCTTTTCGCTGGTGGTGAAGCTAATGTTGGTATGCGAAGTATAGTGCAACACGAGGCGATTACCGCCATATGACAGGGGGTCTGATGGCGGTATGGGTATGGGCGGCCTAAACCAGCCGACAGGCGGGATGAGCCATCACTTCATGTTTGTTGTACTCATGCTGTTCTGCTTCGCGCGCCGATTACGCGCCTTTTTGGGGTAAAAAAACCCACTAATTACGTTGTTAATGCCTTTTGCGGCGGAGTCTCGATGCGGTGCCATGCTGGTGTGTGACAGAAAAAATCGCCCATCAATGCGTGAGGAGCGAGGCTAGGTGATTCCAAATCGGCTACGAGCAACATGGGGGTGGAGGTTTTTCAGTCGCAACTTCTCACCAGGCTGGCGCTGCTTGGCAAGCCACGAAAAGCGACCCAGTCAAAAGCGCCCATGGCGTGAATAGACCCTGATAAGTTTTACCTCGTGATCGAACCTTTGATGTAACACGCAAATTGCATCCCGCACCAAAATAACGCACGCGTTCTGAGCGGGGAGTGATTATGGCGTACTGAGACGTAGTGCCATGAGAAGGTATGTATTGGCATGTAATTCGCTTGTAGCGGCATACAGGCGTTGGGGTAGGATCGAGCAGCGACTTTGTTGCGCTGTGGAGGGTATTCAGCCGTTCAAATAACTACTACGCAGTTTGTATGTCTAGCTTACTAGATATCCTTGCGACACGATTTGACAGTGATTGCTCAAGTACCTCTGACTCACACCAGGGCGCCTTCTACGCTGCGTTCGACAGTGGTCGCGCGACCGCTCGGAGGTAATCCCCCTTCATCATGATTCAAGTGACCCGACTTAATTTAAGGAGACGTGCATGCACTGGAAGGATAAATACCGCTCCATGTATTACCTGGATGCGGATATCCCGGACATTGACCTCGATCCGGCGCATACGGCGCTGCTGGTGATCGATGTCCAGAACACCTATGTCGAGCGACCGCCGCGAGATGCCGTGCCCGAGTCCGAACGCCGAGCCTGGGATCTGTGGACGCCCTTCCACACGCGCATGCGCGAGGTGGTGATTCCGAATGCACGCCGTTTGCTCGATACGTTCCGTGCACACGGCGCCGACGTGTTTCATGCCCGCATCGCCTGCCTCACGCCCGACGGACGCGACCGTTCGCTCAGCCAACGACGCCCCGGCTTCAACAACCTGCTGCTGCCCAAGGACGAACACGCCAGCCAGATCGTGCCCGAACTTGCGCCGCTGCCTGGCGAGGTGGTGGTCACCAAGACCACAGATTCGGCGCTGACTGGCACGAACCTGCGGCTGGTGATGCAGAACATGGAGGTGCGTCACGTTGTTGTCGCGGGAATCTTCACCGACCAGTGCGTGGCGTCAACCGTACGCAGTCTCGCGGACGAAAGTTTCGACGTGATCGTGGTCGACGATGCCTGTGCGGCTGCCACTGATGCCCTGCACGAACAGGAGCTCACCATCCTCAACAACATCTATTGCCAGGTGATGTCGATGGACGACGTATGCGGCGAACTGGGTTGGGGGTAGGCTAGTGGCGCCTGAAACGCCCGGTCGGATTGTCTGTAGCCGGAAAACGAAAAGGCCGCCTGTTTAGGCGGCCTTTTCGTTATTCAAGATGGCTCCCCAGCGCGGACTCGAACCACGGACCCGGTGATTAACAGTCACCTGCTCTACCAGCTGAGCTACTGGGGAATGACAAGACGGCGAATCTTAAAGAAGGCCCTCGCGACGGTCAAGCCGACTTCAACACATCCGCGACACGCCTGATCGCTTCTTCGAGATTCGCCAGGCTGGTGGCGAATGAGAGGCGTATATGGCCGGGTGCGCCGAAGGCCGAACCAGGGACCACTGCGACACCGGCGTGGTCGAGGAGGTACTGAGCAAAGCCGATGTCGTCGGTCACTCCGTCCAGTTGCGCGATGGCGCCAGTGACGTCGGGAAATGCATAGAAAGTCCCCGCCGAAGGTAGGCACTGGATGCCAGGGATGGCATTAAGCTTTCGGTTGACCACGTCATGCCGTTCTTCGAAAGCCTTGCGCATGGTTTCCACGCAGGTTTGATCGCCGTCCAGGGCAGCCGCAGCCGCCGCCTGGGCGATGGAGTTCGGGTTCGAGGTGCTCTGCGACTGAATCTTCTTCATCGCGTCGAGGAGCGGCTTGGGGCCGGCAGCGTAGCCGATGCGCCAGCCGGTCATGGCGTAGGCCTTGGATACACCGTTCATGACCACTGTGCGCGTGGCCAATTCGGGGCACACATTGAGTAGATTGGCGAAACGGGTCTCTCCGAAGATGATCGGTTCGTAGATGTCATCCGAGGCGATGATGATCTGCGGGTGATGCTTGAGCACTTCGCCGAGCGCAGCGAGTTCGGAGGCCTCGTAGGTGGCGCCCGTGGGATTCGACGGGCTGTTCAGAACCACGAGCCGCGTGCGTGGCGTGATCGCCTTTTCAAGCTGATCTGGCGTGATCTTGAAACTCTGGCTCTGGCCGGCGAACACGGATACTGGTGTGGCGTCCGCGAGCAGGGCGATATCCGGATAGGACACCCAGTAGGGTGCCGGGATAATCACCTCGTCACCGGTGTTGAGCAGGGCCTCACAGAGGTTGTAGAAGCTTTGCTTGGCGCCGTTGGATACGAGGATCTGGTCCGCGGTATAGGCCAGGCTGTTGTCGCGCCGGAATTTGTTGATCACGGCGGCCTTGAGGGCGGCGGTGCCGTCGACCGCGGTATATCGCGTCTGCCCGGCGTGCATGGCTTCGACCGCGGCTTCCTGGATGTGTGCCGGTGTGTCGAAATCGGGTTCGCCTGCGCTCAGGCTGATGATGTCCCGCCCCTCCGCCTTGAGCTGTGCGGCGAGTGCGGTCACGGCCAGGGTGGGAGACGGTTTGATGCGTTGTACGCGTTGCGCCAGCTGTATATCCAAGGCGGCAGTTCCAAGGTTGAAATGGGTTAGACTGGATCGCACATGATACTCAAACTGCCCTGTTCGGATAAGGTCTGGCGTCAGTCATGAGCGACTTGTTTCAGCTGGAAACCGATTATGCGCCCGCTGGCGACCAGCCTAGCGCCATCGATGCACTCGTCGACGGCATCGAGGCGGGCCTGGCACATCAGACGTTGCTGGGCGTAACGGGGTCGGGCAAGACCTTCACTGTAGCCAATGTGATCCAGCGACTACAGCGCCCGACCGTGATCATGGCGCCCAACAAGACACTGGCCGCGCAGCTGTACGGAGAAATGAAGGAATTCTTTCCGCACAATGCGGTCGAGTACTTCGTTTCCTACTATGACTATTACCAACCCGAGGCCTACGTACCGTCCAGCGACACCTTCATCGAGAAAGATGCCGCGGTAAATGATCATATTGAGCAGATGCGCCTGTCCGCGACCAAGGCGCTGCTGGAGCGCCCCGATGCGGTCATCGTCGCCACAGTTTCGGCCATCTACGGCCTGGGCGATCCTGCGGCCTACCACAACATGGTGTTGCATCTGAACCGTGGCGAGCGCATCGATCAACGGAAGATGCTGCGGCGTCTGGCCGAACTGCAATACACGCGCAACGACCTCGAATTACGTCGCGGTACCTACCGCGTGCGTGGCGAAGTGATCGATATCCGCCCGGCTGAATCCGAGATCGAGGCGGTCCGGGTGGAGCTGTTCGACGACGAGATCGAGCAGCTTTCGTACTTCGATCCGTTGACGGGCGAGATCCTGCGCCGGGTGCCGAGGCTGACGATTTATCCGAAATCGCACTACGTCACGCCGCGTGAAACCCTGTTGGCGGCGGTCGACCGGATCAAGGAAGAGCTCAAGCTGCGTCTCGCCGAGCTGCGCGAGCAGGATCGCCTGGTAGAGGCGCAACGCCTTGAGCAGCGCACCCAGTTCGACCTCGAGATGATTCTGGAACTGGGCTACTGCTCGGGTATCGAGAATTACTCGCGCTATCTGTCTGGGCGCGCAGCGGGTGAGCCGCCTCCCTGTCTGCTGGACTATCTGCCGTCTCACGCCTTGATGGTGATCGACGAGAGCCACGTGACCGTGCCGCAGATCGGAGCGATGTACAAAGGCGATCGCTCGCGTAAGGAAACGCTGGTCCAGTACGGCTTCCGCTTGCCTTCCGCGCTGGATAATCGGCCCTTGCGCTTCGAGGAGTTCGAGCGCATGGCCCCGCAGACAATCTACGTGTCTGCGACCCCCGGGCCTTATGAGTTGGCACATTCCGGTGCCGTGGTGGAGCAGGTGGTTCGTCCCACCGGTCTGGTCGACCCGGTGATCGAAATCCGTCCGGTAGCGGGGCAGGTGGACGACGTGATGTCCGAGATCCTTCAGCGCGCCTCGCGCGACGAGCGGGTACTGGTCACCACGCTGACCAAGCGCATGGCCGAGGATCTGACCGAGTATCTGCTGGAGCACGGCGTCCGGGTGCGTTATCTGCACTCGGACATCGACACGGTGGAACGGACCGAAATCATCCGCGACCTGCGCCTCGGCGAGTTCGACGCGCTGATCGGCATCAACCTGTTGCGCGAGGGGCTCGACATGCCCGAGGTTTCGCTGGTCGCGGTCCTGGATGCCGACAAGGAGGGTTTCCTGCGCTCGGAGCGTTCGCTGATCCAGACCATCGGCCGCGCTGCGCGTAATCTCAACGGCATGGCGATTCTGTATGCCGACAGCGTGACCGGGTCGATGCAACGCGCCATCGACGAAACCGAACGCCGGCGCAGTAAGCAGACCGCGTTCAATGCCGAGCACGGGATCGTACCCAAGGGGGTATCCAAGCGCGTTGCCGACGTCATGGAAGGGGCTTATGCAGGTGGGCGTCGCGACTCGCGTCGCCGTGACAGGGCGGCTGTGGCGGAAGAGCGGGCACAATATGCGGATCTGTCGCCAGAGGCGGCTGTTAAGCAGATCGATGCCCTGGAAAAGGAGATGTTTGCCCACGCCAGGAATCTCGAATTCGAGGAGGCAGCGCGACTGCGCGACCGTATTCAGCGTCTGCGGGAGCAGGTGCTGGGCGTGGCAGATACCGGCTGAGTTCAGCAGGCTTGCGGGAACAGTGCGGCGAGGGTAAGATTCGCCCTCTTTTGCAGGCGCGTAGCTCAGTTGGTTAGAGCACCACCTTGACATGGTGGGGGTCGTTGGTTCGAGTCCAATCGCGCCTACCAATAAATGCTTGATTTTTAAGTGATTTTTTCTTTCTGATCAAGTATATTAGAGAATTCGACTGGTAAAAGTTTTTCCAGTTTTTCCAGTGATCTCGAAGCCCGCATCTGCGGGCTTTTTGTTTTACCTGATTAGCACGATTCTTCCGCTGCTCTGAGCCACTGCTCAGGTCTGGGTCCGGTACTGACCGCAGCGATCAGCAAGCGCTGCGACACTGTTTTGAGATCAAATCGACGGTTGAACCGCCAGGCGACGGCACTCAGGTAGCGCTGGGCGTATTTGCGGAACTTGAACGCATGGTAAGTGCCCGACAGCTGGGTCTTGAGATTGCCCAGCACCGTGTTGACCCAGGCGAAGGCGGGCGGATCGCGTGGTTTGCGCCAGGCGGCGACCACGACCTGGTGCGGGTGCGTGTCCGCGAGTGCCCCGAAGGCGGGCAGGCCATCGCTCAACACCGGGCATCCCGGCCCCCGGGTTTTGTCAGCCCAGGCGCGGATCGCCTGGTGAGTAAAACCCGGCACGACGCTGAAACGGGCATGACGTGGGTGCTGGCGTTCATCCCGGCTGACCGCCGCCACGAACGGTACCTTGTTGGGTGAACCGCGCCCCGCTTTGCCCCCCGGATGTTCGCCGCCCAGATAGGCGTCGTCGATCTGCACGGCCCTGTCCAGGCGATAGCGCGCCTCTCGTTCACACATCGCTTGCATCAGCTTGTGGTGCAGGCGCCAGGCGGCCGGATAGCTGATGCCCAGATGCCGCGTCAGTTCAAGCGTGGAGAGACCGGTTTTGGTTTGGCTAAGCAGATACATGGCCAGAAACCACAAGCGCAACGGCACAGGGCTGTTCTGAAAGAGCGTGCCGGCCGTCAAGGAACACTGATATCGGCATGCACTGCACTGGAAGATTTTGCGTGCGCCTTTGCGAAACACGCTGTGTGGATGTGAACCACATTTTGGACATCGAAATCCATCAGGCCAGCGCGCTGCCTCGACCGCCGCGTCACAGTCCTCATCGGTGCCGTAGCGATCAAGGAATTCCGGCAAGGACAGCTCCGCCTGAAACTGAATACGGTTCATCGGCATAAGTCACCTAATTTGTCACTTCAACTCAGTGAGTTACAACATGATGGCAAAATCGTCGAATGCAATGGCGGAAGAATCGTGCTAATCAGGTCCAAAGAAGCTGGCGCTTTATGGCGAAGATTTGAAGGCAAGGCGAACTCCTGCACCACATTTATTGGTTTAGGGTTGGCCACAAGCCCACGAAAGGACAGGGGATGCATGGCGACACACTGTTCGAGCAGACGCAAGAAGAGCCTGCCCCGGTGCGTGGACTTGCGGCGGTTGAGCCGGAACGTGAATTCGTCCAGATAAGCCTGCAGGTGAAATGCTTCGAAAGAGCCTTGATGCGTACCCAACAGCCAGCGCTTAACGAGCGCGGCAATGCGGTGTACGCCCGGCAAGACCTCGTTGGCCTTCTTGCCGGAGTCTTTGAGGGACGTTCCCTGATGATTGTATTCGTCTTTGGCGGAACCGGGATAGGATATCAACCCGTCGGTGTACATCGTCGAGCCAGGCTTGATGTGCTTCTGGATGAACGCCTTGAGCGTTTCGGTTTCAGCGTTGGGGATAATCTGCAAGCGGCAGCGCCCGAAGCCCTTGGGGGGAAGCAATTAGCACGGCAACCGCCACCAACACAACACCTTGCCTTCTGTACCGCGCCCGCGCTTGCCGTGCCGCACGCCCCCGAAGACGGTTTCGTCCACTTCGACTGGTCCGGACAACATGTCGTGCCCGGCATGGCTGATTGCGCACCGGAACTGGTGCGGCATCGCCCAAGCGGTTTGATAGGAACCGAACCCGAGAATCCGATGCAGCGTTTTGGCGGAAACCCCGTTTTTAGCGGAGGTCAGATGCCATGCGGCGGCAAATCACACGGTAAGCGGTGTCCTGGTGCGGTGAAAGATCGTACCCGCCGTGGCGGAGACGCGATTGCGGCACGCATCGCACCACCATTTGCCGTTCTTCATGCGCCATCCCTTGGATCCGTGGCACGCTGGGCACGTAAAGCCGTCTTTCCATCGAATCCAGTCAAGGTAGTCAAGATAGGCAACACCATCCGGAAACCACGCCAGAAACTCGGCGTAGTTGCGCGGGTAATCGACCCCGGCTCGGGGTGACTTTGATCGCGCTTGCAGCGACCCTGATTCCATTCCAGAAATTTCATTACCGTAATTAGCTGGATACCCCACTCCCTAAAACTACGGTCTGCAACGGTTTGATCTCGTACCCCATGGCTCGGTAGCCGCGCTGACGCTTGTCCCACATGCGGTTGAGCTGGGGCTGATCGGTCTCGGCATAGTCGTAGATGCGCACATCCTGCTTGGCCGCATGTTCCCGGTGCAGGCGTCCGGCGTATTGCTGCAAGGTTCCCTTCCAGGATATCGGCATGGCCAGCACCAGCGTGTCGAGCGGCGGATGATCGAAGCCTTCGCCGATCAGGCGACCAGTGGCGAGTAATACCCTCGGTGCCGACTCATCCAGCGCGTCCAATGCCGTGATCACCGCCGTTCGCTGCTTCTTCGACAAGCGGCCATGCAGTACGAAAGAGTTCTCGACCTCATCCCCCAGCGCCTCCTGCAACAGCGGCAGATGATCCGTTCGCTCGGTAAGAACCAACACCTTTCGCCCTTCCCTATAGGTGGTCAACACATCCTCGGCGATACACCGGTTGCGGGCCGCATCGCCCGCGAGGATGCGGAACACATCCTGGATCGGTGAATCCGGCGGGATTTCCGGCGCGCGCAGCACCTGCGGCCTGACCTCCAGTTGTGCCGGGGCGGTTTCCGCTCTGGCGGCGCTGTGACGGATCGGGCCGCACTGCATGAAGATGATCGGCTGATGACCGTCGCGTCGTATCGGAGTGGCGGTCAGGCCCACCACGAATTTCGCCTTGGCCTGTTTGAGGATGGCCTCGAAGGAAAACGCCGACAGGTGGTGGCATTCGTCGATGATGATCTGGCCGTACTGGTCGAGCAGTCCGCCAAGCTCCTCCCGACGTGACAGTGACTGCATGACCGCGATGTCGATCTTGCCGGACGGTTTTTTCTTGCCGCCGCCGATGACCCCCAGGCTTGCTTTCGAAAACTCAAGAAATCCGGTCAACCGCTCCTGCCACTGACGCAGCAGTTCGGTGCGATGGACCAGCACCAGTGTGCTCACCTTGCGCCGGGCGATTAGGGCTGCGGCGGTAACGGTCTTGCCGAAGGCCGTCGGGGCGCAGAGCACGCCGACTTCGTGTTTGAGCATCTCCCGCACCGCCGCTTTCTGATCCTTGCGCAAGGTGCCGGTGAATTTGGCCGTCACCCTCCGTCCTGGCAGGCGCTCGTCCTGCAGTTCAGGGCGGATGTCGTTCTCCTGCAGCAGGTCAAGCACCGCATCGAGGCAGCCACGAGGCAGGCCGATATGCTGGGCGTAGTTCTCGGCGCAGCCGATGATGCGCGGCTTGTTCCACACCGGCAGACGCATGGCCTGGGCCTTGTAGAACTCGGGATTCTGGAAGGCGGCGAGGCGGATCAGGCGGTTAGCCAACGGTTGCGGCAGATCGGCCTTGGCAATGAAGATCTGGTTAGCCAGTACCAGGCTCAGCGATTCCGGTAGCGGACCGGCAATCCGCGCGGGCAGGGGCGAAGGACGTTGCCAGGGCTTGCTGTCTTCTTCCTCGGCGGAAAAGGCCACATCAAGAGGATGGCGACCACCGCTGGCCCGCAAAATGGCGTCTTCCAGGTCCCGCCGGGACATGGGGCGGATGGATGCCAGAAAAGCCCATTGATCGGGGTAGGGCTGAAGGTGTTCGTCGACGAAAACACTACGGTCCAATTCCCTCGGCTGTTTCTGCAGGGGCAGCGCGATGAGGTTGCCGAAGCCGCCCTTGGGTAAGGTGTCCTGGTTGGGAAACAGACGGTCGTAGCTGGTCAGGGACACGGACCGGGTGCGGTCGCAGGTATAGCTGATCAACGCGGCTCCAAGCTGCCGGGCCGCGCGGGCCGGAACCGGGTCGGCAAAGAAGATCCAGATGTGTGCTCCATTGCCGGAGCGGGAAATCTCCAGCGCCGCCGGAAAGTTGAGTTCCCGACAGGATTGCAGAAAGGCTTTGGCATCCTCGCGCCAATTGGCTTTATCGAAATCGGCGGCCAGAAAGCAGCAACTGTCATCGCCAAGGAGTGGATAGACGCCGATGGTTCGTTTCCCGGCCAAATGGCCATAGATCACCTGATCGGTCACCGGCAGCCATTGGCGCTGCGTGCAGTCGCCACATTTCACCCGGGGCTTGTGGCAGATGCCGGGTTTCCATTCGTTACCGCAGGCCGGTGAATAGCCGGACGTGCCCTTGGCCGACTCCCAGCGTTGGGGGTAGACATCTTCTCGCGCCCGAAAAAGGCGGCGAAACAGGGCGATCTTGTCGTCCGTGGTGAAATGGATCGGGGCTGGTCCGTATTCAGTCGAGGCGGGGACGGGTTCAGGGATGGCCGGTTCTTCCCAGGCGATACCGTGCCGGGTCAGCAGCTTTTTGAGCCGGGCGTTCTCCTCGCGCAGCTGACGCCGTTCGTCCTGTTCATTCGGGCGCTTGTCACTCTTCGGCAAAGCCATGTTCAGCCATCAGATCGTCCATGTCGTCGCCAACGCCCCAACCCCAGTTGTGGCCTTCGCTCCGGACACGTTCAAGCCGCTCGACAGAAGCATCCTGCTGGCTGGGCTCAAGCGCCGCAATCGCCTTCAGCGCCTGCTCGAACATGCGCACCAAGGCGTTGAGAGCCTTCGTCTTCCATGCCGCAGCAGCCGAGCAGGTTCATGCAGGATTCGCAATAGAACACCGTCAACTCCGCCAAACCTTCCGGCCGTCCTATGGCTTTCCTGTAATCGGAGATTGCCTTCTTGGCCTTGGCGACCGAGATATCCTGATTGCGCATCACATCCGGACAAACCCAGCGGTCGATAGTGGCCTTGTACGGTTCGAGCACATCCTCGCCCAGGGCGAAGCGGGCATGGAGAAAAGCCTGATTGCTCTTGCTGGCGGCGTACAAATCCTGAATCAGGCCCAGCAGCGCCGGACGGTCGAGATCGGCAAGCTGACGCTTGAGATCGGTCCAGGTCGGTTTTTTCTTGTTGGGTTTTTTCATGAAGTCCACTATTTGCTCTTGATGGCCCGAAATGCCGAGTCGTCGGCCAGATGTAGATAGATGCGGCCGTTCAGCTCGTTATTTTCAATGGCCGCCCAGCCCCGACCGCAAATCGGATCGTTTTCATCCTGTCCCGACCAGGAAAATTCGAAACGCGGCGCATGACCAAATGGCTCCACCCGGCCATCGATGTCTCCAGAGACCAGCCCAAACTGAAACTGGCCGGTGCCGTCCGAGCCGATGCGGAAGTATCCCGGCACCTCCATGTCGACGTAATCTTGATCCCAGACCTCCATCTCGACGATGCGCCAGTTTCCGGTAAACGGTTTCATCTTTTTCATAGGATGCCTTTCTGGTTACCTCTTTCTGACCCACCAAGTTGTCACAGTCCATGTCATAGCGTTGGGCACATGCATGAAAAAACGGATAGGAGAAAAATCTCTGGCCATGTTTACGTCCCTTGTTCGGACGAATCCGGTTAGTATATCCGCAGTACAATCGAAAGCCACTCCAGAATTGAGGTTACTGATGGCCGAAACCAAATCGACGACCCTGACTGTTCGTGTCCACCCCGCCGTCAAGGAGGGGCTGAAGGTCGCGGCGGAAAAGGAGCGGCGCAGCCTCGCCAACATGATCGAGGTGATGATTCGCGACTACTGCGCCCGTACCGGCGTCGCCCTGGAAGAGAAGGCGACCAGCCGCTAAGCCCCCCACAATAAGGACCGACCATGGCCAGACCTGCCGCCAAAGCCAAAGAACAAGAACCCCTGGAAAAGACCCTCTGGAAGAGCGCCGACCGGCTGCGCAAGAACATGGATGCCGCCGAGTACAAGCACGTCGTCCTCGGCCTGATCTTCCTGAAGTACATCTCGGACTCCTTCGAAGAGCTCCATGCCAAACTGGTGGCAGGAGAGGGCGAGTACGAGGGGGCCGATCCCGAAGATGCCGACGAATACCGCGCGGAGAACGTCTTTTTCGTCCCGGCCAATGCCCGCTGGTCGTACCTCCAGGCCCGCGCCAAGCTGCCGGAGATCGGCAAGGACGTGGACGATGCCATGGAGGCCATCGAGAAGGAGAACCCCACCCTCAAGGGGGTGCTGCCCAAGCAGTATGCCCGCCAGAACCTGGACAAGGCCAGCCTGGGCGCGCTGATCGACATGGTGGGCAAGATCGGTCTGGGCGACGCCACCGCCCGCAGCCAGGACATCCTGGGCCGGGTCTACGAATACTTCCTCGGCGAGTTCGCCGCCGCCGAGGGCAAGAAGGGTGGCCAGTTCTACACCCCGGCGGCCATCGTCAAGTTGCTGGTCAACATGCTGGAGCCCTACAAGGGGCGGGTCTACGACCCTTGCTGCGGCTCCGGCGGCATGTTCGTGCAGGCCGAAAAGCTGGTCGAGGCCCATCAGGGGCGCATCGACGACATCTCCATCTACGGCCAGGAGTCCAACCAGACCACCTACCGCCTCTGCCGCATGAACCTGGCGATCCGCGGTATTGACGGCTCCAACGTGCGCTGGAACGGCGAGGGCAGTTTCTTGAACGACGCCCACAAGGACATGAAGGCCGAGTACATCATCGCCAATCCGCCCTTCAACGACTCCGACTGGTCCGGCGAGCTGCTGCGCGACGACCCGCGCTGGCAATTCGGCGTGCCCCCGGTAGGCAACGCCAACTTCGCCTGGATGCAGCACATGATCTACCACCTCGCCCCCAACGGCTCTCTGGGGCTGGTGCTGGCCAACGGCTCGCTCTCGTCCAACTCCGGTGGCGAGGGCGAGATCCGCAAGGCCATCGTCGAGGCAAAACTGGTCGACTGCATCGTCGCCCTGCCCGACAAGCTGTTCTACAACACCGGCATCCCCGCCTGCCTCTGGTTCATCTCCCGCGACCGCAAGAACCGCAATTTCAGAAACCGCGAAGACGAAATTCTCTTCATCGACGCCCGCAACCTCGGCGAGATGATCACCCGCCGCAACCGCGACTTCACCGATGAGGACATTGCCCACATCGCCGACACCTACCACGCCTGGCGCAACACGGACGGTGGCTACCAGGACGAGCAGGGGTTCTGCAAAGCGGCGTCCCTGGATGAGGTGCGCAAGCACAACCACGTAATGACCCCGGGGCGTTATGTGGGCATCCCCGACGAGGAGGACGACGGTGTGCCCTTCGAGGAGAAGATGACCAAGCTCACCGCCGAACTCGCCGAGCAGATGGCACAAGGCGAGGCGCTGGATGCGCGAATTCGGGAGAATTTGACGAAGGTGGGGTTAAGTTTGTGAATGAAGCTTTAATTACAGACGTAGGCCCTGTCCCTGCTGATTGGTCGTACCCTAAACTTGGTGATGTACTGACAGAAGGGACAAGGAATGGGATTTACAAATCGAAGGAGCATCACGGAAGAGGTGTAAAAGTCATCAATATGGGGGAGCTGTTTGCCTTCGACCGTATTGGTAACCAGGATATGCAGCGCCTTGAACTCACTGATCAAGAAAAGGATAGGTTTCTAGTTCAGGATGGAGATTTGCTGTTTGCCCGAAGGTCGCTAGTCGCTGAAGGTGCCGGGAAATGTTCTTTGGTAGTTAAGCCAAGCGAAGAAACCACGTTTGAGTCATCAATAATTCGCGCTCGACCAAACCAAACAATTGTTGACCCCAGATACTTGGCGTATTTGTTTTCATCCAGGGTCGGGCGCTACTTAATGGATACCATTCTTCGCCAAGTAGCGGTTTCGGGAATTACAGGGACGGATCTGCTCGAACTCCGAGTGCCCCTTCCAAAGCGAGGCGAACAAGGCGCGGTGGCCGACATCCTCTCCTCCCTCGATGAAAAAATCGAACTCAACCGCAAGCAGAACCGCACCCTGGAGGCCATCGCCCAGGCGCTGTTCAAACGCTGGTTCATGGAGTTCGAATTCCCCGACGAAAACGGCCGCCCCTACCAATCCAGCGGCGGCGCCATGCAGCCCTCCGAGCTGGGGGAGATTCCGGTGGGGTGGGAGGTTAAGTCACTCGACCAAATTGCGGACTACCTGAACGGCCTAGCCTTGCAGAACTTCCCGCCCGAGGGTGATGAATACTTGCCAGTCATCAAAATTCGAGAGATGAAACAAGGCATCACTGCGAATTCAGACAAGGCGAGTACCAAGCTCGACCCGAAATACATTATTGATGATGGTGATGTGCTCTTCTCTTGGTCAGGAAGTCTGGAAGTGGACATTTGGTGTCACGGTAAGGGGGCGCTGAATCAGCATTTGTTCAAAGTGAGTTCGGATGTGTATCCCAAGTGGTTCTACTACCTCTGGACCAAACACCATTTAAGGGCATTCCAGGCGGTGGCTGCCGACAAGGCAACCACCATGGGGCATATCCAGCGGGGACACCTGACCAATGCGCTGACGGTATGTCCACCGGAGGGATTGTTGCCTCAGTTTACTGAGACCTTTGATCCACTAATTGAGCAGATTATTGCGGTCCGCCTCGAAGCGAGGACGTTGGCTAAGCTCCGCGACACCCTCCTCCCCAAACTGATGTCCGGCGAACTCAGGGTGGCGTGAATGGACTTCAACGACAACCCGGAATTCAACGACTGGCTGGATGAGACCTATCCGAGGGTAGAGATCGGGGAGTTCTCGGAGGCGCCGAGCGTGGTGCTGTTCGAGATGGACCCGAGCGCGTATCTCGACCAACTGGATGCCTGGAAGAGCCAGCAGATTGAGGAGTTCCCGGAGGTGGTCGTCAACGAGTTTCCGGCACCCGTCGCCCATTACCTGCAACCAGACGCTGCACGGTTACGACGACGCCAACCACCGCTTGCAGTTGCTGCGCACGACGTGGGAATCGGTGATCTTTACCCTGTATAGCCTGGCCGTGGGCGAGGTGCTGTATCGAGGCGTAAACCTTTCGGGTTTTCAACTCGGCGGACAGCCGTTATCGCTAAACCGCATGATGTCGGATAGCCTGGCGACCAGGCTGGGCTTCGTCGAAGCGGTGGTGAACAACGATGTGGATACCGGCCAGTTTGTGATGTCCGAGATTGTCAGCGCCGATGCCATAGACGGGTTGCGCCAGCTCAACCAGGAACGCAACTCCATTCAGCACATCGCCGCGCTCAACGCGTCGGAGTCAGAGGCACGGTTTGAGCAGTTGCTTCCCGATGTAAAAGCGGTTCTTTACGCGTTGCGCAAATTACGAAACGTTTCATTTATTCAATACCGCAGAAGTGAACCTACGCCGAGAGATTTGAAATGTCGCAAGTTCGATGGCCATACGCTCGGGCGCATGAATTACGATCTATGTCTCAGCGATGCGCAGTTTGCGGCCATCGGCGCGAATCTCACGGCCAACCGGCTCTATGCGGAGCTGGGCGAGGACATCTTCTGCGTCTCACCGTTCGCCCATGTGGTTGACGAAAACCACCAGACATATCTTTGTTTCTACAAGAAAAAGAACAATGCTACCTCGTTCCGGTTTGAGCGGGTGGGAACTCCCGTCGGCGAGTTCGACCTCGATGGCGGTCAATTTCAGGATGTCAGGGACGCGATAGAGGGGGCGTTGCAACATGTGGTCTAAGTCGGCGGGCGGGGCGTCATGAACGAAACCTATAACATCTATTGCGACGAATCCTGTCATCTGGAGAACGACCATCAGCCGGTGATGTTGCTGGGCGCTATCTGGTGCCCGGTGGGTGAGGTAGCGCGTCTGTCAAAGGAAGTCCAGGACATGAAAGCGCGGCATAATGCGGCTGGCGAGCTGAAGTGGTCAAAGGTTTCGAAAGCGCGGCTGAACTTCTATCTGGAGCTAGTGGATTGGTTTCTGGCTGAAGTGCCACTGCACTTTCGCGGCTTGGTGGTGCTGCACAAGGAGCGGCTTAACCACGCGCTATTCAATGAAGGATCGCACGACGATTTCTATTACAAGATGTACTTCTCGCTGCTGAGCAAGATTCTGAGTCCCGATCAGCGGTACAACATCTATCTGGACATCAAGGACACCCGCAGTCGCCTGAAGCTGCGCAAGCTGGGCGAGGTGTTGTGCAATGACAAATACGACTTTACCAGCCAGATGATCGGGCACTTGCAGAATATTCGTTCCCACGAATCCTATTTGCTCCAGGTGTGTGACTTTCTGCTTGGCGCAGTTTCTTATCGGCACCGGGGGCTTGAGGGTAATCCGGCAAAGGTGGCGGTTATCCAGCATCTTGAAAAGCGCTTGGGGCGCCAGTTGTTGTATTCAACGCCGTTACGCGAAGAGAAGTTCAATTTGTTTCTATTTACCCCACGGGAGGCGTGACGGGCATGAGCTACCCGGAATGGCTACCCGAACTCTTCCGGGTGAATCCTTGGCAAGGGGATACCTACGAGGCCCTGTATCGCCTCTTCGCACGTGATTTCAAGGCATCGCAGCCAGTATATGACGGGCATGCGGTTTGGTTTTTCCCGGAGATGGAGGACGGGAAGGAGAAGATCTTCTGGCATCTGACTTCGCGGGAGGACAAAGAGGCGGGTGATCGCTTGCCGGATTTACGCAGAAGCGAGCGGCTACCCTGGGTGCGGCCGATGCTGGACCAACCGGAGAAGCCGGAGATTCTGGCTTGGGACCACGATGAAGGAGATGGGACGGTCAAGACTTACGTCTGGCTGGAGAACGACGATTTCGTGGTCATCATGAAGAAGTATCCCGATGGCCGGCGGCGGCTTGTAACCTCGTTCTGGGTCGAATACGGGAACACCAAGCGGAAGCTCAGGAAGAAATATGAGCGCAGGATTTGAGGCCGAAAACAAGAAAGGCCAACGCGGAGCGTTGGCCCAACTCCTTCCACCATGGGTGGATGAGATATCCGTAGTTTCGGCCTGATGGGGCGAAAACTCAAGGACAATTTCGGGAAAATTCAATGTCGTCGGGGCTTATTGGCCAATTAATTATGCGTAAAAACAAGTGGATAGCGTGTCGGACAAGTTGACGGAGTCGGCCATCGAACAACTGGCCATCGAGCTGCTGGAGCGGCAGGGCTTCCGCTACCTCCACGGCGCGGAGCTGGCGCCCGATGCGGCAAACCCGGAGCGCGCCTCCTTCGGCGATGTGTTTCTGGAAGGGCGGTTGCGGGATGCGGTGGCGCGCCTCAACCCTACAATTCCGGCGGATGCCAGGGAGCAGGCGGTCAAGGAGGTAGTGCGCCTGGCCGTGGAAACGGGGTCGGCCAGCGAGCTGGTGACGAGCAACGAGACCTTCCACCGACTGCTGACCAATGGGGTGGAGGTGGAGTACCAGCACGAGGGGCGGACCAAGGGCGACAAGATCTGGCTAGTGGACTTCCATGATGCTGACGCCAACGACTGCCTGGTGGTCAATCAATTCACAGTGACCGCCAAGTCCGGCCACGGCCATGTGAACAAGCGCCCCGACCTGGTGCTGTTCATCAATGGTCTGCCGCTGGTGGTGATCGAACTGAAGAACGCGGCCAGCGAGAACGCAACGGTGCGTTCCGCCTTCGAGCAGCTTCAGACCTACAAGAACGCCATTCCTGGCCTGTTCGTGGCCAACGGGTTGCTGGTCGTCTCCGATGGGCTGGAGGCGCGCATGGGATCGCTCTCCGCCGGTTACACCCGCTTCATGGCCTGGAAGTCGGCGGATGGCGAGCAGCAGGCGTCGCATCTGGTCAGCCAGTTGGAGACGCTGATTCAAGGGGTCTTGCGGCCCGCCACCCTGCTGGAGCTGATTCGCCATTTCACCGTGTTCGAGAAGTCGCGCCGGGAAGACCCCAAGACCGGCCTGACCACGGTGGAGACGGTGAAGAAGATCGCCGCCTATCACCAGTTCTATGCCGTGAGAAAAGCGGTGGAATCGACGCTACACGCGACGGGTGGCGATGGCAGCCGCAAGGGTGGTGTCGTGTGGCATACCCAGGGCAGCGGCAAGTCGTTGTCCATGGTCTTTTACGCCGGGAAGCTGGTGCTGGCGCTGGACAACCCCACCATCGTGGTGCTGACCGACCGCAACGACCTGGATGACCAGCTCTTTGACACCTTCGCCGCCAGCCGCCAATTGCTGCGCCAGGAGCCGGTGCAGGCGGAAAGCCGGGACGATCTGCGTGACAAGCTGAAGGTGGCCTCGGGTGGAATCATCTTCACGACCATGCAGAAGTTCTCGCCCAAGGACGGCGAGGCGATCTATCCGTTGCTCTCCGGCCGCCGAAACATCGTGGTGATCGCCGACGAGGCGCACCGCAGCCAGTACGGGTTCAAGGCCAAGGAGGTGGACATCAAGGATGCGGACGGCAACATCGTTGGCAAGAAGACCGCCTATGGTTTCGCCAAATATCTGCGCGACGCGCTGCCGAACGCCACCTTCATCGGTTTTACCGGCACGCCGGTGGAGCTGGACGACAAGAATACACCCGCCGTTTTTGGCGATTACGTGGATGTCTACGACATCGCCCAGGCGGTCGAGGATGGTGCCACGGTGCGCATCTACTACGAGAGCCGCTTGGCCAAGGTGCGCCTGAAAGAGGACGAAAAGGAGGCCCTGGATCAGCGTTTCGATCAGGTCATGGAGGATGCCGCCGATTATGAGACCGGGTTTGGCGACGAGGATGAGCTGAGCGAGAAGGCCAAGGCTAAATGGACACGGCTTGAGGCGATCGTGGGCAATCGGCAGCGGGTCGAGAACGTGGCCCGTGATCTGGTGGCACACTTCGAGGCGCGGCAGGCGATTTTTTACGGCAAGGGGTTGATCGTGGCCATGAGTCGGCGCATCTGTGTCGAACTCTACGATGCCATCGTCGCTTTGCGTCCTGAATGGCATGACGAGGATGACGCCAAGGGCGCGATCAAGGTGATCATGACGGGGTCCAGTGCGGACCCCCAGGTCATGCAGCCGCACATCCGCAGCAAGGAGGCGCGCAAGGCGATCGGCGAGCGACTGAAAGACCCGGACGATCCACTGAAACTGGTGATTGTGCGCGACATGTGGCTGACCGGCTTCGATGCCCCCTGTCTGCATACGCTGTATGTGGACAAGCCCATGAAGGGTCACAACCTAATGCAGGCCATCGCGCGCGTGAATCGGGTCTACAAGGACAAACCCGGTGGGTTGGTGGTGGATTACATCGGCATCGCCTCCGACCTCAAAAAGGCGCTGGCGACCTATACCGAGAGCGGGGGCAAGGGCGAACCCACCCTGGACATCGACGCTGCCGTCCATGCCATGCAGGAGAAGTTCGAGGTGGTCGAACAGATGTTGGCCGGGTTCGATTATCGCCGTTACTTCAACGCGGACACCTCCGGCAAGCTGTCGATCATCCTGGAGGGCGAGGAATTTGTTCTTGGCCTGGATGACGGCAAGGCGCGTTTTACCAGGGAGGTTGGCCTCCTGGCGAAGGCATTCGCCTTGTGCGTGCCCGACGAGCGCGCCATGGCGATCAAGGATGAGCTGGCCTTTTTCCAGGCGGTGAAGGCGCGACTGGCCAAATTCGAACGCGGTGAGGGCAAGAGCAAGGAAGAGCTGGATTCGGCTATCCGGCAGTTGGTGGACGAGGCGGTTGTCTCCGACCAGGTGGTGGACATCTTCGATGCGGCGGGTATCAAGAAGCCTGATATTTCCATTCTCTCTGACGAGTTCATGGAAGAGATCAAGGGCATGCAGCACCGGAATCTGGCCCTGGAGCTGTTGAAGAAAATTCTGAACGATGAGATCCGCATTCGCTCTCGAAGGAATCTGGTGCAGAGCAGGGCGCTGTCGGAGATGCTGGAAGGTGCCATCAAACGCTATCAGAACAACCTTCTGTCGGCCGCCGAAATCATCGAAGAACTGATCGAACTGGCCAGGGAGATCAGGGACGCGGATCGACGCGGCGAGAACCTGGGGCTGACGGACGACGAGTTGGCCTTCTACGACGCCCTGGAGGTGAACGACAGTGCCGTGCAGGTGCTGGGCGACGATCAGCTGCGACTGATTGCTCGCGAGTTGGTGGATAAGGTGAAGCAGAACGCCACTATCGACTGGACGGTGAAGGAGAGCGTGCGCTCCAAACTGAAGGTGATCGTGAAACGGATCTTGCGTAAGTACGGCTACCCGCCAGACAAGCAGGCTTTAGCGACAGAGACCATCCTGAAGCAGGCGGAGTTGTTGGCTGATAGCTGGACTATGTGATGCACTCGGCTCGCCCGTCACGCCGCTTGCAAGCTACGCGGCAAGCGCCGCGCCGGGCTAAGCCGTGCCAGGGATAGCGCCGGCTCGGGTTCCAGCAGGCGGAAGGGGACGTTTTTGTGGTGTGTGACGACGGCTTCTTTGCCGATCCAGTTCAATGTTGGCATGAGGCCGTGTTCCTTACTGATGTTCTTTTGGCTGAGTGTCTGCCCTATTCGCGAGGGTCTGGTTCGGCTCATTGGTAAAAAACGCGAGGTCGGCGCTCACCCCGAGGGCGTGGGCCAGTTTCTCCTGGGAGAGCGCCAGTTGCCGCCGCACCTCCTTGACCGTTTCCGGAAAGTTTTCGGGTTGGCGGTTCATGGCCGTTGGGCATCTCCTGCTGATTGAACCAACCGCAGCAGACCGGGCGCGACGTTCCACTGATGGCCGTCATCGGTGGCGACGCTGATGGTCTTTTTGTTGAGGCGCAGCACCATCTCTTCCAGCATCCGGCCGTCCGGGGCCTGAAAACCGACCCTGTCGCCCTTGGTGAAGCGGGTCATCAGCGTGGTGGCGCGGGCCTGGGAGATGAGCTTGAGCCGTTCGACGATCAGCTGGTTGAGAAAGAGCAGATCCTCCTCATTCAGCCGCTTGATCGCTTCCGTGGCGGAGACGCGGTCGACAATCCTGATGCTGCCGGGTTTCATGGCTGTGACTCGTTTTTCAGCGCCCTGAGCAGCGGCAGCAGTTCAGGCACATCCTCCCGGATGATGCTCCACAGGGTGTCCTCGTCGATACCGAGGTAGCCATGAATCAGGCGGTTGCGGGTGGCGATGATCATTCGCCAGGGGATTTCGAGATGAGCGGCACGGACTTCGTCAGGGATATGTGTGGCGGCTTCGCCGATCAGCTCCAGGTTGCGCAGGGTGGCATCGTAATTCAGGCCGCTGGCCAGGAAACCTGTCTGGTCAAGCCCGTCGGTGTAAGCAAGCACCTTCCCGGCAAAATCAATCATGTCGTCGAGATAGAAGCGCCATTCACGCTGGCTGGTATCAGACATAGACCCGCTCCTGTTCAATGTAGGGGCGCAACTCCGGCCGCAACGCCTTTTCGGTGACCAGATCAACCGGACAGCCGAACAGGTCCTCCAGGTAGAACTGCACGCCGAAGTAACGCTTGGAGGTGGCCGGACCGTCGAAGGCGACCAGCACATCGACATCGCTGCCGCTGGTTGCCGTATCGCGAGCGGTGGAGCCGAACAGGGCCAGCCGGGTCACGCCGAAACGAGCCTGCAACTCCGGCTTGCTGCTGGTCAGCAACTCCAGTGCACGTTGTCTGTTCATCGCTCAGCCTCTAAACAACGGGTTTATCTACATGGCCTTGTGCGTCCGAAACCGCCAGGCGCACGTAGATCATCAAAAACCGGTCGACGATATAACACGTGCTATGCGTCGTGTAACTCAAATCTTGAGGGAGTTCCGACAGATTTGAAACCAATCCGGTAGGTCAGACTCAACGACCTGTTTGACGGAATTATAAAGAGCATCGACCACTTTCCGACGAAATCGCCGAGCATCGCTTGCAGGACAAAATGCAGGACACCGGACGAGGCCCGGAGAATGGGGGGTGATAATGCGGGAAATGATGGGGTGAAAGAGAAGCGAGATGTGACAGATCTGTGCCCGGCTAGCCGTGACATCCCTGCGGGACTCGCCTATAAGCTCGCGCTTCGTTAGATCGCAGGCCTCGCAAGCCGTAGTCCCCGGAAGGGACTGATCGCGGCGGCATCGTCGATATCCTGAAAGCGATGTAAGTTTCTGACAATAAAAAACCCGTCAACCAACCGGGCGGTTAGTGGACGGGTCTGTCTTTTTAAATGGTGGAGGCGGCGACTACCGAAAAACGCCTGTATCTATTTAATAATAAAAGATAAGTGGTTTTATATTTGTCACGGTTACCCCGAAAGTTACCCCTGAATGGTGCAGGTAACCACCACTTGATAAAACCATCTTACACCCAGTCATCCAGCGATTCCCCCAGCAGGTTCAGTTTTGCGGCCATCCCGGCCAATGAAACCTGCACGAAGGCGTCATGTTGCGCGGTCAACCGCTCGAAGGTGTTCCAGTGCATCCCCTTGGGCTTCCAACCGTCTCCGTTAAGGATGCCCGGCTCCCATCCCAATTTGTCTCGGATTCGGTCAGCTTTCCTTGCTGCCCGGTCATCCCAGGTTTCCCGTTGGCTGGGGTAGGCCAACTGGTAACAGTGACGGCAGGCGAAGATGCCGCCGCCGTAAAGGATCGCCACGCGCCGACCACAACCACGGGCGGGGCAGAGAAACCAGGGCCGTTGCCCGCCAAGATTACAGGCGGTCCAGTCGAGGTAGACGGGATAGCTTTCATCCTTCCAATCATCGCCGCCGCTCCGGTGGCGGTAGGTGAGGATCACCCGGTTTGGTTCGGTGCGCACGCGGATGGAGGCGACAACCTCGCCATGGCGTGACCACTGCCAGCCGTAGGACTGGTGCGGGGTGAGCAAGCTGTCCCGTTTCCAGCGCCGCACGTCGATGGATCGGTAATCGTCGGTGGTGTCTTTTGCACCCCAGTACCAGTGCCGCCCGCTACCCATGCCGCCCATGTCTGCCTCCAGATTTTTTAACCGAAATCATTTGGGAAATTCACATCTTTGTTTCGGCCCTTGCGGGCCTTGGTTGGTCGTTGTTGGTTTGCTGTGGCCTTGGTAAAAAGCGTTCGCAATATCGCCGGTCCGTGTCCCACAATCCGGCGATGGCTTCCGGCTCCCCTTTGGCGCAGTGGCCAAGGTGCGGGTGCCTGTGCGGTGATTGAATGCGCTCGAAATGGATGCAGTCGCCGCAGTGGACGGAAGACGGACGCGGTATCGGTTTATCCGCTACTCGATTCCAGCACCAAGGGCAGCCCAACACTTCGCCGGAGAACCACAACCAGATCGGGCCACAGTGCTTGCAGGTGGCCTGCTCGGTGTAGTGGCCGGGGCGTTTGCCCTGATCCATCACCCGCCGCTGCACCAGTGCACGGGCGAACGCGGCCAGGGTGTCAACGCTGATCGCGCCCTTGCGCCAGTCCTCGATGTCCTCCGCTGCCAGTGCTTCTTTTACTTCGGCCGGAGTGATGTCGAGTCCCCGGCAGGCATCGGCCAGGGCCTCCAGCAGC
Source organism: Acidihalobacter aeolianus (assembly GCF_001753165.1). Classification (GTDB taxonomy): domain Bacteria; phylum Pseudomonadota; class Gammaproteobacteria; order DSM-5130; family Acidihalobacteraceae; genus Acidihalobacter; species Acidihalobacter aeolianus. The sequence continues at coordinate 1,411,369 of NZ_CP017448.1, forward strand.
TTGGAGGTTTCTTCTTTTGAATCCCTATACGCAGAATCCGCACTATCCGCACAATTACCCGTCTCGGCAGGTTTCTGCGTATTCTGCGAATTGTGCGTATAGGGGGGTTCGGTCGAAGACGTTACCCCGAGGGTTTCTCGCCAGCTCATCGCCACCCCCTCGCAATCTCCGGCCGTACACGCACCACGGGTGAGGGCGGACGGCCGGGACCATCACGGGGTGGTTCGATTACCTCCAGGTAGCCACGCTCTTCCAATGCCTCCAGAGCTTCGCGCAGCATGGCGACGCGGGGGAAAGTGCCGCGCAGGGCGTTGAAGGCTTCGCGCACGGTGAAGTGGGTCAGTCGGCCCCGTTCAATCCAGTCCCACACCAGCCGGGCGGCGGCAATGGTTGGGTCGGCCCCCATCATGTCCAGTGCCGCCAGACTGTGACGGGCGATGACGGCCATGATCTCCAGTGCGGCGGTCATGGTGTCGGCGGTGATGGCGGCCTCCCAGGGTGTGCCGTGTGCGTGCTTGATGGCATGAAGTACCCCGGCCAGACGAGCCGCCGCGCCCGGTGCCTTGCCTGCCCAGTCGGTGAAATGCTCCAGCTCCCGGCCCGGTTGCATCTGCACCTCGATGGCCTGGGCAAAGGCGTACCACTCCGCATAGGCTTCATCGCTCAGGCGTAGCAGGTGCGGCCTTTCCTCTCCTCCGTGTTCGTTGGTGGCGGGCTCCCAATCCAACATGGCACGGAGACCGGCCGCATAGGCGTCGCGCACCCCTTCCGGTACAGGATTGGACTGCAAAGCGCGATACCCCAGCGGGGACGGCGGCAGCAGATAGAGGAATCGCCCTAGCAGGCCACGGCCCCGGAATCCCGGCTTGGCCGCCAGTCCCCGCAATACATCTGGCTGCGGGCTCAGGCCGATACTCAGGCGCGGGCCTTTCAGGAAGACCGGCGGACGGCTGCCCCGGTCCACCCGTTCCGCATCGCCGCTATGGGCCTTCAGCACCAGGTCCAGGTTGGGGATGCCGTTGGAGTAACGGCCTTGCAGCAGGTCGAAGACACCACCTTCACTGGAAAGCCAGGCCATGCACTCGCCATGCTCGGCCAGCAGTGCGCCCAACCGTTCCGGGGTGGCGTCCGATGTCCATATCTGCGGTTGCATGGGGATGTCGGGAAGTTCGGCCTCGATGTCGGCGGCCTCCCGAGCCAGCTCCGCCGCCTTGCCGTTGTCCTTCTCCTTGGCGGCCTTGCTGCGCTTCTCCTTGGCGCGGGCCTCCAGTGTTTTGCGCTCGCTGGTGATGCGCTTGATCTCCGATTCCATGATCGTGGCCTGATCGCGCTCCCAGGCGACCAGCGGCGCAGTGGCGGCGGACTGCACGGCACTCTTGCGGTTGCCGGGTGGCAGGGCGGCCACGGCCCACAGGTTGCAGGGCTCAAAGTAACCCGGCTTCACCATCACCCGCAGACGGCGGGTGGCAGCGGTAGCACAGGCGACCAGAACCATACCGGCGGCCAGTTCCGGTGGCGTCTCGGTATCGGCAGCAATGGCACGGGCATAGTCCCCGGCCCAGCCCGGCAGGTGTACGAGATCGAGACGTGGAAGATTGGGTGCATCCAGCGGCACCAGTTCCGGCCAATCCTCCGGCGGTGGCGCGGCGGACTTCAACAGGTCGGCAGTCATACACCACCCCCTTGTTCAACCTGCTGGGCCAGCCACACAGCCAGATCGTTGAAGTCGCTCAAATGTTCCGGGGCATTCTCCGGCCACTGGGGCAGGGCCAGCAGCCCATCCGATGCAATAGCGGCGGCCTTGGCCGTGGTAGCGCCGGGATTTCCAGCAGTCAGCCGGTCATCGTCACCCGCAATCACCAGTTCGGCGGAAGGCCAACGGTGGCGGGCAGCTAGCGCGACCGGCTCCAGGTTGCCCGCGTCGATGGCGGCCAGCACCCGCGTGGCCGGTTCATCCTCGGCAAGGGTGCAGCCGGTGGCCCAGCCCTCGCAGAGGATCACGCGGGCGGGGTCTTTCATATCGCCCGCCACGGGAATGAAACAGCCCAGCTTGCGCCCGCCGGAGAGCAGCAGCTTGCCGCCATCGGCAGCGATGAATTGCAGGCTGGTCAGCCTGCCAGTGAAGTCCATTACCGGCACCGTCAATGCGCCCTTGTGAATCCTCGCGCCGTGCGGCCGGATACGCTTGCGGATCAGGTAGGGGTGATTGCCGGGGGCGGGTGTCGCTGCGTTCCAGGTCGCAGCGGCACGGGTCGCAGCCTCAGCCTGCCGGGTGTGGCGCTCTGCCTCGGCCTGCTTCTTTGCTGCTTCCACACGATGGGCGAAGGCGGCCCGTTCGGCCCGTGACAAGGGCTTGTCCCGCTTCGCCTGCCAGGTCTCGGAAAACCCGGAAGACCAGTCACCGAAACAACCTCCCAGCCCGTCATCGAACAACAGACACCACCCGGCCCGGTTAGCCGGGCGCTTTCCGGCACCAGGGAAGCGATGCAGCTTGCCCGGTTCGAGAACGTCCGGCGGCTCCAGCCCGGCAGCTCGCATCGCATCGCGGAATTGGGAGATCGCATTATTCATCACGCGGCCCTCCCATGCGGTTGATCCGCTGCGCCAGTCCGATGGGGAACCAGCTCCACACGGCGAGGGTCATGACGGCCGCTTTTACGCGGGAAACGATGCCGGTAGAATTACGGGGGTGATTTGAAGTCTTCGGGGTCGCCTGGTGCCAGCCAGCGCGGCCCTTTCTGTTTGCGGTCATGGTCCCGGCCTCCCCTCAGTGCGCAGCCTTGCGGCTGGCCTCGATCTGCTGGTTCAGCCAATCGGTGATTTCCGCTTCGACCCACCCGACGGCACGGCCGCCGAGGGATACGGGTTTTGGAAAGCGACCTTCGGAAATACGTAGATAGATCGTGCTGCGGGAAAGCCCGGTGCGGGCCTTGACGGCGGGAAGTCTGAGGATTGCGGTAGCCATGTTTGCGCCTCCATAGGCGTTGTTGAACATGGTTACCGATTGTTATGTCACGACTCCCGCGCAGCATCGCAATTGCAGCATCGATCGCCGCAATTGCGGAACTAGCGAGTTTGCAGGGCGCGTTTCGCCTCGGGAAACTTGCGGGAAAGATTGCTCTTTGATAAGCCCCCGTACCCACGGAAATGCTCGTCTATCGCGTCGATCAGTTTGGCCTCGCTGGGAAAGGAGGAATGCTTCTCCACGCCGGGAAGATTTCCTGCAATACAGTCGAGCAGGGCGGCAATGATGTTCTGATAGGTGGACTCGGCCCGTTCACTGGGTGCTCCGAGCTTATCGACCATAGCCTTGAGGGAGTCCCGCTCCGCCTCAATGGATTCCTTTTGCTCCCGTAATTTCTTGTACTCGGTTTTGGCTGTATCCAGGCGGGATGCCAGCTTGTCGTGCTCGGCTTTCAATGCGCGGTAGGCGTCTGTGCTTATAGCTGTGTGCGTGCTGCGTTCAATGTCGTCGAACAGGAATGCCGGCTTCTCATTCGGAAATGCTTTCTCCATCCAAGCCCTGAGGTCGCGCCCGAAAAAATGCCTCCGCTCGTAGGCGACATGATCGCCCGAGGCGACGGTTGAACCGTCTTCCCGCCCGTGCGGAAGTTCGCCGGACTCGACGGCTTCTGCGATGGCACGGCTCCTCGGTTCGAGGCAAGGCACCGCCGGATGCCGCCAGATACTACGCCCCAGTCCCGTTGGGGATAGCTGGACGGCTTCTCGGACAATTTCCTCGACCTGGTCCTCAGGGACGCCACACCACAAAGCTGCCGCCTGCGGGATGGAGTACACCGCATAGTGCGCCCGCATTGCGGCGCAATTGTCGGATTCCCACGGCTTCATGACTGCCGGCTCCCTTGGCCGTTCAAAGCCAGCAGGGCATTAGGTATCTGCCGGAAGAAATTCCTGGTGGAGTAGTGCCGGGCCATGCGTCCCTCCTGAAGTGTTTTGCTCTATATCCATTGGATTATATGGGATGTTGCAGTACATTACAGTACATTCACAGTAGCCCGCCAGAACTGAGGGAAACCATGGCCACCGCCAAGACCACTACGCTGACCTTTCGTATCGAACCGGAACTGAAAGAGGCGCTGCGCACGGCGGCGGAGCGGGAGCACCGTTCCATCGCCAACATGGTGGCGGTCCTGATCATGGATTACTGCGAGCGTAACGATATTCCCGTCGAACCGGGCCCGGCTGCCGGGCGCAAGAGAGTGGCGAAATGAACCAATCAACCAAGAACAACAAGCAGCAAGGGGCCGGATATGGCGGGTAACGGGAAATCAGGGAAGGTGAAGGGTGACAGCCACGCCGGGCGCGGATCGCTGAAGCTCGCCGACAACGAAAAGCGCGACATCATCAAGCTGCTGGAGGCCGACAAGCCGCTGCCGGAGAAGTACCGCTTTCTGCTGTTCGACGACAAGCGCGAGGTGGAGCTGGTGTGGAACGGCAAGACCAACGAGGTCTGCAACATCGTGCTGCCGTTTCAGACCATCGAGCAGGTGGACGAGCCGCGCGCCGAGAAGCCGGAGGACAACCCGATCATGGGCGACCTGTTCTCCATGGACAACCGTGGCCGACAGCTCCAGGGCTGGACCAACAAGCTGATCTGGGGCGATAACAAGCTGATCCTGTCATCACTCAAAAACGGCCCGCTGCGCGAGGAGATCGAGAAACAGGGCGGCCTCAAGCTCATCTACATCGACCCGCCCTTCGACGTGGGCGCCGACTTCTCCATGGACATCGAGATCGGCGGCGACACCTTCACCAAGAAGCCGAACATCCTCGAAGAGATCGCCTACCGCGACACTTGGGGCAAAGGCGCGGATTCCTTTATTGCCATGATCTACGAGCGCCTTGTGCTGATGCGGGATTTGCTGGCGGAGGATGGGAGTATTTATGTGCATTGCGATTGGCGGGTGAATAGTCATATACGTCTTGTAATGGACGAGATTTTTGGTAAGGACAATTTAGTCAATGAAATAGTTTGGCAGAGAACCAATGCCCATAACATGAAATCGCAAGGATATGTTAGAGCCAATGACACAATATGGTTTTTTTCAAAATCCAAAAAGTATTCGTTTAATGAACAATATACAGACTATAGCGATGCTCAGCTAAGCCGGTATAAGGAAGACAAAGACGGCCGGCTTTTCACCGGAAGAGATTTAACATTTTCCGGCAGAAATCCCGAAAGACAATTCGAGTGGCGCGGAACAAAGCCGCCAGATAACAGGTCGTGGGGTGCGACGTTGGAACAGCTTGAAGCGTGGTGGGATGAAGGGAAAATTCTTCTCAAACGTGATGGAACCCCGCGCCTAGACGGATTAAAAACATACCTAGATGAAACCAAGGGCGGGAAACGTTTAACCACGAACTGGAACGATATTGGGAGAGTCGCTAATACGTCCAGCGAACGAATTGATTACCCGACACAGAAACCCGAGGACTTGCTTGAACGCATTGTTAAAGCATCTTCCAATGAAGGCGACCTAATCGCAGATTTTTTCACTGGCTCCGGAACCACCGCCGCCGTGGCGGAAAAACTCGGCCGCAAATGGATCGCCAGCGATCTGGGCAAGTTCGCCATCCACACCACCCGCAAGCGCATGATCGGCGTGCAGCGTCAGTTAAAAGAAGACGGCAAGGACTACCGCGCCTTTGAAATCCTCAACTTGGGCAAGTACGAGCGCCAGCATTACATCGGCGTCAATCCCGACCTGCGCGAGGAGCAGAAACAGCAGCAGTTGGCGGCGAAGGAAGCGGCCTTCCTCGATCTGATCCTGCGCGCCTACCGGGCGGAGCAGGTGGAGGGCTTTACCACCTTCAACGGCAAGCGCGCCGGGCGGCTGGTGGCGGTGGGGCCGGTGAACATGCCGGTCACCCGGCTGTTCGTGGAGGAGATCATCCTTGAGTGCCGCAAGAAGCACATCACGAAGGTGGACATCCTCGGCTTCGAGTTCGAGATGGGCTTGTTTCCCAATGTGCTGGACGAGGCGCGCGGCAAGGGCATCGACATTGCGCCCAAGTACATCCCCGCCGAGGTGTTCGACAAGCGAGCGGTAGAGAAGAATCAGGTGGTATTCCACGATGTCTCCTTCATCGAGGTAAAGCCGCATGTGAAGAAGAACACGGTGGCGGTGGAGCTGACCGATTTTTCGGTGTTCTATTCGCAGGACTCCATCGCCAACGCAGAGGCCAGCCTGAAGAAGAAGGGCAACCGCATCGTGGTGGAGCGGGGCCAGATCGTGAAGGTGAGCAAGGACAAGGACGGCGTGATTACCCGCGAACAACTGACCCAGCACTGGACCGACTGGATCGACTACTGGTCGGTGGACTTCGACTTCGAAAGCAAGCGCGAGATCGTGCGCATCCAGAACGCGGAAACCGGCGAGACCGAGGAACAGTGGACCGGCGACTACGTGTTCGAGAATGAGTGGCAGAGCTTTCGCACCAAGAAGGACCGCTCGCTGGAGCTGACCAGCGTGGCGCACGAATGCCCGCCGGGACGGCGCAAGATCGCCGTGAAGGTGGTGGATATTTTTGGTAATGACACCATGACCATCGTGGAAGTCAGCGTGGGAGGGAAGAAATAGTGGCCCTGCATCCTGACTTCCCCAACTCGCCGCACGCCATTCTCGATCCCGAGATCCGTTGGTTTCCGGCGGACGAGGCCTTGCGCGACACCAGCATGGACAAGTTGATGCCACCCCTGGTGGCCAGCCTGCGCAAGAAGGTCAAGGAATTCCGAGGCAGCGGTTATGTGGGCGCGAGTGATACCAGCAAGAGCCTGCTGAACTGGTGGTTCAAGGAGCCGCACTTGCAGATGCAGGCGGACGGTACGGATACACAGTTTCGATACTTCTTCGCCCAGCGTGAGGCGCTGGAGACTGTGATCTACCTGTATGACGTGGTGGGTGCGAAGGACAAGTTCGACCTGATGCGCTTCGACAGCAGAGGCGCGGTGTCGGCGCAGATGTTCGATGAAAGCTGGCGGCGTTATGTGATCAAGATGGCCACCGGCAGCGGCAAGACCAAGGTGATGAGTCTGGCGCTGGCCTGGAGTTTCTATCACAAGCTGTATGAGCCGGATTCGGAGCTGTCGCGCAACTTTCTGGTGATCGCGCCCAACATCATCGTGCTGGATCGCATCTACAAGGATTTTCAGGGCTTGCGGATTTTCTTTGAAGACCCGGTGCTGCCCGATAACGGCTTCGATGGCCGAAACTGGCGGGACGATTTTCAACTGACCCTGCACAAGCAGGACGAGGTGAACGTCACCCATCCGGTTGGCAATATCTTTCTGACCAATATCCATCGCGTCTATGCCGGAGAGGATATTCCGCCGTCACCGGATGACGACAACACCATGGACTATTTCCTGGGTAAACGACCGACGGGTGGAACCACTGACTCCAAGGTGGACCTGGGCATGATTGTGCGCGACATCGACGAGTTGATGGTGCTCAACGATGAGGCGCACCATATCCATGACGCGAGACTTGCCTGGTTTCAATCGATTCAGGATATTCACAACCGGCTGTTGCAAAAAGGGGGCGCGCTTTCTCTACAACTGGATGTGACCGCCACGCCAAAACACAACAATGGCGCGATCTTTGTGCAGACGGTGGCGGACTATCCGCTGGTGGAGGCGATCTCGCAGAACGTGGTGAAGCATCCGGTCCTGCCCGATGCAGCAAGCCGCGCCAAGCTGTCAGAACGCCAAAGCTCCAAGTACACGGAAAAGTATGCGGACTATATCGACTTGGGCGTGATCGAATGGCGCAAGGCGTATGAGGAACACCAGAAGCTGGACAAGAAGGCCATCCTGTTCGTGATGACCGACGACACCAAGAACTGCGATGACGTGGCGGAGTACCTGGAAGGGCGATACCCCGATCTCAAAGATGCGGTGTTGGTGATTCATACCAAGAACAACGGCGAGATTTCCGAAGCGGCCTCGGGCAAGGCCAAGGAGGAACTGGAGAAGCTGCGCCAGCAATCGAACGAGATCGACTCACTGGCAAGCCCCTACAAGGCGATTGTTTCCGTACTGATGCTCAAGGAAGGCTGGGACGTGCGCAACGTGACCACCATCGTCGGACTGCGGGCCTATTCGGCCAAGAGCAATATTCTGCCGGAGCAAACGCTGGGGCGCGGCTTGCGCAAGATGTACCCCGGTGGGGTGGAGGAATACGTCAGTGTGGTGGGTACGGATGCCTTCATGGACTTTGTTGAGTCCATTCAGGCCGAGGGTGTGGAGTTGGAACACAAGGCCATGGGCGAAGGCACCAAGCCCAAAACGCCACTGGTGGTGGAAGTCGATAACAGTAATGAGAAGAAAGACATTGAGGCGCTGGATATTGAAATCCCGGTGCTGACGCCGCGTGTTTATCGTGAGTATAAGAACCTGGGCGATCTGGATGCGGGGGCAATGACATTCCAGCCGGTGATCTACCAGACCTTCAGCGAGGAGGAACAGCGCGAGATTGTGTTCAAGGACATTACCACCGGCGAGGTGACGCATACCACGATACTGGATACCGCCGGAGTAGCGGACTATCGCAGTGTGATCGGTTACTTTGCCCAGACCGTGATGAAAGAGCTGCGGCTGGTGAGTGGCTACGATGTGCTGTACGGCAAGATCAAGGCGTTTATTCAGGATGCACTGTTCAGCCAGGCGGTTGATCTGGAATCACCGAACACGCTGCGCAATCTGTCCGAACTGGCGGCCACCAAGACGGTGATCGAGACCTTCAAGAAAGCGATCAACGATCTGACCGTGCGCGACAAAGGCGACGCGGAAATCCGGGATACCATCAAGCTGCGTCAGACCCGGCCCTTTGTAGTTAAAGATCAGGGCTATCTGATGCCGAAAAAGAGCGTATTCAATCGCGTGATCGGCGACAGTCATTTCGAGCTGCGATTCGCCAGTTTTCTGGAGGATTGCAGCGATGTGGTGTCCTACGCCAAGAATTATCTGGCGGTGCACTTCAAGTTGGATTACGTGAATGCGGACGGCGATATATCCAACTACTATCCCGACTTCTTCGTGAAGCTGTCCGATGGCCGGATTGTGGTGGTCGAGACCAAGGGACAGGAAGACCTGGATGTGCCGTTGAAAACACAACGGCTGCGCCAGTGGTGCGAGGACATCAACGCCACGCAGTCAGATGTGACATACGATTTTGTGTATGTGGATCAGGAAGGTTTCGAGAAGTACGCGCCGAAGTCGTTTGCTGACGTGTTGACGGGATTCCGGGAGTACAAAGACTGATCTGACCACCCGTCACGCCGCTTGCAAGCTACGCGGCAAGCGCCGCGCCGGGCTGCGCCGTGCCAAGATTCGGAGCCGCCAGACTGCCTCCGCAAGCTCCGGCAGACTGGCTAAGTGGCTCCGGTCGAGTTCCGTCCCCTCCGTTCCCGCCCGCACTCCGCCACTGCACCCTTCGCCCCCAAACAGCGGGGGCCAAGGGCTTGCGGCTCCGCAGCGGGCTGCATCGTGCCGGGGTTCATCACCGCCAGATGCTCCGTAAACTCCGCAACCGGCTCAGTGCCCCTTGCTGGCATGGTTACCCTTCGTTACCGCTTTCGTGCCGCTGGCCATGGCATCGGCTATCGCCCAGCCGCCGCGCCCCGCGACTGCGCTGTCTTTCCCGCCCCAATTGCCGGGGGCTTCGGTAAAGGGTCGGCCGCTGCTACCCAACCAGGTCGGTGTCGGCACACTGAACAATAAGCTGCGGAATATATGCGCAGCGCAAAAACCGCGCTGTCCGCTTCGCCGCATAATTTGCATTATGTGTAAATTGCCTCCGCTTTTTTGAGCCCCCGCCCGCCAACCCGTCCGCCCCCAAGGGGCTCCCCGGTGGCTTCGTTCAGGCGCTTTGGTTAATTGGTACAATCTCCGCGCCTGCTTTCAGTTTGTCGAGGTAGTCAGCCCAGACCTGCATCATCTTGTGCCGTTCCGGCAGGTGCGCGGTGCGGTTGTAGGCGCGGCCATTGGGATCACGCACGGCGTGGGCAAGCTGGTGTTCGATGTAATCGGGGCGGAAGCCCAGCACTTCATCGAGGATGGTTCGCGCCATCGCCCGGAAGCCGTGGCCGCTCATTTCGTCCTTCTCGATACCCATGCGCCGCATGGCTGAAAGGATGGCGTTGTCGCTCATCGGGCGGTCACCTTTGGGATTCCTTGCGCTGGGGAATGCATATCGCCCCCGGCCGGTGAGCGGGTGAAGCTCCTGCAATATCTCGACCGCCTGGCGGGATAGGGGAACGATGTGCTGGGTGTTCGTCTTGGAGACCGTGTATCGCCATTCGGCGGCATCCAGGTCGATGCCCGCCCATTCGGCATGGCGTAGTTCTCCAGGACGCACGAAGACCAGCGGAGCAAGGCGGAGGGCGCAGCGCACAATCAGGGTGCCTTCATAGGCGTCTATTGCCCTGAGTACCCCGCCGACTTTTTTGGGGTCCGTCACTGCGGCAAAGTGCGTGCCTTTCACTGGCGGGAGTGCGCCCTTCAAGTCGCCGCTTGGATCGCGCTCAGCCCGTCCGGTGGCCACTGCATAGCGGAAGACCTGGCCGCAGTTTCCCAGGGCGCGGTGGGCGGTTTCCAGGGCTCCCCGTTGTTCGATACGGCGAATCACTTCCAGCAGTTGTGGGGCGGTGATGTCGGCTACCGGGGAGGCACCGACCCAGGGGAAGATGTCTCGCTCCAGACGGCGGATGATCCGGTCGCCATGATTGGCGGACCAGTTGGGGGAGTGCTTGGCGTACCATTCACGCGCCACTACTTCAAAGCTGTTGGCCTGCTTCGCTACCTTCGCCGTTTTCTTGGCCTTGCGGTGTTCACCGGGATCGATGCCAGCCGCAACCTGTTTGCGGGCTTCGTCCCGCCGGTCTCGGGCGTCTTTCAGGCTCACGTCGGGGTAGGTGCCGAGGGAGAGCAGCTTTTCCTTGCTGTCGAACAGGTACTTGAATCGCCACCACTTGCCGCCCTTGGGGCTGATCAGCAGGAACAGGCCCCGTTCATCATAGAGCTTGCGCTGTCTGGCCTCGGGCTTGGCCTTCTTGATGGCTGTGTCTGTAAGCGGCATTTGGGGTAACTGCTCCGTCAGTCTTGGGGTAACCCCAATAGTTACCCCTGCTGGATTCAGGATTCTATGGGGTAACTTTAGACGCTATCGGACAAGCAGGCAATAAAAAAGCCCGCTGTTACGCGGGCTTTCGGACTTTCTTGGATGTTACTGGGAATTGAATTGGTGGAGGCGGCGGGAATCGAACCCGCGTCCGCAAGTCCTCTGCCTTCGGCTCTACATGCTTATCCCAGTCTTTGAGTTTAACCGCCTGCTACCCGACGGGCAGGGAAAACAGTCGGCGATCCCAGTTAGGTTTTAACGATTCGGCCCCGGGAGAGCGTCGTCGCGAGCTTGTGAGAGTCGACGCCTGGGTCTGAGTGCACAAGCACAGACTCAGTCAGACGGCACCCCTACCGGGTTTTAAGCGGCGAGTGCGTAGTTGTCGTCGTTGGCAACTATAGATTTGCAGCGTGTTTTACGAGGGCAGCTACATCCTCGGCATGCACCTCCGGTTTCGCGACCCACGTCGAAGCCAGGTCGCCCCCTTTGGAAGACGGCAATTATAACCGATTGAGCACCGCTTGTGGGTACATCATTGGTGACATGCGTGTGGGGCGGCATTCCTAGTATGATTGCGCCTCTTCGACAGACCGGACCGATCGCCATGTTGTTGCTACAGGGACCCGCCGCATTATCAGAATTCCGCCGCGCGCGACTGCTGGCAAAACTGCAAGCCGTCGCACCTGCGGCCGCCGACGTGGTGGCACACCCTGTATTTTTCGCCTTTCCGGTGCGTGCTCTGAATGCGGACGAGCATGTGCGCCTGGAGGCCGTGCTGGGTGTAACCGACGATGCTTTGCCATTCTCCGGAGCCGATGCCTCCGCAATGCTCGAATGCGTGGTGACCCCACGCCCGGGCACCATATCGCCGTGGGCGAGCAAGGCGACGGACATCCTGCAGCACTGTGGGTTGGAGGTAGTCGAGCGCGTCGAGCGCGGCGTGGTTTATCGCGTGAGCCTGAATGCCCCGATCGACGAAACGACGCGCGACGGTCTGCGCCGGGCGCTCTACGACCGGATGACCGAGGCGGCGCTTGATTCCTGCGAGGACGCACTGGTGCTGTTCCGCGAGGCGACGCCGGCGCCGCTCGGCCACATCGAGCTCGGCGAGCAGCCAATGGAGGCCCTGCAGGCCGCCAATCGCGATCTGGGTCTCGCGCTGTCGGATGACGAGATCGAATATCTTGCGGAAAACTACACCGCGCTGGGGCGCAGCCCGACCGATGCCGAACTGATGATGTTCGCGCAGGCGAATTCGGAGCATTGCAGGCACAAGATCTTCAATGCCAGCTGGGTGATCGACGGCAAGGCTCAGGACAAGAGCCTGTTCGAGATGATCCGCAATACCTACCGGCATGCGCCGGAAGGCATATTGTCCGCCTATCACGACAACTCTGCGGTATTCGCCGGCCCCGAGGCCACGGTGCGTTTTGCGCCGGAGGCCGGCGGCATGCGCTACGTCGAATCTCGCGAGGCGGTGCATACCTGCATCAAGGTCGAGACGCACAACCACCCCACGGCGATTTCGCCCTTTCCCGGGGCGGCGACGGGCTCCGGCGGCGAGATCCGAGACGAAGGAGCGACCGGGCGCGGTGCGCGCCCCAAGGCCGGGCTAACCGGTTTTGCCGTCTCCAATCTGCGCATACCGGGCTTCGAGCAGCCCTGGGAAATCGACCACGGCAAGCCGGGGCGCATCGTGTCCGCCCTGGACATCATGCTCGAGGGCCCCATCGGCGGTGCCTCCTTCAACAACGAATTCGGCCGCCCGGGTATTGCGGGTTTCTTCCGCACCTACGAGCAGCGCGTAGCCGGTGTCGACGGTGACGAGGTGCGCGGTTTCCACAAGCCGATCATGCTGGCGGGCGGCGTCGGTGCGATACGTGCCGATCTGGTCGACAAGCAACCGATACCGCCCGGCGCGCAGATCGTGGTGCTCGGCGGACCCGCAATGCAGATCGGGTTGGGTGGCGGAGCTGCATCCAGCATGGCCACCGGAGCGAGCGAGGAGGTGCTGGATTTTGCCTCGGTGCAGCGCAGCAACCCTGAAATGCAGCGCCGTTGCCAGGAGGTGATCGACCGCTGCGCCGCCCTGGGTGCGGACAACCCGATTCTGTCGGTGCACGACGTCGGCGCCGGCGGCCTGTCCAATGCGGTGCCGGAACTGGTCAACGACGCCGGTCGGGGCGGTCGCTTCGAACTGCGCGCGGTGCCCAACGACGATCCCGACATGTCGCCGCTCGCGATCTGGTGCAACGAGGCTCAGGAACGCTACGTGGTCGCCGTCGACAGCGAGCGCCTGGATGCCTTCGCCGCCCTGTGCGAGCGCGAACGCTGCCCGTATGCGGTGATCGGCGAGGCCACTGCGGAGCAGCAGTTGGTGGTCGGCGACGCCCAGCTCGAGGAAACGGTGGTCGACCTGCCCATGGAGGTCCTGCTGGGCAAGCCGCCGAAGATGCTGCGCGACGTGAAACGTACGACCGTCCATCATGCGGCGCCGTCGCTCGATGGCATTGCCCTGGATGAAGCGGTACGTCGCGTGCTGCGGATGCCCTCCGTGGCGAGCAAGAGTTTTCTGATTACCATCGGCGACCGCACCGTCGGCGGCCTGGTTGCGCGCGATCAGATGGTCGGGCCCTGGCAGGTGCCGGTAGCGGACGTCGGCGTGACCCTGAGCGATTTCTACGGTTATACCGGCGAGGCGATGGCCATTGGCGAACGTCCGCCGCTGGCGCTGCTCAATCCGGCCGCCTCCGGTCGCATGGCGATCGGCGAGGCGCTGACCAATCTGGCCGCGGCTGCGGTGCCGCGGCTTGGCGAGGTGCGCCTGTCGGCCAACTGGATGGCGCCCGCAGGCCATCCCGGCGAGGATGCCGCGCTGTACGACACGGTGCGTGCGGTGGGCGAGGCGCTGTGTCCGGCGCTGGGGATCGCGATTCCCGTCGGCAAGGATTCCCTGTCGATGAAGACGGTCTGGCACGAGGGCGGCGAAAAGCGCGCCGTGACCGCGCCGCTCTCGCTCATCGTCTCCGCCTTCGCCCCGGTCGAGGACGTACGCCGCACGCTGACGCCTCAGCTGTGCACCGATGTCGGCGATACCGATCTCGTACTGGTCGATCTCGGCAAGGGACGCGACCGCCTGGGCGGCTCGGCCCTGTTGCAGGCCTTCGGTCAGCTCGGCCATCAGGCGCCCGACCTCGATGCGCCGCAAACATTGAGCGGCTTCTTCGAGGCCGTGCAAACGTTGAATCGCGACGGCCGCCTGCTGGCCTACCACGACCGTTCCGACGGCGGGCTGCTGGCCACGCTGTGCGAGATGGCGTTTGCCGGTCATTGCGGAGTGGATGTCGATCTTGGCGATGTGCGCGAGCCGCTCGCCTGCCTGTTCGCCGAGGAACTCGGTGCGGTTCTGCAGGTGCGGCACGTGGATGTCGACGAGGTGCTGATGGCCTTCGAGGAATGCGGCCTCGGTCGCCACACCCAGGTGATCGGCACCCTGGCCGACGACGACGCGGTCGTTATCCGCGCCGGTAACCGCGTGCTCTATCGCGAGGAGCGAGCGGCGCTGCAGCGTGTGTGGGGCGAGACCAGCTATCGCATGCAGGCCCTCCGCGACAATCCGGACTGTGCCGAGCAGGAGTTCGCCAGCCTGGGCGCGGCGGACGATCCGGGACTGCACGCGCACCTGGGCTTCGATCCGGCCGATAACGTGGCTGCACCCTATATCGCCCGCGGCGTGCGACCGCGCGTGGCCGTGTTGCGGGAGCAGGGCGTCAACGGCCAGGTCGAGATGGCCGCGAGTTTCCATCGCGCCGGTTTCGAGTCGGTCGATGTGCACATGAGCGATATCATCGCCGGGCGGGTCGATCTGGCCGACTTCCATGGGTTGGCTGCCGGCGGCGGGTTTTCGTATGGCGACGTGCTCGGGGCGGGCGGCGGCTGGGCCAAATCGATTCTCTACAATCCCCGCGCGCGCGACGCCTTCGAGAGTTTCTTCAACCGTTCCGACACCTTCGGCATAGGCCTGTGCAACGGCTGCCAGATGATGTCGCAGATCAAGACGCTGATTCCGGGTGCCGGCCACTGGCCGAGCTTCGAACGCAATGCCTCGGAGCAGTTCGAAGGGCGTCTCGTCATGGTCGAGGTGACGCCTTCGCCGTCGATCCTGTTTGCAGACATGCAGGGTTCGGTATTGCCGATCGTGGTGTCCCACGGCGAGGGCCGAGCCCAGTTCGTCGACAATACGGCGGAGGCCGTGCTGCGCGCGGGTCTGGTCACGCTGCGTTACGTCGACCGCCATGCTCAGCCGACCGAGCGTTACCCGGAAAACCCGAACGGCTCGCCGCTCGGCATCACCGGACTGTGCTCGGAAGACGGACGGTTCACCATCATGATGCCGCACCCGGAACGAACCTTCCGCAGCGTGCAGTTCTCCTGGTGCCCGGAGGAATGGGGCGAGGACTCGCCCTGGCTGCGCCTGTTCCGCAATGCGCGGGTCTGGCTTGGCTGAGCGATGCGGTCGGGAATGTTAGAATCGGGTTATCGCAACGCGCACAGGAGATAGACGATGCTAGAGATCAGCGTGCGCTTCGCACCCGGTTTCCCCGCCGACGCCCGCGCCGGCCTGCGCGCCGAGGGCGACGTGCTGCCCGAATACGGCCAGGTCTGGATCTGGGACATGGCCTATGCCCAGACCCTGCATGCCCTGGCCGGAAGCGAGGCCGCGCGCACACTGCGCGAGGACCTCGAGCTGTGGGGCATCAACATGTCCAGCAAGGTGTTCCAGCCGATGGACCACATTCGCGCCAAGGGGCACCTCAACCTGCGCCCGGACTTCACGCTGGACGACGCGGTGGCTGGAGACTCGGTCGTGGTATTCCGCATCAACGGGGCTGCGGGCGAGTTGCCGCGAGTCGAGGTCGAGGCGGCGGAGGAGCTGGACGACGACCGCCGTGCGGCTGCGGTGGTGGCCTTGGGGCAGTTCTTCATCGACCAGAACGACCTCTTCGCCAAGGAACTGCCGCTGCACATACTCGCGTTCCGCAAGTTCTACAGCGACATCGCCTCCGAAAGCGATCCGGCCAGCGTGGACGACGCGCCCATGTTCGCGATTCAGAAGGCGCTGGAATACTTCAACAGCGTGGCCAGCGGGGCCCGCCACTAGGGCGATGCCGATTCGCTGCATCACCTTCGACCTCGACGATACGCTGTGGGACTGCGAGCCGGTCATCGTCGCAGCCGAGGCAAGGTTTTTCGAGTGGGTGCAGCGCACCTGCCCGGCACTGGCGCGGCAGTACGACCTCGACGCGCTGATTCGTCATCGCGTCGCATACTTCGACCGCTTCCCGGAGATGCAGCACGACTTCACACGCCTGCGCAAGCAGTGGCTGGCCGAGCTGTCGGCCGCGCATGCGCTGGCGGGCGACTGGGTGGAGGAGGGCTTCAAGGTGTTCTGGCTGGCGCGCAACGAGGTCGAACTCTACCGCGAGGCCATCGACCTGCTCGAAGGCCTGCGCGAACGCTACCGCGTCGGCGCGATCACCAACGGCAATGCCGACGTGCACCACATCGGCGTGGGCCATTACTTCGATTTCGTGATCACCGCGGCACAGGCGGGCAGCGCAAAGCCGTCACCCGGCATCTTCCGGCACGCGTTGTCGGCTGCCGGCGTGCCCGCGGGGGAGTGCGTGCATGTCGGCGACAACCCCTATGCCGACGTGCAGGGCGCTCGCGCGCAGGGCATGCGCACGGTCTGGGTCAATCCCACCGGTGCGGCCTGGCCGGCGGGCGATCCGCGCCCCGATGCCACGGTGCGCCACGTCGGCGAGATCGCCGAACTGCTCGTGCGCTGGGCCTGATCGGTGGTGCCCGTGGCTTCGGCCGCGCTCAGTGATGCGCGGGACTGACCGCCCCGGGTAGCGCAAGGCTGAACAGAGTGGCTGCGGCGCCCACGCCGACCAGCACCCAGAGCACGTCGATCAGGCCCAGGTGAGTGGCTACCACTCCCAACAGGATCAGCGCCACGGCACCGAGGCCGTTGGACACGCCCAGCGCGATGCCCGAGCCCATGGAGCGGTTCTCCGGAAAGATGTCCTGACCGATCACGATGCTGATCGGCAGGGTGGCGAACAGCGCGATTCCGAGCAGGCCCAGCACTACCCACTGTTCGATGCCGTTCACGAACGGCAGCAGGGCAAGCAGGAGGGTCGAGGCCAGAATCGCGGTGAATACCACGCGCTTGCGGCCGAAGCGATCCGAGATCTGCCCGCCGCCGACGTTGCCGATGATGCCGACCACCAGCAACACGCTGATCAGTGCCGACGACTCGACCAGCGAGTGGCCGCGATCGTGCCAGATGATCGGCAGGTAGGTGACCAACCCGAAGATCATCAGTGCGCGCAGGCTGGAAAAGCCCACCAGTGCGGAAAGCGGTCCGATATGCCGGCCCCAGGCGATGGGCCTGGCATCGGGATGACGCGGAGGCTGCACCGGCAGTGCCGCCCACAGCAGCGGCACGCTGAACAGGGCGGGGATGGCCAGCAGCCAGAGGTAGTGCAATCGCCAGCCGGCGACCACCAGGCTGGCGAACAGCGGCCACAGGCCGCGGCCGACCTCGCCGCCGACCAGGAACAGTGCCAGACCGAAGCCCTGACGACCTCGACTCAGTGCGCGTGCGCCAGCCAGCGCCTGCGGATGGAACAGGGCGTTGGAAATGCCGATCACGATCAGTACCGGAATCAGTGCCCACAGACTGGGCGCGAAGCCGATCAAAGCCCCGGCCAGATTGGACCCGAGCACACCCATGACGATGAACACTCGGCCGCCGACGCGGTCGGCGACCCAGCCGGTGAAGGCCTGCAGGGCCTGGCCGATGAGCAGGGCGGCCATGATCGTGCCTGCCAGTCCGACGTGCAGATGCAGATTGATGAGCACGGCGGGCAGTACGCCAGGCAGATAGTTGGCTGCGCCGTCGTTGAGAAAATGCAGCCAGCTGAGGCCGCCGAGACGGGCGTAGTGCGGGTGTTCGGCCACAGCCTGCGCGGGACGTCCGGCGATTTCTGATGCGCCCATCGAAATTCCTTGCAGGGTAAATATTAGTAAGCTAGTTATTTTTGCAGATCAGTGAGGTGGCTGTCAGCCATGGGTTGTCTGGGGTTTTAGCGCGCGAGCAGGGGTTCGAGCGTCGGCCAGACGTTGGCGAGGAGTCGCGGCTGGGCGGCGGCGGTCGGATGAATGCCGTCGGATTGCATCAAGGTGGGGTGCGTGGCCACGCCCTTGAGCAGGAACGGCACCAGCGGCGTAGCGGTCCTGGCGGCCACTTCGTCGTAAACCTTATGGAACATTTGCGTGTAGGCGGGGCCATAATTGGGCGGCATGCGCACGCCGAGCAACAGGACACGCGCCCCGGAAGATCGCGCCGTGTCGACCAGCCGTGTCAGCTGCTCGCGGAAGGTGGAGATCGGCGTACCGCGCAGGCCGTCGTTGCCGCCGAGTTCGACGATCACCACGGCCGGGCGGAAACGCGCAAGTTCGGCGGGCAGGCGTGCGAGCCCGCCGGCAGTGGTGTCGCCGCCGATGCTGGCGTTGACGACGCGATAGGGATAGCCTTCCCGGGTCAGTTTTTCGGCGAGCAGGTGCACCCATCCGGCATCAAGCGGAATGCCGTGACCGGCGCTCAGGCTGTCGCCGAGCACCAGGATCACGCCCTTGCGCGCCGCATCGGCATGGGCGGCGCCGGCGGCGAGCAGCAGGATGCACAGGCAGCGGACGAGGATGGAGCGCATGACGGCAGATTCTAGCGCGTCGGCCGCCGTGGCCGCGATGGCGCTGTCCAAGACGGTCGAAGGTCCCGAAGGCCGCCTGACGATACTCGATGGCGTCGACCTGCAGGTGGCCAGTGGCGAGTCCGTGGCCATTCTGGGTGCCTCGGGTTCGGGCAAGTCGACCCTGCTCGGCCTGCTTGCCGGGCTGGACGCGCCCAGCGCCGGCGAGGTTTTTCTCGCCGGGCAGAATCTTTCCACCCTGGACGAGGATGGCCGCGCCGGCGTGCGCGCTGGCCGCGTCGGTTTCGTGTTCCAGTCCTTTCAGCTGCTGCCGGGGTTGACCGCACTGGAGAACGTGATGCTGCCGCTGGAGCTGCTGGAGCGGCCCGCGCGCGAAGCCGCGCAGGCGGTGCTCGACCGAGTCGGGTTGGCGGCGCGCGGCGCACACTACCCGCATCAGCTTTCCGGCGGCGAGCAGCAGCGAGTGGCCATCGCGCGCGCCTTTGTCACGCGCCCCGCCGTACTCTTCGCCGACGAGCCGACCGGCAATCTGGACGAGGCGAGCGGGGCACAGGTCATCGAACTGCTGTTCTCGCTCAACGCCGAACAGTCGACCGCGCTGGTGCTGGTCACCCATGATCCAACGCTGGCCGCCCGCTGCGCGAACCGCTATCGCCTGCACGCCGGCCGACTCGCGACATGCTGAGCGCCTGGCTGCCCGGAGGGCTGGTCTGGCGCACGCTGCGCCGCGATCTGCGTTCAGGCGCACTGCGCGTGATCGCGCTGGCGCTTGCGGTTGCCGTGGGCGCGATCAGCGCGGTGGGCATCTTCACCGACCGGGTTTCGCGCGCCATGGATGCCCAGGCGAGCAGCCTGTTGGGCGCGGATCTCGTGGTCAGCGACGCGGATGCGATTCCTGGGCCCATACGTGAGCGCGCGCACGCGCTGCATCTGAATACGGTCGATGCGCTGGGCTTTCCCAGCGTGGTGCTCAGCGGCGAGCGTACCGTGCTGGTGATGGTGCGGGCGCTCGGAGCAGGGTATCCGTTGCTCGGCGACGTGAAACTCTCGTCGACGCCATTCGGCCCGGAACGGACACTGCACGGTCCGCCGAGCCCCGGCAGCGTGTGGCTCAGCCGGGAAGCCCTGCAGCGCCTGGACCTCAAGGTCGGCGATCAGGTGCAGCTTGGCGAGACCCGTCTGCGCCTCGCGGGCGTGTTGCGCGAGGCGCCGGGGACCGGTGCGGGCCTGTTCGATTTTGCGCCGCGCCTGGTGATGGCGCTGTCCGACGTGGCTGCGACTAAGTTGGTCACCCCGCAGAGCCGGGTACGTCACGAACTGATGCTGGTGGGCGATACCACGGCGGTCGATGCCATGCGTGGCTGGCTGAAGTCGCATGCGCCGCCCGGCGTGCAGGTCGAGGACGTGCGCAGCGGGAGACCGACGTTGCGCACCGCCCTGGACCGCGCGCAGCGGTTCCTGGCCCTGGCGGCCCTGGCCTCGGCGTTGCTCGGCGGCGGTGCCATCGCCGTTGCCGCGGCCAGCTTTGCGCGACGCGAGGCCGATCGCAGCGCGCTCCTGCGCTGCCT
The DNA here is from genome assembly GCF_001753165.1 of Acidihalobacter aeolianus. GTDB lineage: Bacteria > Pseudomonadota > Gammaproteobacteria > DSM-5130 > Acidihalobacteraceae > Acidihalobacter > Acidihalobacter aeolianus. Next base: position 1,431,859 of record NZ_CP017448.1, read on the forward strand.
CGGCGCAAGCAGCGGTCGGGTGCTCCAACTTGCGGTCTGGCGCCTGATCGTGGTCGGTCTTTTCGGCAGTCTGCTGGGGTTGGCCTTCGGCGCGCTGGCGCAGGCCGGTCTCGCCGCGTTGCTGGCCGGCTGGTTCGGCAGCGCGTTGCCGGCGCCCGGCTGGACGCCCTTCGCCGTGGGTCTGGCCAGCGGTCTGATCCTGGTGATGGGCTTCGGCCTCGTTCCGGTGCTGCAGGTAGGACGGGTGCCGCCGCTGCGCGTGCTGCGCCGCGATCTGGGTTCGCCGCCGCCGTCGGTGTGGATCAGCGTGGCGCTGGCCGCGGTCGCCCTGGGCGGCCTGCTGTGGTGGCAGACCGGCGATGCGCGCCTGTCGTCCTGGGTGCTCGGCGGCGGTGCGGCCACGGTCGCGGTGCTCTGGGCGGTGGCCAGAGGGTTGATGCTGTGGTTCGCCCGCGGACGCTTCGCCGGCGTCGGTTTCGGCTGGCGCTACGGTCTGCGCAACCTGGGGCGCCGCGGCGCACTGGGCGCGGTGCAACTCGCGGCGGTAGGGCTGGGGCTGGCCACGCTGCTGCTGCTCGCCTTCGTGCGCGGCCATCTGCTGGATACCTGGCAGCGCAGCCTGCCCGCGGACGCACCCAACCAGTTCGCGATCAACATCCAGACCGGCCAGCGCGACGGCGTGCGCGCCCTGTTCGCGGCACACGATCTGCCGCCGCCGGCGCTCTATCCGATGGTGCGTGCGCGCCTGATGACCATCAACGGTCGCCCGGTGCGCGGACGCGACTACGCCAGCGCCCAGGCACGGCGTCTGGTACGCCGCGAATTCAATCTTTCCTGGGCCGCGGATCTGCAGGCGGGCAACCGCGTGGTTGCCGGCCACTGGTGGCGGCCGGGCGAGCGCAGCGGGTTTTCCGTGGACCAGGGGCTGGCCAAGACACTGGGCATCCGCCTGGGCGACCGCCTGGGCTTCGAAACGGCCGGACAGTCCTTCACCGGGACGGTGCAGAGCCTGCGCGATGTGCAGTGGGATACGTTCCGGCCCAATTTCTTCGTGGTGGCGCCGCCGGGCATGCTTGCCGGACTGCCGGTGAGCTGGATCACGAGTTTCTACCTGCCGCGGGAGCGTGACGCCTTTCTGCCGGCGCTGGTACGCGCCTATCCGGGGATCACCCTGTTCGACGTCGACCGCCTGCTGGCTCAGGTGCGCGCCATCATCCAGCGCGCGATGCGTGCGGTCGAATACGTGTTCGCCTTCGCGCTACTGGCCGGACTGATCGTCCTCTATGCGGCGCTGGACGCGGCACAGGCCACTCGGCGCCGCGAACTGGCCGTGTTGCGCGCGCTCGGTGCCACGCGCCGACAGCTGCGGCTGTCGCTGGCCGCGGAGTTCGCCGGGCTCGGTATACTGGCCGGCGCGATAGCCAGCGCCTCGGCCAGCCTGTTGGGTTACGGACTTTCCGTCCACATCTTCAACCTGGGCTATGCGCCCGATCCCGGCCTCTGGTTCGCCGGCATCGCCGGGGGTACCCTGCTGGTGCTGGCCGTCGGCCTGTGGGGCACCCGGTCGGTCGTGCGCGTGCCGCCGCTGCGCGTGCTGCAGGCGCCGGAATGAAGCCATGAACAACGCGCGGGAGCGCGAAGATCGATGAAACGAGAAGCCTCGAGCGACGCCGAGGGACATTCGCAGGACGAACAGCTGCTGCAGGGCCTGGAAGGCGTGCGGCGCGAGCACATGCAGCGCGCGCTGGCTCACATCGCCGCGGCCGGCGTGCGTGAGCGCAAGCGTCCGGATGGACGCAGTGCCGCCCTGCAATTGCGCGCGATGGGCGCCGACGAAGACTCGGTGCTGGCCTCCGTGCTGGCCGATCCGCGGCTGCGCAAGGCGTTGAGTGCCGAGCAGCTGACCGAGGAGTTCGGCGAGTCCATGGCGAGCCTGGTCGGCAGCATCCACTGGCTGAACACCTTCAAGGAATGTCGCGAGGAATTCGTGCAGCCGCCGGAACAGGCGGAGCATCTGCGGCGCATGCTGCTGGCGATGGTCGACGACGTGCGTGCGGTGCTGGTGAAGCTCGCCTACCGCGTCGAGCGCCTGCAGCTGCTCTCGGAGGAATCCTACGAGACGCGTCGCTGCATCGCCCGCGAAACCCTCGACATCTACGCCCCGCTGGCCAACCGGCTCGGCCTCGGCCAGCTCAAGTGGGGGTTGGAGGACCTCGCCTTCCGCTACCTGGAGCCGCAGACCTACAAGCGCCTGGCCAAGGCCCTGGAGGAGACCCGCGACTCCCGCGAAACTTACGTCAAGGCCTTCGTCGGCGCATTGCAGGCCGCGTTGGGCGAGGAGGGGATCGAGGCCGAGGTCTACGGCCGGCCCAAGCACATCTACAGCATCTACAAGAAAATCCAGCGCAAGCATTCGGATATCTCGGATCTGTACGACATCCGCGCGGTGCGCGTGCTGGTCGACCGGGTGTCCACCTGCTATGCCGTGCTCGGCGTGGTGCACAGCCGCTGGACCCATATCCCCAAGGAATTCGACGACTACATCGCCAACCGCAAGGAGAACGGCTACCAGTCGCTGCACACCGCGGTGATCGGCCCGGAGGGCAAGGTGGTCGAGGTGCAGATCCGTACCCGCGAGATGCACGCGTTGGCCGAGCAGGGCGTGGCCGCGCACTGGCGCTACAAGGAGGGCGGCCGTCAGGACGAGGCGCTGGACAAGGCGGTGAATTCCCTGCGCCAGTTGCTCGAACACCGCGACAACGACGAGGAGCTGCTGGAGAGCTTCCATACCGAGCTGTTCGGCGACCGGGTGTTCGTGATGACGCCGCGCGGCGACGTGCTCGATCTGCCCAAGGGGTCGACGCCGCTGGACTTCGCCTACGCGGTGCATTCGGAGATCGGCCATCGCTGCCGTGGCGCCAAGGTGGACGGACACATCGTGCCGCTGAGCTACCTGCTCAAATCCGGCGAGCAGGTCGAAGTGCTCACCGCCAAGGAGCCGAATCCCAGCCGCGACTGGTACAACCCCAACACGGGCTACCTCTACAGTGCGCGCAACCGCTCCAAGGTGCGCCACTGGTTCGCCCAGCTCGACCGCGATCAGCATCTGGCCGACGGTCGCGCGATCCTGGAACGCGAGGCGCAGCGCCTGGGCGTGCAGGTGCCCGATCTGGAGGTGCTGGTGCGACGCTTCCACGTGCAGACGGCGGACGAACTGCTGCTCGCCATCGGCCGCGGTGACGTGCGTGCGGGCCAGCTTGCCTCGGCCATGCAGGGACCGGTGGCCGCGCCCACGCTGCCCGCGGCCGGGGTGCGCAAGGCGCCGACGCGCAGCAGCGCACCCGACCGCGACGCGATCCGGGTGCAGGGCGTGGGTAACCTGCTGACCCAGTTCGCGCAGTGCTGCAAGCCGGCACCCGGCGATCCGGTGGTGGGTTACATCACCAAGGGCGAGGGCGTGGTCATCCATCGCAGCGACTGCCCGAACATCCTCAATCTGCCCGACGCCCAGCGCAAACGCCTGATCGAGGCGGACTGGGGCGAGCGCCCGCACAGCTATCCGGTGGATGTGCACATCGAGGCCTTCGACCGTCAGGGCCTGCTGCGCGACATCACCCAGACCCTGACCAACGAGAAGATCAACGTCCTCGCGGCCAACACGCGCACCAACCGCGAGGACCAGTCGGTGATCATGGATCTCGAAATCGAGATCGTGGACATCCCGCAGCTCGGCCGGGTGCTCGACAGGCTGAGCCAGCTGCCCAATGTCATCAGCGCGGAACGCAAGCACTAAAAATATGAAAAAATAGATATTTATATTTTTAAGTTAACGTAATTAATCATATAGGTTGTGTTGCCGCTCTGTGCGACGGAGCAACCGGCGAGGAGGAATCATGCCCGTAGCTGAAATCGACGATCTGCGTCTGCACTACCGCCAGGACGGTCCCGAGGATGCACCGGTGGTGGTGCTCTCCAGCTCGCTCGGCGAGGCGCTCGAGATGTGGAATCCGCAGATTCCGGCGCTGAGCGAGCGTTTTCGGGTATTGCGTTACGATACCCGAGGACACGGCCGCAGCAGCGTCCCGCTGGGTCCTTATACCATCGAGCGCCTGGGCCGCGACGTGCTCGGCCTGCTCGACGCGCTCGATATCGAGCGCGCTAACTTCTGCGGGCTTTCGTTGGGCGGCATGACCGGCATCTGGCTCGGCAGCCACGCCGCCGACCGTCTCGAACGTCTGGTGCTGTGCAATACCGCGGCCAAGCTCGGCAGCCCCGAGGACTGGGAAGCACGCATATGTCAACTCGCCGAGGGCGGCATGAACGCAGTGATCGGCACCACCATGGAGCGCTGGTTCACGCCGGGCTTCCGCGAGCGCGAGCGCGCCGAGTGCACCGCGATCCAGGCCATGCTCAACGTGACCGATCCGGTGGGCTATGCCGCCTGCTGCGCCGCCATCCGCGACATGGATCAGCGTACGGACCTCGTCCGCATCGGCGTGCCCACACTGGTGATCGCGGGCCGACACGACCCGGTGACGCCGCCCGACGCGATGCGCGCGCTGGCCGAGGGAATTCCACAGGCAGAGTTGGTGACGTTGGACGCGGCCCATCTGTCCAATGTCGAGGCGGCCGAGGCGTTCACGCGCAGCCTGATCGGGTTCCTCGACAAGGGGGCTCTCTGATTGTGTGGCATATCCCACAGCATCTATAAATCGAGTCGATATACTTATTGGTGCGTATCGATCTGGGGAGACGAGCGTATGTCGATGAAGGATTCGAACAACCGTTTCGGCTGGCTGACCATCACCAACCACTGGCTGACCGCCGCACTGATCCTGCTCATGCTCGTCGTGGGCTTCTACATGGCCGACTTGCCGCGCGGTCCCGACAAGCTGCAGATGATCGGGGTACACAAGTCCATCGGCATCACCATCCTGCTGCTGGTGATCCTGCGCATTTTCTGGCGTGCTGTGAATCCCATGCCGGTACTGCTCGGGGCGCCGCCGCGTTGGCGACACAGGCTGGCGCGCACGGTGCAGTTTTCGCTGATCGCCCTGATCCTGCTGATGCCGCTCAGCGGCTGGATCATGTCCTCGGCGGGCGGGCACCCGTTCTCGTTCTTCGGCCTGTTCACGCTGCCGCCGCTGGTGGGCAAGAGCAAGGCGCTCGGCGAGGCCTTTCACGAAATCCACGAACTCCTGGCCTTCGCCATCATCGCGGTGCTCACGGTCCACGTGCTCGCTGCGTTGCGACACGCCTTTCTGGATCGCGACGCGACCCTGCTGCGCATGCTGGGCCGGCCCGGACGCGACTGAGCGGGACGTCCGTAGCGAACGGGCCGCGTACGACACGGGCGGCCCGCACCAGACAGGCGTTTATTCCACGACGATCCGTCCCTTCATGCCGGCCTCCCGGTGGCCGGGCAGCAGGCAGGCGTATTCGAATTTGCCCGGCCGGTCGAAGCGCCAGACCAGGCCGCCGCGTTGGCCGGCCTTGAGCTGGATCATGTTCGGTGCGACATGCGCCATCGCAGGCATCTTGCGCATCATCTCGGCGTGCTGTGCGAGCCTGTCCGCGGGCCCGATGACCATTTCGTGCACCAGATGTCCCTGGTTGCGCACGAAGAAGCGGATGGTTTCTCCCGTCTTGATGTGCAGCTCGGCGGGCGCGAAGCGCATGGCGTCGCTCATGTCGATCTCGACGGTGCGGTCGACCCGCGCGGGGTCGCCGGGGCTGCCCGCCATTCCGCCGTGCAGGTCGTGCCCGTCGGCGCTCATGCCTTCATGCATGCCCATGTTTCCGTGCATGCCGTTCATCCGGTCCATGCCGGGCATGGCGTGTCCGGGCATCTGCACGTCGCTGCCGTGCATGGCTCCGGGCATCATCGGGGCTTTCGGTTCGCCGTTCGCCAGCGCGAGCGCTGGCAACAGGGCGACCAGGCCGATCAGGGTGGATGTCTTCATGGGCTGTCTCCTTGAGAGGATGGGGTGGACCCCGGGGTGGTTCAGAACCAGAAGTGCAGTCCGGCGACCCAGCGGGTTTCGCGCGCGGGTTCACCGGCGGCGCGTGCGAAATCGGCGGTTTCTCCGAACTTGCCGGCCCATTCGACACCGACGTAGGGCGCGAACTGGCGCCCGAATTCGCGCCTCAGGCGCAGCCCGGCACTGGCGTCGGACAGGCCGCTGCCGAGGCTGCGCGCCGCGTCGCGACGGCCGTAGAGATTTGCCTCCAGGCGTGGCTGCAGGATCAGTCGCTGGGTGATACGCAGGTCGTATTCGGTGGCGGCATACAGCGCGGTGCGGCCATCGCCGCCGACGTAGGCGGTGACGTCGGTCTCGAACCAGTAGGGCGCAAGGCCCTCGAAGCCGAAGGCCAGCCAGGTGCGCGAAGGATCGATGCCGCTGTCGTGGCGCACGCCGAGCTGACCGTTCCAGAAGGCGGAAAGCGCATGGCTCCAGAAGGCCTGGGTGGTAGCTTCCTGCAGCCTGCCGTTTGCGATGTGGCCCTCGGCCTTGACCACCAGGCGGTTGAAGTCGCGCCCGATCCAGGCCTGGGCATCGTAGGCGGTGGCGTCGCCGTGAGAGGTGAAAACGCGTTCCAGCCGGTCCACGCGCACGGCGTGGAACCGCTTCTCGTCGGCAAGGTGCAGGCGTTGTTTGTCGGGCAGCGCGTACGCGCCGGAGGTGAGGGTGTAGCCGTCGGCGTAGGCATGCGGGTCGCGTGCATCGGCCGGCGCGCTGCCGCCCTGCATGGACATGCTGTCGTGCGTCATTGCGCCGCTGCTTGCGGGGGCAGGCGTGGCGCCGTGGTTCATGGCTGGCGCTGCGGCGTGTCCCATGCCGGCATGGACCATGCCAGCGTGATCGCCCGACATGGTGCCGTGGGACGGTTTGGCATCGGTCTGACCGGCAGGGGCGCCGTGCATCATGCCGTCGTGCTGCATGGGCGGTACGGCGGCGTCCGGTGTGGTCGTATCCGCCTGCACGGCCGTCGCGGCGAGCAGCGCGGCGACGGTCAGGTTCAGGATGGCGGTGCGGGGCAGATTCATCGTCGTTCTCCTTCTGGCGGTGCCTGTGTTTCAGGCGACCACGACCTCGCGGAACATGCCCGCATCCATGTGAAACATCAGGTGGCAATGCCAGGCCCAGCGGCCGCGCGCGTCGGCGGTGACCAGAAAGCTGATGCGCTGCGCGGGTTGCACCGCGATGGTATGCAACCGCGCCTGGAATTCGCCGCTCGGCGATTCGAGTTCGCTCCACATGCCGTGCAGGTGCATGGGGTGGGTCATCATGGTGTCGTTGTGCAGGATCACGCGCAGGCGTTCGCCGTAGCGGAAATGCACCGGCGTGGAATCGCCGAAAGGCAGGCCGTCGAAGGCCCAGGTGTAGCGCTCCATGTTGCCGGTCAGGTGTAGCTCGATCTCGCGCTCGGGACCGCGCGGGTCGAGCGGCCCGCCCAGAGTATGAAGATCGGCTAGGGTGAGGCTGCGGTGGCCGTTGCCGCGCAGGCCCACGCCGGGATCGTCCAGGTTGGTGCGCGGCATATCGACGCGCATGTCGGTGCCGGGGCCGTATTCGGTGCGCGCGTGGCGTACGGGGGGGCTGCCGCCGGCGGCTGGCATGGCCATGCCGTGCGCGCCGTGCGCCATCGGCTGCCCGGCCGGGTTCATGCCGCCGTGGTTCATGCTGACGTGTCCGGCCGCGGCGTGCTCCATGCCGCCCATCGCGCCCATCATGTCAGTCATGGTGAGCTGTTCGATTCGGTCGAGCGCGGGCACCGGCGCATTCAGCCCCTCGCGCACCGCGAGGGTGCCGCGCGCATAGCCGCTGCGGTCCATGGACTGCGCGAAGATGGTGTAGGCCTCGTCGTGCGGGCTCACGATCACGTCGTAGGTCTCGCCGGGGCCGAAGCGGAACTCGTCGACCGTCACCGGTTCGACGTCGACGCCGTCGGCCTGCACGACGGTGAGCTTGAGTCCGGGGATGCGCACGTCGTAGAAGCTGTTGGCGGCGCCGTTGACGAAGCGCAGGCGCACGCGCTCGCCGGGGCGGAACAGCCCGGTCCAGTTGCCGGCCGGCGTGGTGCCGTTCATCAGGTAGGTGAGGGTGTCGCCCGACACGTCCGCGAGGTCGGTCGGGCTCATGCGCATCCGGTTCCACATGCGCCGCTTGCCGAATGCGGCGGCGACCCCCTCGTGCGCGGCGTCGCGGAAGAAATCCATCGCCGTGGGCTGATGGTAATTGTAATAGTCGCTGTGCGACTTGAGCTTGGCGAAGACGCGCATGGGATCCTCGTCGGTCCAGTCGGACAGGGCGATCACGTGCTCGCGGTCGGCGCGGATGGTCTCGCCGCCGGCTGGCTCGACGACGATGGCACCGTACAGGCCGGTCTGCTCCTGCATGCCGCTGTGCGAGTGATACCAATAGGTGCCGCTCTGGCCGACCTTGAAGCGGTAGACGAAGGTTTCGCCGGGCGCGATTCCGGGGAAGCTGATGCCGGGCACGCCGTCCATCCGGTAGGGCAGGATGATGCCGTGCCAGTGGATCGAGGTGACCTCGCGCAGGCGGTTGGTCACGCGCAGGGTCACGGTGTCGCCCTCGCGCCAGTGCAGGGTCGGCGCCGGGATCGAGCCGTTGATGGTGGTGGCGATGCGCGGCTGGCCGGTGAAGTTGACGGCTGACTCGGCGATCACGAGATCGAACTCGGTGCCGCGCAGCCCCGGTGCTCCGGTTGCGGCCGTGCGGCCTACGCTGCTCGCGGCGGCCGCAAGCGAGGGGGCGAGGCCAAGCATCACGCCCCCGGCCGCGAGACCCTGGACGAAGCGTCGGCGGCGAAGATCAGGGCCTGTCGGGACTCGGGTCATGTCGTCTGCTCCTCCTGCGGATGTCGGGCGCCCGGACGGGACGTTGCGGACCAGCCTAGTGGGTGGCCGCTGTCCCTCGCATGACCGCTTCATTACATTGATGTCATGATGGGCGGGTGGTCTGGCGGAGGGCTAAGCTGGGTGCGTGGCGCTGATGCAAGAAGGAGCGAAAGGCATGAAGCTGCTGGTGGTCGAGGACGAGGAGAAGACGGGCGAATACCTGCGCCAGGGGCTCACCGAGGCGGGATTCGTGGTCGACCTCGTGCGCAACGGCCTCGACGGCCACCACCTCGCGATGACCGGCGACTACGACCTCGTGGTGCTCGACGTGATGCTGCCCGACGTCGACGGCTGGCGCATCCTGCGCGCCCTGCGCGAGGCCGGCCGGCAGTTGCCGGTGCTGTTCCTCACCGCGCGCGACAGCGTGGAGGACCGGGTCAAGGGCCTCGAACTCGGCGCGGACGACTATCTGGTCAAGCCCTTCGCCTTTTCCGAACTGCTCGCTCGGGTGCGTACCCTGCTGCGCCGGGGTGCCGCGCCGGCCGTCGCCGACCGCCTTGAGGTGGGCGATCTCGTGCTCGACCTGCCGCGCCGCCGTGCCAGCCGCGGCGGCACGCGTATCAACCTGACCAACAAGGAATTCGCGCTGCTGGAGCGGCTGGTGCGTCGGCAGGGCGAGGTGCTTCCGCGCTCGCTGATCGCATCGCAGGTCTGGGACATGAATTTCGACAGCGACACCAACGTGATCGACGTCGCGATCCGCCGCCTGCGCGCCAAGGTGGACGAGGGCTTCGAGCCCAAACTCATCCACACGGTACGAGGCATGGGCTACGTGCTCGACCTGCCGGACGCCGAATGAGCCGCCGCCCGGTTTCGCTCGCGCTGCGGGTGACGGTCCGCGTGGGGCTGGCCACTTGCCTGCTGTTTCTCGGCTTCGGCTGGGTCATCGAACGCTCGATCGAACATCACTTCGTCGAGCAGGATGCCGGGGTGCTCGCCGGCGTGGCGCGCGCGGTGGTGACCGCGCTCGACACCCGCCCGGCGCAAGTGCCGTTGCACGAGGTCCTGGCGCGCGCCGTCTCCGCCGAGAAGCGCGTGTTCGTCAGCGTGACCGGCGCCGACGGCAGCCGGCTGTACGCTACGCCCGGCGCGGATTTATCACCGCTGCTGGCGGCGGGCAGCCCCGCCGTGCAGATCGCTGCCGGCGACGTGCGCGTCTGGCGTACGGACGGCAGACGTTACCGCGGCGCGCTGCTGCGGATCGATGCCGGTCTTCCCGGTCACTTGCGGCCGATCACCGTCGCGGTGGCGATGTCGACCGATTTTCACCAGCATTTCCTCGACTGGTTCCGCCACACGCTCTGGCTGACCGCCGCCTTCGCCTGCCTGATGGCCATCGCCGCCGCCTGGTTAGCGGTGCAGCGCGGGCATGCGCCGCTGCGCGACGTCAGCGCGCGCATCCGCGGCATTACCTCTGCGCGGCTCGATACGCGCCTGGCACCCGAGGCGGTGCCGGTCGAACTGGCCGAGCTGGCGACCTCGTTCAACGATATGCTCGAACGCATCGAGGACAGCTTTCGCCGCCTGTCGGCCGTGTCCGCAGACATCGCCCACGAACTGCGCACGCCGGTGACCAATCTCGCGACGCAGACCCAGGTCGCGCTCGGCCGCGCGCGCGACGCCGCGGCCTATCGCGAGATCCTCTATTCCAATCTCGAGGAGTACGAACGCCTGAGCAAGATGATCGGCGACATGCTGTTCCTCGCGCAGGCCGACAACCGCCGCCTGCGCCTCGAACGCGACGCTGTCGATCTCGCGGCGGAGAGCCAGGCGCTGTTCGAGTTCTTCGAGGCTTGGGCCGAGGACCGCGGCGTCGCGCTGCAACTGCGGGGAGACGCGCCCAGCGTGCAGGGTGACCGCCTGATGTTGCGCCGTGCGTTGAGCAATCTGCTGAGCAACGCCATTCGACACGCACCGGCCGGCTCGTCGGTGAGCGTGCGCCTGTCGTCCGAGCCGGACGCGGTCGAGATCGCGGTCGAGAACCCGGGCGACATCGACCCGACGCATCTGCCGCGACTTTTTGAACGCTTCTACCGCGCCGATCCAGCGCGCCGGCATACGGGCGAGGGCGCTGGCCTCGGGCTTGCCATCGTCAAATCCATCGCCGAGGCGCATGGTGGTTCGGTGAGCATCGAATCGGCGGACGGATGCACGCGCTTCGTCATCCGCCTGCCGCGTGCCAGCATGACCTGAAGCGGCATCTGCGTTTCCGCTGCGTTCGGTATCGATACAGGGTCCTGATCCAGGTCATCCTGCGGGCGGAATGGCTTAGGTCGGTCGAGTTTTTTGCAGGAAGATATCGCCAAGCATCGCAGACCCACGAACCGGGGAGTCCCGTCATGGCATCGAAGCTGCAGAACATGACCCAGACCATGGCCCTGACGACGCGCAAGGGCGTGGGCAGTCAGCGCTGGCAACGGCCGGTTTACCGCGACGGCCTTGCGCCCTGCAACGATGCCTGTCCGGCGGGCGAGAACGTCCAGGGCTGGTTGGCCGAGGCGCAGGCAGGCCATTACCGCGAGGCCTGGGAGGCGCTGACCGCCGCCAACCCGCTGCCGGCGATCCACGGTCGTGCCTGCTACCACCCCTGTGAAACCGCCTGCAACCGCGGCCAGCTTGATGTCTCAGTGGGCATCAACTCGGTCGAACGCTTCCTCGGCGACCTGGCGCTGGAGGAGGGCTGGGCCTTCCCCGAAGCCCCGGCCAGCGGCAAGCGCGTGCTCGTCGTCGGCGCCGGCCCCGCGGGTCTTTCCTGTGCCTATCATCTCGCGCGCCGCGGCCATCGGGTCGAGATCCATGACGCCAATCCCGAGGCGGGCGGCATGCTCCAGTACGGCATCCCGTCCTACCGCCTGCCGCGCGACGTGGTGCAACGCGAGGCGGCGCGGATTCTGGCCATGCCCAACGTCGAACTGATGCCCAATCACCGCATCGACAACCTGCGTGCGGCGCGCGAGGAGGGCGGCTTCGATGCCGTGTTCGTCTCGGTCGGTGCGCAGATTTCCAATCACACCAACATCCCGACGGTCGACGGCCGCAAGCTGGCCGATGCGCTCAGTGTGCTCGAAGAGGCCAAGCGCGACGAGTCGACCCGGCTTGGCCGCGTGGTCGCCATCGTCGGCGGCGGCAACGTGGCGATCGATGCCGCCCGCACCGCCCGCCGCCTGGGCGCGCAGGAGGCCATCGTGATCTACCGCCGCGACGCCGGGCACATGCGGGCGCTGGAGAGCGAGACCCACGAGGCGCTGGTCGAGGGCGTGCGGATGAAATGGATGAGCGTAGTCACCGGTTTCAGCGCCGAGGGTGTCACCGTGGAGAAGGTCGCACCGGGTCCGGACGGCGCACTGCTGCCCACGGGCGAGGTCGAACGCCTCGACGCGGACACGGTGCTGCTGGCGATCGGCGAGCACAGCGACCTCTCGCTGCTCGCGCAGTACGGCGGCATCCACACCACGGCGCACGACGAGGTTGTGGTGGACGACAGCTACATGACTGGCGAGGCCGGCATCTTCGCCGGCGGCGACTGCATCGGCGGCGCGCGCACCATGACCGCCGCGGTGGGCCATGGCCGCAAGGCCGCGGCCGCCATCGACGACTGGCTGGCGGGCCGCAAGGCTGCCACGCCACCAGCAGCGCGCACCCTGATCGGCTTCGAGAAACTGCATCTGCCCGACTATCTGGAAGCGCCGCGGCAGACCCAGGCGGAGCTGCCGCCCGCCGCCCGCGCCGGCTTCGGCGAGGTCGCCGCGGGGCTGGACGAATCCGAGGCCCGCTTCGAGTCGCAACGCTGTCTGTCCTGCGGCAACTGCTTCGAATGCGACAACTGCTACGCGGCCTGCCCGGAGCAGGCCATCGCGCGTCGCGGGCCGGGGCTCGGCTACGCCGTGGATCTCGATCTGTGTACGGGCTGCGCCGTGTGCTTCGAGCAGTGCCCGTGCCACGCCATCGAAATGATCGACGAACCCGCGTCCGCGGCCGCCGTACTCGGCAGCCTCGGCGAGCCGCTCGCGCCGGGCGGCTTCAAGGTCAGGCCATAGGGAGGCAACGCCGCATGTCCGAGCAGACCACCACGCTTGACGGCAACAGCGCCGTCGCGCACGTTGCCTACCGGATCAACGAACTGTGCGCGATCTACCCGATCACGCCGTCCTCGCCGATGGCCGAACTGGCGGACACGTGGTCGTCGCAGCGGATACCGAACATCTGGGGCGAGGTGCCCAAGGTGCAGGAAATGCAGTCGGAGGCGGGCGCCGCCGGCTGCGTGCACGGCGCATTGCAGAGCGGCGCGCTGACCACCACCTTCACTGCCTCGCAGGGCCTGATGCTGATGCTGCCGAACATGTACAAGATCGCCGGCGAGCTGACCTCGACGGTGTTCTACGTGGCGGCGCGCGCTCTGGCCGCCGGCGCATCCTCCATTTTCGGCGACCACCAGGACATCATGGCGGCGCGCAGCACCGGCTTTGCGATTCTCGGCGCCGCTTCGATTCAGGAGGCGCACGATCTTGCCGTGGTCGCACAGGCGTCGACGCTGGCCGCGCGCGTGCCCTTCATTCATTACGCCGACGGCTTCCGTACCTCGCACGAGTACAACAGCCTGAAGATGCTTGCGGACGGCGATCTGCGCGCCATGATCGACGACCGCCTGGTGCGCGAGCACCGGCTGCGCGCGCTGTCGCCGGAGCACCCGGTGGTGCGCGGCACCTGGCAGAATCCGGACACCTATTTCCAGACCCGCGAGGCGGTCAATCCGTATTACGCCGCAGTCCCGGAAATCGTCGAGGGCGCGATGCGCCGGCTTGGCGAGCTGTGCGGACGGCATTACGACCTGTTCCGCTACGACGGCGATCCCGCGCCCGAACGGGTGATCGTGAGCATGGGCTCGGGCGCCGAGGTGGTGCGCGAGACCGTGAAATGGCTCAACGCGCATGGCGAGAAGGTCGGCGCCCTGCAGGTGCTGCTGTACCGACCGTTCTCCGCCCGGCACTTTCTCGCGGCTCTGCCGGAATCGGTGCAGTCGATTGCCGTGCTCGACCGCACCAAGGAGCCCGGCGCGCCGATGGAACCGCTGTGCAGCGACGTGCTCAACGTCCTCGCCCAGGCCTACGCCGAAGGCACCCGCGAAAGCCTGCCGCGCGTGGTCGGCGGACGCTATGGCCTGTCCTCCAAGGATTTCAGCCCGGGCATGGTCAAGGCCGTGTTCGACGAGCTGAAAAAGCCCAGCCCCAAGACCGGTTTCACGGTCGGCATCGACGACGACGTCGCCCACACCAGCCTCGACTTCGACCCGTCGCTCGACATCGAGCCGCCCGAGACCAAGCGCTGCGTGTTCTTCGGCCTGGGCGCGGACGGTACCGTGGGCGCGAACAAGAGCAGCGTGAAGATCCTCAGCCACGTCGAGGACACCTACGCGCAGGCCTACTTCGATTACGATTCGCACAAGTCCGGCGGCGTGACCAGTTCCCACCTGCGCTTCGGCAAGGCGCCCATCGCCGCGCCCTACCTGATCCGCCACGCCGATTTCGTCGCCTGCCACAAGTTCGATTTCCTCGACCGCCTCGACGTGCTCGACCCGCTGCGCCCCGGCGGCATCTTCCTGCTGAACAGCCCCTACGGCCCCGACCGGGTGTGGGACAACCTGCCCAGCTCGGTGCAGCGACAGCTGATCGACAAGCAGGCCGAGTTCTACGTCATCAATGCCTCCGAGGCGGCGCTGCGCCTGGGCCTCGGCCCGCGCATCAACACGTTGCTGCAGACCTGTTTTTTCGAGCTCATCGACGTCATCCCCATCGACGACGCGATCGCCGCGATCAAGCAGGAGATCGAGAAGGCCTACGGGCGCAAGGGTCGGCGGATCGTCGATCTGAACAACGCCGCGGTCGATTCGGCGCTCGCCGAACTGCACCGCGTCGAGGTGCCGGGCGAGGTCAGCGCGACGCGCGACAGACCGCCCATCGTGCCGCCCTCGGCGCCGGAGTTCGTGCAGGCGGTGACGGCGCAGATCATGGCCGGGCGGGGCGACCGGATTCCGGTCAGCCGGATACCGGTGGACGGCACCTTCCCGGGCGGCACCACGCAATACGAGAAGCGCAACATCGCCGTCGAGGTGCCGGTGTGGGAACCGGGGCTGTGCATCCAGTGCGGCCAGTGCAGCATCGTCTGCCCGCACAGCGTCATCCGCGCGAAGATCTACGACTGCAAGGCCTCCGCCGACGCGCCCGAGCGCTTCAAGTCCGCGCCGGTCAACGCGCGAGGCTATCCCGGCGCACTGTTCTCGCTGCAGTTCTACGTCGAGGACTGCACCGGCTGCGGCGTGTGCGTGGAGAACTGCCCGGCCACCGACCCGGCCGACGAGCAGCGCCGCGCCATCAACATGCAGGAGAAGCTCGATCTGGTCGCCGCCGAGCGCGAGAACATCGCATTCTTCGAAACGCTTCCGACGCCGCCGCGCAGCCTCGTGAACTACGCCAACGTGCGCAGCGTGCAGCTGCTTCAGCCGCTGTTCGAGTTCAGCGGCGCCTGCGCCGGTTGCGGCGAAACCCCGTATCTCAAGCTCGTTTCGCAGCTCTTCGGCGAACGCATGCAGGTCGCCAACGCCACCGGCTGCTCCTCGATCTACGCCGGCAACACGCCGGCCCACGCCTGGCGCGCCAACGACGCCGGGCGGGGCGTCGCCTGGAACAACTCTTTGTTCGAGGACGGAGGCGAATTCGGCCTGGGCTATCGGCTTGCGATCGACAAGCAGACCGAGCTGGCGCGCCATCTGCTCGGCAAGCTCGCGCCTCGCGTGGGCGGCGAGCTGGTCGAGGCGCTGCTCGATGCGCCCCAGGTCGAGGAGTCCGACTACGTCGCCCAGCGCGAGCGCATCGCCAGGCTCAAGGAGATACTGGCGACCGAGGACGACGACGATGCGCGCATGCTGCATACCGTGGCCGACTTCCTGCTCAAGCGCAGCGTATGGATTGTCGGCGGCGACGGCTGGGCCTACGACATCGGCTACGGCGGGCTGGATCACGTGATCGCGCAGGACCGCGACGTGAACGTCCTCGTCCTCGACACCGAGGTCTATTCCAACACCGGCGGGCAGGCCTCCAAGGCGACTCCGCTCGGCGCGGTGGCCAAGTTCGCCACGGCGGGCAAGCAGATTCCGCGCAAGGACATCGCCATGCAGGCCATCGCCTACGGCACGGTCTATGTCGCGCAGATCGCACTCGGCGCCAACCCGGAGCAGGCTCTGATCGCCCTGCGCGAGGCCGAGGCCTACCCCGGCCCCTCGCTGATCCTCGCCTACTCGCAGTGCATCGCCCACGGCATCGACATGCGCACGGGCATGAAGCAGCAGGCGAGGGCGGTCGCCAGCGGCTACTGGCCGCTGTTCCGCTTCGACCCCGGACTGCGCAAGTCGGGCCTCAACCCCTTCCGTTTGGACTCGACCCGGCCGCGCATCCCGTTCAAGGAATACGCCAACCGCGAGCTGCGCTACCTGAGCCTCAAGAGCACCAATCCCGACGCTGCTGCCGAGATGCTCGAACAGGCACAGGCGGCGGTGGATGAGCGGTACAGGCTTTACGAAGATCTGGCGGCGCGCGACGGCAGTCGGTTCCTGCCGCACTGGGAGGACGCGCACGCCTGACACAGCTGGCGAAGGCCATCGCCGCATTGGGAGCAGGATCATGGATCTGACCACAACGTTTCTCGGCTACCGGCTTGCGCATCCCCTCGTCGCCCTGATCGAATCCGATCTCGACGTCGGCAATCTGCTGGCCTGCGAGGAGGACGGCGCCGCCGCCATCCTCGTGCCCTTCATGCACGACGCGAATACGCCGCTGGAGGACGTGGCGCGCGCCCAGGTGTTCGACCTCGGCGTCGACGCGCACCCCGAGGCCGCCGACTATTTCCCCTTCGCCTCGCTCACCGAGGAGCTGTTCGTCAATTCGCTGGATGCGATTCACGCCGCCAGCACGCGCGCCGGCATCCCCATCTTCGTCAGTCTGCGCGGGGCGGAAGAGGGCATCATGCTGCAGACCGCGATGGATCTCGAAGAGGCCGGTGCAAGCGCCATCGAACTCGACCTGCAGCATCCGCTGACTCAGCCCGAGGAATCGGGCCCGACCATGGAACGCCGCATGCTCGAACTGGTGCAGCGAATCGTCGGCCGCGTGCGCATTCCGGTCGCCGTGCGCATGCACGCGCACTTCACCTCGCCGTCCTACCTCGCCCTGCAGCTCGCCCAGGCCGGCGCCTCGGGCGTCGTGCTCGGCGAGCGCTACAGCGGCGTGGACATCGACCTGGCCTCGCTGGTGCCCGTGTCCATCTGCCAGACCGCCGAGGCCCGCGACCCCGGCTTCAACCTCGCCTGGCTGGCCTCCCTGCACGCGCGCTCGGGCACCAGCCTCGCCGTCGTCGAGCGCAACTTCAATTCGGCCATGTTGATCAAATACCTGCTCGCCGGCGCCAATGCCGTGGCCGTACCCTGGGCCAGCGAGCAGCGCCGCGGCGGTTATTTGAAGAAAACCCTGGGCGAACTCGAAAACTGGATGGGCGGACAGAACGTACAGACGCTCGCGAGAATTCGCGGCGCGCTTTCGCACGTGCTGGCTAACGAGGCCAGCTGAGAGGTGGGGGCTTATCGGGCCGCGTATTCTGCCGTCCGCCCCGGCGCAATCCTGGGCCGGGGCAGACGACAGAAGGCCTGGCCGATTAATGCGTGACGGCCTGCTCGGTTTCGGCGGCCGTCAGGACATCGATCACGCGTCGCCAGTTGTCGATATCGAAATCGATATCCATCTCGTCGAAATATTCCTTGGCGTTGTCGACCATATCCTGCATCACCAGGGCCACATAGCGCGGTGCGGCGTCCGACTGCGTGATCTTCTCCGGCACGGCAGCCTCGAAATACAGCGTATCGCCCTGCTTGTCGTAGCCGCCCATGCGCATCCCCGTAAACGGCGGCGCTTCCTGCTTGCTCGACAGCATAAAGGTGATGTCCAGCGTCGGCCCCGCCGGGAACCGCCCCTGGCGATTCTCCATGGCCGCATGCGCCGCCACGAATGTGATGGCCTCGTCGATCGGACTCTTCGCCATGTCCTGGCTCGGACTGTTGATGCTGATGAATAGCTTCATGGTAATTCGCCCTGCTACTGGGTGTGTACGCATCAGGAAGCAATAACCGAACCAGTGGGGGAAAGGGTTTATTGGACGTGAACGATCTGGGATTTTTTTCTTTCGATTCAAGTATCAACGCAAGAATACAAGGTGGCCAGACACCAGGGTCACGCGCCTTGCGGCTCTGGGATGACGTCAGGTTACGGGAGTTTGTGTGCGCTTTGTCACTAATGCGGCAAAATAACGCTGTGATCGTAGAGGTGTCATGGGCAAAGCGAAAAGGCTCTGAGAGATTGGTATGAGTTTGATGGTATTGAGAAGTTACGTAATATGTGAAGGAAATACTGGAACTCAATTTAAAATTGAGTTGTTGCTGGCGTGCAGACTAGGTTGAGGTTGTGATTGCCCGGAGTGATGTTTTTTAGGAAGCTTAATTGGTAGATATTTGAGAAAAGTGGCCTTTACCACTTTTCTCAATGGTACTATCAGATGCAGCGCTTAATGCTGACCGGCTTAACTCAAAGTCAATAAGTACCTGTGAAATCCACCTGGAAGCTACCAATGTCAATCATTACACAAAAACATAAGGAATAGTTATGGAGCTCAGAGACGTAATCAATCCGAGATGGCTTGATGCAGAACACCTTAATAATAACTACATAAGCGCATCACCATTCCCTCATGTGGTTATGGAGGATTTTATTAACGAGACTTTGCTCGAAAAGGTCGCTGATGAGTTTCCCGATCTTGCCAAAGCAAAAGATGAAGTTCATAAATTCGATAATCCGAGGGAAATCAAGCTCGCTAGCAAAGGAATGCAAGCCTTAACACCCAGCGCCGCCTATTTAACATCCTATCTTCAATCAGATCTATTTTTGAAATGGCTAAATACTCTTACCGGTATCAAGGAACCGTTAATAAGTGATCCATATCTGGCTGGCGGTGGGTATCATGAGATTAAAAGAAATGGGTTGTTAAAGGTTCACGCAGATTTCAATAAACACCATTTACTTGATCTTGATAGAAGGCTTAATTTGCTTTTGTATTTAAATAAAGATTGGGACGATGAATGGGATGGAACACTTCAGCTATTTGACTCGTCGATGAGTGTGCCAATTCAAAAGATTTACCCGAGATTCAATACGGCTGTTATCTTTACTACCACATCATTTACTTATCATGGTCATCCTGATCCTTTGAAATGTCCAAGTAATCGGTCTAGAAGATCACTGGCATATTACTACTTCTCGACAGGACGTCCAAATAATGAAGTTTCTTCAGATAATCATTCAACCTTATTTAAAGAGCGAGAGGGGGAAACATTCAAAACGAGGAGGATTGGTGTGAAAGATGTGATACGAGAAATCACCCCCCCAATTTTGATTCGAGTTGTTAGACGCATTTTGTAGCGCGGATATGCGATCACTTTGTCATTTTGTAACTACTCAGCTAATTCTCAGAGATCGCCAGAGCAAAAGCCGGTAGCTTGCGATCGAATACTAGGCGCAACGCCTCCGAAGCCGTGACCCCCTGCTTTCGGCAGGTCGATAGATATCCCCGTATGCGGCAAAACATCGCGGCACCCTCCAGGCTGCGGAAGCAGCCGGAGATCTTCTGCTGCACTTTGGTCATACGGATATCGTTCTCCGCCTGATTGTTCGTGAACGGCACATTGACGTCCACCATGAAACGCAGCACATCGTCTTCATAGGCCATCAGACGCTCCAGCAGATTGCGGGCCTTGCTCCGCTTGATCCGCCCCCGAGGCTTGTTGTCGGGTGGTTTTTCCGGCTCAGGGCATTCCAGTTGCCCCGCCTCGAGCACATCTCGGTAGCGCTGCCGGTAAGCATTGGCCTCGGTCAGCGGCAGGATGCCGCCAGCGTTCTCGACGGCCTGATGAATCTCTCTGAGCAGCTTGCCCATCGCTTCCGCCCATTGTTGTCCGTCCTGCTCGAATGCTCGTTCCAGTTCGCGCAGGTGGTGGGCATTGCACAGGGCATGGGTGCAGTCCCGATAACGGTAATAGGGTTTCCAATGGTCATGACACAGCACACCGCGGAACCGTGGCAGGATCCCGATCGCGTCCATCGCCTCCTGGCCTCGCTTACTGTGGACCTGATAATGCGTCCAATCAGCATTGGACAGACCATGCAGCCAATGGCGTTTGCCATCAATGTTGACCCCGGTCTCGTCGGCATGAGCGGACACGGCTTTGGCCAATGCCGTTTTGCTGATCGCCTCAAAGGCCGCCAGGCGGGTAAATGCCTCGCGATTGAAGTTCACCAGTGAACCATCGCTCAAAGGGATGCCCAACTGATCGGCAAAGTAATCCTGGATCCGCTTGTAGGGCAAGAGCTGATATTGGGACAGATAGACGGCATGGGCCTTGAGGCCGGAACCATACTGCACCTTCTTATCCACCCCTTCCGGGAATGAAGCCACAAAACGTTGGCCTGATTCATTCTCCAGGATCTGCGCCCGATACTCGGTCACGATCCGGCTGATGTCGATATCAAAAACCTGGCGAGTCTCGAAACCCGCCTCGGTATAGCAGCCTTTCGGCAAGCGACGACGATCGATCTTGAGGACCTCGATCTCATCGGGATGCTCGACCGGGCGCAAGGTCTTGCCCACGTGCCCCGGCTGGCCACCGGAAGGTCGGCTTGAGCGCACACGCTGGCTGCGTGGCCGATTGGGATCCGATGCCGGCGGCTGACTGCTGTTGCGGCTATTGAGCCCGAGACGGTTGAGTAACACGACGAACAACATGAGCATCATCTCGATACTGGCGCGGAGTGCCGGAGATAGGTCTTTCTCCTGCTCCAGTTGCGCCCTGACCTGTGCCAGGGTGATCTCGATATCGACGCCGTCGATCCGCACGCAAGACTGCTCCAAAGAAGTAATGAAGCTATTATCTCACGGGTTTTGAAGTGCCAATTTTCTCGTTTGTAAGGCGATCTGGCGGCGTAAAATAATTGACTGACGGTGGGGCAGTGCCTCGCGTGATGTCGCAAGGAAGACTACGCCTCTGTCGCTTTCGGAGACCAATAATCGCACTCGTTACAGCGCCGCCATATTTTCAAAAAAACTACCAAAAACCCTGTCAAGTACTTTTTGTAATTATTTTCACTGAGTAGTTACGTAATTTTTTCGTCGATGCTCTGCTATCTCGATTCACAGGACGTTGCGTGTGAAATGCAGATTGCCCGATTATTTGAGAAAATGAGCGGTCAGTGTCTCGAAATGACGGATTAATATGTGATATATGCCAACGGACTGGTCGGTTAGCACTTTTCTCATATCACGGGAATATCCATAATTCTCAAGTTAACTCTATATCTGCGTTCCTGGAGCCAGAGTTAATCTGTGACTAGGCCGGCTAGATACGCAGCCAGGTCTACCCGAATCGGCATGAAGTAGACATTGCCTTCAAAATCCCGGGCGGCGCGAACGGCCTTGGCGGCAAAGTTTCGGTTCCATTCCAGGGTGGGTGCGAAGTTCGAGGGAAAGACCACCCGATTCGTCGTTTCCCAGTATGCCCGCGAACGATCCCCCAACACGGGGGCGATTCCCCAGAATATGTTGTGGCCCTGCAGCATTTCCGCCCAGATGGCCATCAGCCGCAGATCGAAGATCGGTTGCGTGAAGAAGCCGTCGGCCCCGGCATCGAGCTTGCGGTGTATGGCCGTGAGTTCGTCGCGGAAGCCGAGCCGGTAGGGGTCGAGGGCGGCATACACCCGAACGTTCGGGCAACACTGCTTGAACCGCCGAATGACGTCCTCGCTGCTGTTCGGATAGGTTCGGTGGCTCAGGTCGTGGGGCGGATCGCCGCGGATGACGAGGATCTCTTGAAGCCCTGTCGCCAGGATGTCCTCGGCCATCGGCGGATCGCCGACCGGCGGAATGTCGATGGCCCGGATGTGCGGAATCGAGGCGGGGAGGATGTTCTTGGTGAGCTTGCAGGCCTCCCAGCTACGCATCGGGAAGCGGATGAGATCCGGAATGTTGAAGGCGGTTGCCTGCGGCATGACGGAGCGAACCGTCCTCGCATCGTTGAGCAGGTCCTCGGCATTTCGCGGGATCAGTTCGACTGAAATTCTCATTGAGCCATTGTCCAACGACGCCTTCACGGCGGAGGGGACTACTTTGGTTCGTTTGCCGGTATTGTCAATAGATCGGCCGACCGGCTTTACGGGCGTTTCGATTAAGTGGCGATATCCGGAAATCCAGGCCGATCGCTCGGTTCGGTCTGTACCAAACCCGACAAATACCCGCCTTCAAGCCGACGCGCCCCAAAGGCCATCGCAAAAACCTACTTATAAACAATGGTTAACCTCTGGTATGGGGTTTGCTTCGCCCTTCATGTACTCAGACGACGTTCGTTTCGGTCAATCGTCCAGCGACGGACGCTGCACAGCCCGGATCGGGAAACGTCCCGTTAGCCCTTGGGAGGCGAAGCACCATGAACAAGATCGGCATCATTTTCGGTACGGATACCGGGACCACGCGTCTGATCGCCAAGAAGATCGCGAAGAAGCTGGGCGATCTGGCCGACAAGCCGGTGAATATCAACCGCATCGGCCTCGATGAGCTGATGCAATACGACTTCCTGATTCTCGGCACGCCCACCTACGGCTACGGGCAGCTGCCGGGCAAGGATACGAATATCGCCGACGGCAGTTGGGCGGAGATTCTGCCGGAGCTGCAGAAGGCGGATCTCAGCGGCAAGCTGGTGGCGCTCTACGGTCTCGGCAATCGGGACAAGTACGGCGACCGCTTCGCCGATTCGCTGTTCTACCTCTATGATGCCGTCAAGAACGCCGGCGCGACCGTCATCGGCAGCTGGGGCACGGAGGGGTACGACTACCAGTTCTCCAAATCCGAGGTGGACGGGCGTTTCGTCGGGCTCGTGATCGATCACAACAGCCAGGGTCTGCTGACGGATCAGCGCATCGACGAGTGGCTGGATCGGATCATGCCGCAGTTCGAGCAGCAACTGGCGGCCAGCGCCTGAGACCCCGATCGACGCTGAATGCGCGTGAGGGGCGTCACGGCCTCTCGCGTCGTGGGGATGTGTGTCGACCCACGCACAACCTTGATCGGCAACGGCGAAGCAGATCCGTGACATGGTTGGGCGTGTGTCAAAGCCCACAATCTCAGGCGCTCCGACCGACATGCCTCAGGTGGCGCCTGAAAAAACCATTCAAAAACAAGCGACAATCACTGGTATGGGCTTTGCTTCGTCCTTTTCCCGTATCCACTGACGAGGGTGCGGCCGTACCGGCCTGCGACACAATCCAGCGATGAAGCTCCAGCTCGAACGATCCTATGTAGAGGCCATGGTCAGCGCGTTTCCCGACCTGAGTCCGCTGTCCGAACAGTTGCGCTTCGGCAATCGCGCCGAGGTCGGCATTCATCAGCTTTCGGCGCCCGCGTTGACCTACCTGCACGACCTGTATCGGCAGGCCGGGCCGGTGGCTTACGGCCGTGCCGCACAGATCGCCACGCTGCGCGAGGCATTCAACGACGATGGGGCCGAGCGCTTCGGCAGCGACGATCTGGAGCAGGTGCTTCCGGCGCTGGCGCAGTATCTGGTCGACGGCGGCGTGCGCGGCTGGCTGTTCCGCGCGACCAGCTCGGCCAAGCCGCTGGCCTACGTGATCACGCGCCTGGACTACACGCCGCCGGGCGACGAGGAAGCCGGGCGCATCCTGCTTGAGCTGAAGGCCAACGCCTACGGCAAGATCGTCACCGAGACGTTGATCATTCGCAACCGCGACATTGTCGGGCGCACCGTCGCCGAGATCCTGGCCCATCGCGGCTACCTCAAGGAAAGCGCGGAACTGCTGCGCGCCTACGACGAATCCACCGAGCGCTATTTCGCCTGGCGGGCCGATTACGGCAGGCAGTTCTCGGCGAGCGGCACCGGGTTTTATGCCGAGGACCCGACGGCCAGCCATCGCACCACCGACTGGACGCGCAAGGAGACTGTGGTGCTGTCGACCACCGGCAATGCCGCGCGGATGGTCAACGACGAGGAGATCCTCGGCCAGCGCGTCACGGGGTTCGAGGGCTCGGGCGACATACTGCGCGCCTATCTGCGCAAGGCCGCCAAGAGCATGCGCTACGACGAGAAGGTGGAGAGCCGCATGGAGGCCTCCAACGAGGCCATCCCCAAGGGCATGTTCACCGAACTGCCCGTGCACGGCTACATCCTCATGTTCCACCTCGAGCTGCACCACCATCTGTGGGTCCACGTCGAGGACATGGAGCCCTACACCTACCAGCCAGAGCTCAAGGAAAAGCTGATCCTGCCGCGCGAGCAGACCGACCTGATCGACATCCTCACCGCCGAGATGGACGTGTTGATGGACGACATCGTCGCGGGCAAGTCCGGCGGCACCACGGTGCTCTGCGCCGGGCCGGCGGGCATGGGCAAGACCCTGACCGCCGAGGTGTACTCGGAAATCATCAAGCGCCCGCTGTACCGCGTGCACTCGGGCCAGCTCGGGCTGAACGTCGGCGAGATGGAAAAGGCGCTCAAGGAGACGCTGACGCGCGCGCAGCGCTGGGGTGCGGTGATGCTGATCGACGAGGCCGACGTCTACATCAAGCGGCGCGACGACAATATCGCCGCCAATGCCGTGGTCGGCGTGTTCCTGCGCGTGCTCGAATATTTCAACGGCCTGCTGTTCCTGACCACCAACCGGGTCGACGACATCGACGAGGCGATCATCTCACGCTGCATCGCGATGATCCGCTACCACCCGCCCGAGGAGAGCGACCGGCGGCGCATCTGGCAGGTGATGACGCGCCAGTTCGAGCTGGACGTCGATGAGGCTCTGCTGGAAACGCTGGTGACCGGTTTTCCCGAGGCCACCGGGCGGGACATCAAGGGGCTGGCCAAGCTGGTGGCCAAGTTCTGCCAGCACAAACAACTGCCGCCGAACCTGGAGGCTTTCGAACGCTGCGCCATGTTCCGCGGCATGGAACTCAGAATCGCCGCCGCTTGAACGCCGGCGGCCAGACACGGGAGTACCGCAATGGCGGATGTCACCTTCAACGGCATGACCATGGAATTCAGCATCGTCGAATTCCAGATGGAAGCCGCTCTCAAGGCCCAGGTCGAGGCTGCAAACCCGGGTTCGAGCGAGCAGGACCTGCTCGACGCCTATCTGACGGCGCACAAGGAACACTTCGGCAAGGATTTCCTGCAATAGCACGGGCAAGGAGCGGGCGCTTTCCCGCCTGTCTAAGCACGTTTAATGATTGCGTTGGGCCGGCGTATGGGTATCACAGTGGCCGGGCCACTGGGATTTGATCCCAGCGTCAATCCGTCTGCTCTTAAGGTTAATATGTGTGATCCGCTGGCCTGCCTGAAGCGCAGGCCAGCGGCGTCATGGGTGCTCAGTTACGCCGCGTAGTAGAGCTTGCGCAGTTCGATCACCGTCGGTGCGGTGATCGTCGCGCCGTCCTTCTGGCGGACGACAATATACATCCCGTCGGCGAAGGTGACCGATTCGCCGGCACCGCCCCAGGCCTTGACGTCGTTCTCCTTGTCCAGCGCCTTGCGGTAGGCGCCGCCGCTGTAGCTGTTGAAGTCGGCGACCAGACCCGCATGAGGCGGGTTGTTAACCAATCCCCACCATGGCTTGTCCCAGGGATCGAACGACCATGTGTCGCCGATCGACTCGGGCGGCAGGGAGCGTTCGGCCAGTCGGCCTTCGATGACAGTATACTGGGTGCGCGCTATGGTCTCGGGTGCGCTGCTTGAGTTGTGCGACTCGCGGATCTCGAGCACTTCCTCCTGGGTGAATGACTCCATGGCCGGGATGAGCCGGCACCACTCGCCATCGAGCTTGGCATGCTGAAACATTGTGCCTCCTGTGTTCTCGCAGTGTGTGGGTAACGTGGGTAATACCCACCTAGCAAGATGTCTACCAATCACTCGGTCACCGGTGTAAAGGCAGGTTATGACCAGGTGAGTTATATCTATGTAACTGTTGTTAAAGGGAAATCCAGGCGACGTCCGTCGCGGCCGGCTCAATGCAATGACTCTCCGGCGCATGGTCGGGAAACGCACAATCCCTCGACAGGAAAAGCGGGTGGGACACATTGACTTGACCGGTCGGTTAAGTCATGATGCCGCCATGGAATCCTCTGCAAATACCCGCGAACGGATACTGGTGACGGCGCGCGACCTGATACACGCCCGTAGCTATAACGACGTGGGTGTGGCCGAGATCTGCCAGCAGGCGAATGTGCTCAAGGGCAGCTTCTACCACTTCTTCCCGAGCAAGCGAGACCTGACGCTGGCGGTGCTCGAGCGCATTCAGGCGGATGCCAAGACGATGCTGCTCGACCGTGCGTTCGACCCTGCGGTATCCCCTCTGGAAAGACTGGACCGGCTGGTTGCGGCGACCATCGAGCTGCAACGGGAAAGTGCCGAGACGGTGGGCCATGTGCTGGGTTGTCCGGTCGGCAATCTGGCCACGGAACTGGCCACCCAGGACGAGCCCATCCGCGTTGCGACCGCCAAGGCCTTCGACGGATTGCAGGCGCGCATCCGCGGCACGCTGGAAGAAGCGGGCGATACGCTTTTCGGTGTCGATCTGGATGCCACCGCCCTGGCCATGGTTGCCTATTTCGAGGGTGTACTGATGATGGCCAAGACGCAGAATAGCCTGGATGTGTTGCGGCGCCTGCTGCCTGCGCTGCGTGACATCCGGGTCACCCTGCCTGCGCAAGTCGCAGGCGCGAAGACCGAACACTGAGATCGGGCCCGCACGGTGAGCGCGGGCCTTTTGTTTGGCCATAAGTTTGACTGACTAGTCAACTTGTCGCCGCCATATGGCTCACCATAACCGGAAAGGAGATCGTCATGTCTGAACCCCTGCTCGTGCCCCAGGTCGGACCTCAGGACAAGCCGAAGGTGGACGCCATCTTCGCTGCCGTGGAGGAGCGCATGGGTTTCGTGCCCGATGCCCTGAAACTCTACAGCCTCAGTCCGGCATTGCTGGAAAGCTTCCTCGGCGTGATCGGTTATTTCAGCACCGAGTCGCCGCTCGGCCCGCGCCTGGCGGCGATGATCCGCTACCTCGGCTCCTACCGTGCGAACTGCACCTTCTGCATCGACCTCAATGAGGGCTATCTGACCTCGATGGGCCTCGACCTCGATGACATCCGTCGTGCCCGCGAGGATATCGATGCGGCGCCGCTTGAGCCGAACGAGATGCCATTGCTGCGGCTCGCCATGAAATCGACGAGCATGCCCGAGACGGTTTCGGCCGCGGATATCGAAGCCTGCCGCACTGCCGGCTGGGACGACCGCGCCATCTTCGAGGCGGTCGTGCATGCGACGAACAATCGCGCGTTCAATCAGCTGCTCAGCACCTTCAAGGTGGAGCACCAGGGCGCGTACGCCGCCTGAGCATCAGGGCTATGGCCGTCAAACGCCGCCCCGTGGGAGCGCGGGGCGGCACATCAAGATCAATCAAGCCGCGCCTTCTTCAAGGGGACGGACGGGCGATTGCTTGTGCTGCATCGCACGCCACAAGTCATAGTTGGCTTGCATCGATAGCCAGGCACGTGCCGTGCTGACACCCGTTTGTTCCAGGCGTGCCGCCAGGTCGGGGCTGATGCCGGCCTTGCCATTGACCACGCGCGACCAGGCAACCCGAGACATGGCCAGCCGCTCGGCCGCTTCGGTTACTGACAGATTCAGTGGAACCAGCACCTCGTCTTTGAGCAATTCTCCGGGGTGTGGCGGATTGTGCATCATCGCTTTACACCTCAATGATAATCCGGGTAATCAACCAGCTCGACATTCACTGCCTACTCAGCGTTCGCAGTCGGCTGCGCAGGTAGAGCGCCGGGAGGAAGTTGGTGGAGAGCAGGGCGCTATAGAGCACGCCGCCCATGATCACCACGGCGAGACCCTGTTCGGGCGCTGCGCCGGCACCCCAGCCGAGGGCGATGGGCAGCATGCCGAGGACTGTGGTCAGGCTGGTGAGCACGATGGGACGCAGGCGCGTGCGCACCGCCGTACGCACGGCTTCGACAGGGGCAAGTCCTTCGTCCCGTTCGTAATGCCGCGCGTAGGAGAGCAGCACGATGCCGTGATTCAGGCTAACGCCGATGAGTGTGAGGAAGCCGATCACGCCGGTGGCATTCAGGCCCACGCCGCTGACGATTAGCGCC
This sequence comes from Acidihalobacter aeolianus, assembly GCF_001753165.1. Classification (GTDB taxonomy): domain Bacteria; phylum Pseudomonadota; class Gammaproteobacteria; order DSM-5130; family Acidihalobacteraceae; genus Acidihalobacter; species Acidihalobacter aeolianus. The sequence continues at coordinate 1,460,087 of NZ_CP017448.1, forward strand.
AGCAGGCCACCGGTGAGCGCCAGCGGGGCCTGCAGCAGCAGTATCAGCGGAATCCGCAGGCTGCCGAACTGCACGACCATGATGCCGAGGGCGAGCACGACCGCGGCGAGCATGGCGAGGCCCAGCACCCAGGCGGCGTGTTCGATCTGGCGGTACAGCCCACCGATCTGCAGCCGGTAGCCCGCGGGTAGATGGATGGCGGAAACGGCATGCCGGATCTGCGGGATGACGGTATCCAGCGGGGCCTGGGGCGTGGCCAGGATTTCCACCGCGCGGGCACCGTCGAGGTGGCGTATCTGGTTCGGCAGCACGGCGTAGCGGATATGCGCCAGACGCTCAAGCGGCACCCAGCCGCCTTGCGTGCGCACTGGCAGCCAGCCCAGGTTCGTCGGATCGAGATAACCGGCGTCCGCCAGGCGCACGTACAGCGCGAGGCGGCTGTCGCCGTCCGGTACACGGGTGACGATTTCACCGCGCAGCAACGGGATAACCTGATCGAACAGGGCTCGGGGTGTGAGTCCGAGCTGGTAGAGCAGCTGCGGCCGCGGTTCGATGCGCAGCTGCGTGACCGGGTAGGCATCGTTGTTGAAGACGTCGGCGATGTCGGGCAGACGCTTGAGACGGGTGGTGATCTGCTCGGAAAGGCTGCGCAGGGTCGGGATACGGTCGCCGATGACGGCGATCTCGAACGGCTGCGGCAGCCCGGAGAGACTTTCTCCCACACGTTCGATGGTTGGCGTGTCGATGCTCTGCTGCACGTCGCTGAGCTGTGTGTGGCGCAGCAGCGAGTCGGCAAGCGCGTTGAGGTCGTGCCCGGCGGCGCCGCGGCGTAGCACGATCTGGATTTCGCCCGCGTAGCTGTGTTCCGTGTAGGAGGTGCCCTGAGCCGAGCCGATGCGGGCATATACGGTTTTGACCGCAGGATTCTCGCGCAGCCGTGCACTGATCCGGTCGACCGCGTCCACGGTGTCGTCCATCGCCGTGCCCGGCGGCAGGGTAAAGCTGTCGAGCAGCACGCCGGCATTCGGCAGGGGCAGGAAATTCATTGGCACCAGGGCAGCGCCGGCCATTGCGAGCAACAGCAGGATGGTCACGGCGGCCAGACCAAGGCGCGGATGACGCAGCGAGACGTTCAGCAGGCGGGCGTTGCCTGCGGCCAGGCGGCCGAGAAAGCGCTCACCCGATCGATAGGGTCTGGGAACCGCATGGGTGCGGGCCAGGATGGCCGGAATCAGCGTGAGCGAGACCAGCAGCGAGGCCAGCAGCGCCAGGCTCATGGCAAGGGCGAAGGGGCGCGTGAACAGGCCCGCCAGTCCCCCGACGACAATCAACGGCAGGTAGGCGCTGATTGTGGTCAGTGTGCCGGTGACGTCTCCGGCCAAGATGTCACGCAATCCGGCGCGTACGCCGGCCAGGCCCTCGATGCCGCGTTCCCAGCGCAGGTGAACGGCCTCGACCACGATGATGGCGTCGTCCAGCAACATGCCGACGGCCACAGCCAGCGCCCCCAGTGTGAGCAGGTTGAGGGTCTGCCCCAGCGCATACAGACCACCGACGGCAATTAGCAGCACGGTGGGGATGGACACGGCCAGCACGCCGATGGAACGCTGCCTGCCCAGCAGCCAGCCCAGCGCGGCGAGCGCGAGCAGGCCGCCGACGAGCAGGCTGCGGCCTAGGTCGCTGCCGATCAGGCTCACCAGGTAGCTCTGACGGTAGATCGGCACCCAGCGTGCGTGGGCCGGTAATTGGCTGTGCAGGGTGGCCAGGGTGTTCGCGATTTCCCGGTCGACCGGCCGGGTCGATGCACCGGGCTGCTTGAACACGATCAGACCGAGGGCGGGCCGCCCGTCGAGGCGCACGGCTGAGTGTACGGGGATGCCGGAGAGCGTCACGTGGGCGATGCTGCCGAGCGGCACGCGCCCGTGGGCGCCGTCGACCGGCAGGGCGGCGACGGCAGCGGGTGTCAGCGGCAGGTTGCGGGCTTCCACCAGCACGCCCTGATGACCAAGCTGGACTTGTCCCGCCGGGGCCAGCAGCATCTGCGCGTGCAGGGCATGCACAAGCTGGGGCAGGGTGATGCCCGCGGCCTGCATGCGCGCGGGATCGGGACTGACCCAGAGCGCCGCCGCACCGGCGCCGAACAGGTCGACGCGCTGCACGCCAGGCAGGGCACGCAGCGCCGGCAGGATACGCACCTCGACGTCGCGCCGCGCGCGCCACAGCGGGGTGGCGGCGGGTACCTGCAGGGCGTAGTCGGCCACTTCGTTGATGGCGTTGCCGGACAGCTCGGCATGTGGGTTTACGCCGGCAGGCAGTTCAGACCGGGCGCGGTCGATGGCACCATACACGGACTGCAGGGCGAGCTGAGGATCGGTGCCGGCGGCGAAACGCGCGGTGAGCTCCGCCGTGCCTGAACCCATGGTGCTGCGCAGATTGGACAGTTTGCGCAGGCCCAGCAGTTGGGCCTCCAGGGGACGAACCACCAGGGTTTCCATCTCCTCGGCGGAAGCGCCGGGGTCGTGCACCACGATGCCGACCTGCGCGAGGTGAAATGCCGGCAGCACCTCGACCGGAATGTTCAGCCAGGCGTATACGCCATAGGCGATCAGCGAGACATAGATCAGCGCCCACAGGGATCTGCGGCGCAGCAAGTCGGTGAACTGCATCAGTCGGGCGGAGTGTAGTGGCTGGCGAAATCGCGATGGAACAGGCGATAGGCGTCGCGCACGACCACGTCGTCACCCGGCTTGAGCCCGGACAGGATCACGCCGCTCGATCCGCCCCCGGGAGCCGGCACCACGGCCTGCGTGTGCAGTCTGCCATCCGTGCGGATCAGCACCCACCAGCGTCCGCGATCCAGCACCAGCGCTTCCGGCGGCACCTGCACCGCGGGTCGCACATGCGCTTCGAGCCGCACGTTGCCAGCGGCCCCGTCGGCCCACGCTGCCGGACGATTGGTCTGCACCGGGACCAGCCAGGCAATGTGCCCGCCGCTGGCCGTCAGGTCCGGCTCCAGGGCCACGACGCGAACCGACTGCACCGCACCGCCTGCGGCCGGTCGGAACGTGCCGCGTTCGCCCACGAACAGGCTCGTCGGATTGTCGGGGAAGAAGCGCGCACGCAGGGCGAGGCCTGTCGCCGGTTCGAGTCTGAGGGTGCGCGATCCGGCGCGAAGCTGCTCTCCCGGCGCGAGCGCAAGGCGTGCGACGCGGCCTGCGATCGGGCTCTCGACATGCGTCCAGGCGCGCAGGCGCTGCACGGCGGCCTCGGCCTGGGCGTGCTGCAGCCGGGCTGCGGCGAGCGCCTGCAGGTAACGGTCCAGTGTCTGCCGGTTCGCGAACTGGGGATAGCGGCGCCTGGCCGAAGCGGCATCCTTGCGGGCAAGATTCAGCCGCTGCGCGGCGGCGCGCAAGGATTCCCGTGCCACGTGCAGCCGTTCCTTGACGCCGGCTCCGCCGAGCACGTAGAGCAGGGTGCCCGGCTGTACCGCCTGACCGGGTCCCACGACCAAGCGTTCGACCGTCGCATCCAGACGGCTGCGCAGCCACAGCGGGGCGCTCGGACGGATGCGGCCGTAACCCGTTACGCTGGGGCGGTATGCCAATGCCCTGGCTGAAACGCTGTCGTCCGGCGCAGCGAAGAGCGTATGCGGAGTCATCAAGGTCAATGCTGCTGGCAGCAGCAGACGCACGACGACCCGTACACCGAAGCGGTGCATGGGTGACGCGAGGTGCGTGCGATCAGGCTCGTGCCCGGCTGTCGGTTGGCTGACGTGCGGCTTCTTCTGCATGCGGCGCGGTCGTTCGATCATTATGGCCCAAGCATCAGTATGCCCGATAGGCGCGTGCCCATGGGTTACGGAGTGTTAACAACCTGCGACGATTGTGCGTGGGATCAACCCGGATGATTCCGCCTGTGGCCTAGACGGGTTCGTGTGTTGGCGCGTCGTCGTGTTCGTCGAGGCTGATCACCTCGAGGTTGTTGGTTTCGATGAACCAGATCAGGTAGTCCCGTACGCCCGGCTGGTCACGGTCCAGCGCGTCGAAATCGACCACCAGGCCATTGCCGTACTGTGGGTGGTTGATCGGGTCCAGATAGGGCGAATATTCGAAGATCTTGGTGTCGGCGTGGAAGATGCCGGCGCTTTCGGCCACGCGTTCGGCCCAGTTGGAGGGGCGGAATTTCCTGCCGTTGATGTAGCCGGAGACGATGGCCTTGCCGTGGTATTTGGGATTCATCCTGTTTCCTCCCGGGCATGTCTGCACGTGAGTTCGGTGGTCATGCTGTCACGGCCATTGCGAACGCACCCGTCAGCTGCGTTGCAGGGGCGCGGCCAGCGGGCGATCCTGTGCTCCAGGACGATTCTACAGGCTTATGGCGTCGCCCTTGAACGGCATGTGGATTTCGGTGTTGTGCAACTGTTCGCCGAAGCTTCTCATGGCCTTCTCTTCACCATGGACCAGAATTGTGTGCGCAGGTTTCAGCGAGCGGTGCCAGGCGAGCAGTTCGGCACGGTCGGCATGGGCGGAAAAACCATTGATGGTGTGGAGACGGGCATGCACTGGGATTTCCTCGCCGAACAGTTTCACTTGCGGTGTTCCATCGATGATGATGCGCGCCAGAGTGCCGGGGGCGGCATAGCCGACGAACACCACGCTGGAGTCCTTGCGCCAGAGGTTGTGGCGCAGATGATGCCGCACGCGTCCGCCGGTGCACATGCCGGAACCGGCCATGATGACCGCGCCGCCCACGAGGCGGTTGAGCGCGATGGAGTCGGCGGTCTGCCGGGTGAAGTGCAGGCTGGGCAGGGCGAAGGGGTCCTTGCCGCCCTCGAACAGGGCGTAGGTCTCCTCGTCGTAGCACTCCGGATGGCGGCGGAAGATCTCCGTCGCCGAAATAGCCATGGGCGAATCGAGGAACACCGGCAGCGTGTTCGGCAGCAGGCCCTTCTCGATGCCCTCGCGCAGGTAGAACAGGATTTCCTGGGCTCGCTCCAGCGCGAAGGTGGGGATCACGACGTTGCCGCCGCGCGCCATGGTGTCGTTGATCGCCTCGTAGAGTTCGTCCACCGAGGGGGCGATCTGCTTGTGCAGACGGTCGCCGTAGGTGGTTTCCATGACCACGGCGTCCGCAGCCGGCGGAATCTGCGGGTCACGCAGGATGGGGCGGCCGCTGTTGCCGAGGTCGCCGGAGAAGATCACCGAGCGGGTCTTGTCCCCGCTCTCCTCGATCCGGATGCTGGCCGAGCCGAGAATATGGCCGGCATCGTAGAAGGTGGCCGTGAGCTTGGGCGCGAGTTCGATCGTCTGGCCGTATTCGGCGATGCGCCCGAAGCGGTCGAGGGCATTGAGCGCGTCCAGGGTGTCATACAGCGCCTCGATCGGACGTCTACCGTGGCGCCTGGCCTGTCGGGCATGGCGTTCCGCCTCTTCCTCCTGCAGGTGGGCGGCGTCGAGCATGACCACGCGGGCCAGCTCGCGCGTGGCCGCGGTGGTGATGATCTCGCCAGCGAAGCCGCGGTTCACCAGCAGCGGTATGCGGCCGCAGTGGTCGAGGTGGGCGTGGGTGAGCAGCAGGATGTCGATGGAGGCGGGGTCGAAGCCGAAGTCCTCGGCGTTTTCTTCCTCGAGTTCGCGGCCGCCCTGGTACATGCCGCAGTCGATCAGAATGCGCTTGCCGCCGGCTTCCACGAGGTGACAGGACCCGGTGACGCCGCGGTCCGCGCCGTGAAAGGATAGTTTCATCGTGTCGTTTCCTTCTGCATGTTGTCGTTATTCGGCGGCCTCGAAGAGCGGGCTGCCGTTGAGTTTGTGCCAGGCGACGATGCCGTCCCAGGCCTCCTGCGCACTTTCCGCGAACCAGAAGAGTTCGCGATCCTCCTCGTCGATGCTACCCGCCTCGGCCAGGAAATCGACATCAAAAACACCCCGCCAGTAGGCCTCGCCGATCAGTACCACGGGAATGGGTGCGGTCTTGCGGGTCTGGATCAGGGTCAGCGCGCCGAACAGTTCGTCCAGGGTACCAAAACCGCCCGGCAGGGCGACGATGGCGGCGGCGCGTTTCATGAAGTGCAGTTTGCGCAGGGCAAAGTAGTGGAACTGCAGGCATAGCCCCGGCGTGAGGTAGGGGTTCGGATACTGCTCGCGTGGCAGGGTGATGTTGAGGCCGACCGTCTTCGCGCCGGCGTCGTAGGCACCGCGGTTGGCCGCTTCCATGCCGCCGGGCCCGCCGCCGGTCATCACCGCAAGCCGTGGATCGCCGACTGCGCCGACCAGGCGCCCCAGTTCCCGTCCGATCTCGTAGTAGCGCGACAGATCCATGCGCCGCTCCGCAAGGCGCAAGGCACGCTGGCGGGCCTCGTCGCCAGGATGGGCGGTAGCCTCGTGGTGGGCGGCGGACAGCTCGTTGCGCGCAGTGTCCGGTTCGCGCAGGCGGGTGCTGCCGAAGATCACGATGGTGCGTTCGATGCCGTGGGCCGAGAGGATTTCTTCGGCCTTGAGATAGTCGAGCTGTAGACGTACGGAGCGTATGCCGTCGGTGTGCAGGAAGTCGATGTCGCGGTCCGCCTCGGCGTACGAGGGGTTCTGCATGATTGCCTGCAAACGGGCCTCGGCCTCGGCTTCTTCGGTGGCCGACTTCGGTTTTTCCCAGGGCAGCGGCTGGCGCCGCTCGGTGGGATGTGCGGGTTCCGGAATGACGGGCCTTCGGGTCATGCGGGCTTCCTTGTCCTGTCGCGTCCGAGCTTGGCTTCCAGTTCGAGCACGCGACGCGTGGTGGCGATCACCGTGTCGGGATTCAGGCTCATCGAGTCGATGCCGAGTTCGACCAGGTATTCTGCCATTTCCGGGTAGTCGGACGGCGCCTGGCCGCACAGCCCGGAGTGGATGCCGTTGCGCCGGCAGCCTTCCACGGCCAGACTGATCATTTCCTTCACGCCATCGTCGCGCTCGTCGTAGTCGAAGGCGACGATTTCGCTGTCGCGGTCGACGCCCAGGGTGAGCTGGGTGAGGTCGTTGGAGCCGATGGAAAAACCGTCAAAGCGCTGGGCGAACTGGTCGATCAGGATGACGTTGTTCGGGATCTCGCACATGGCGTAGACCTGCAGTCCGTTGTCGCCGCGCTTGAGGCCGTGTTCGGCCATTTTCGCCAGTACGTCGTCCGCCTCGCTCACGCGGCGCACGAAGGGCAGCATGAGAATGACGTTGGTCAGTCCCATGTCCTCGCGCACGCGCCGCATCGCCTGGCATTCGAGGCGGAAGCCCTCGGCGTAGGCCGGGTGCGCATAGCGCGAGGCGCCGCGGAAGCCGATCATCGGATTGGCCTCGTCCGGCTCGAAGGCGGCGCCGCCGATCAGGCTGGCGTATTCGTTCGACTTGAAGTCCGACATGCGCACCACCACCGGCTTGGGCCAGAAGGCGGCGGCGATGGTGCCGATGCCCTCGGACAGGCGCTGCACGAAGAACGCGCCGCCGTCCGGATAGCTGCGGATGAGGTGTTCGACGGTCTTGCGCGCCTGCGGGTCGCTGATCTTGTCCGGATGCAGCAGGGCGAGCGGGTGCGCCTTGATGTATTCGTTTATCACGAACTCCATGCGCGCGAGGCCGACGCCGTCGTTGGGCAGGAAGGCGGTCTTGAACGCCAGTTCCGGGTTGCCGAGGTTGAGCATCACCTCGGTGGCGGGGCGAGGGATGTCGCCCACCTCGGTGCGGTCGACGTGGTAAGGCACCTCGCCGCGGTAGATGCGGCCGGTGTCGCCCTCGGCGCAGGAGACGGTGACCGTCTCGCCGTTGGGCACGGTGGTGGTCGCCTCGCCGGCGCCGACCACGGCGGGAATGCCCAGTTCGCGGGCGATGATGGCGGCGTGGCAGGTGCGCCCGCCGCGGTTGGTGACGATGGCCGCCGCGGTCTTCATCACCGGCTCCCAGTCGGGCGTGGTGGTGTCGGCGATCAGCACCTCGCCGGGCTTGAAGTCGGGCAGGTGGGCCACGTCGGCGATGACGTGGGCGCGGCCGCTGGCGATGCGTTCGCCGACCGAACGCCCGGTGATCAGAATATCCCCGTGGCCGTCGAGCACGTGGGTTTCGAGTTCGGTGACGCGGCGCTGCGAGGCCACCGTCTCGGGCCGCGCCTGGACGATGTAGAGCTTGCCGTCGAGCCCGTCCTTGGCCCATTCCATGTCCATCGGCCGACCGTAGTGCTGTTCGATCCTGAGTGCGTAGCCGGCCAGTTCCAGCACGTCGGCGTCGCCGATGCAGTAGTGCTCGCGGTCGACCTTGGGCGTGGGGATGTTGCGCGTGGTGTGGCGCGTCTCGCCCTCGACGTAGACCATCTTAACCGCCTTGTCGCCGAGGTTGCGGCGCAGCACGGTGCGGTGCCCGGCGGTGAAGGTCGGCTTGTGCACATAGAACTCGTCCGGATCGACCGCGCCCTGCACCACGTTCTCGCCCAGACCGTAGGCGCCGGTGATGAACACCGCGTCGCGGAAACCGGATTCGGTGTCCAGCGAGAACATCACCCCGGAGGCGGCCAGATCCGAGCGCACCATCTTCATCACGCCGATGGACAGCGCCACCTTGAAGTGGTCGAAGCCCTGGTCGATGCGGTAGTGGATCGCTCGGTCGGTGAACAGGCTGGCGAAGTCGCGCCGGCAGGCGTCGAGCAGGCTTTCGTCGCCCTGAATGTTGAGATAGGTGTCCTGTTGGCCGGCGAAACTGGCGTTGGGCAAATCCTCGGCGGTCGCCGAGCTGCGCACGGCCAGGCTCAGATCATCGCCGTATTCTTCCTGCAGCTTGCGGTAGGCGGCCACGATCTCGGCGGCAAGGTCGTCCGGCAGGCCGGCGCCGTAGACAATCTCCCGCGCGCGCTTGCCGCGGCGCGCAAGATCGGCGACGTCGTCCGGGTCGAGTTCGTCGAGGGCGGCGTGCAGGGCGTCCCAGGCCCCGGCGGCGTCGAGCATGTAGGTGTAGGCCTCGGCGGTGACCGCGAAGCCGTTGGGAATGCGTACACCCTCGCTGGACAGCTTGCGGTACATCTCGCCCAGCGAGGCGTTCTTGCCGCCGACCAGGGGTACGTCGGCGATGTCCAGTTCGTCGAAGAAACGGATGTATTTAAAGGCGTCCATGGTCGTCTCCGATAACCTGTTTGGTGACTATTTCCTCAAGATGAGTCAGGTGATGTAAGTCGGCGCTACTCGGTGTGAATGAGGAAATAATCAATTCATTATTTGGCTGAATGTGGATGTAGGCGCGTATTGCTGGTGCCCAGATAACCTTGTTTGAATTTTGCCTTGTGATCCATTAAGTGATGGCTGCCGAGTTTGGCGATGTCCAGTACCACCATCCAGATCAGGTTATAAACCCAAACCCACGCGATATCGCCCCATGGTAGAGCGGGCACCAGCCAACCAAACCCGGTCATCAGGACAGCTAACACTTGGGTGGCGATGATTGCGCCGAAAAGAGGCCATGCAGGGTAAGGCGCGCGCCAAAAACTATTTCTGTTGCGCGTCACGAACAACATGAGATGCCCACCCACCACGAGCTGTAAAAACACGGCTGTTTGCAAATGAGGGGTGTCCATATGCATCAGGCGGTCGCCGATATACATCAGGCCGAAGGTTTGTGCGACCGACAAAAAGCCCAAGATGCTGGAAAGGCTGAGCACACGATGCATATCCCAGCGAACCGGTTTAGGACTTAACCAGGTATTGTCATAAGCAATTGTCATGATGGGGATGTCATCGAGCAAGGCGAGCACGATAATCATGACTGCGGTTAATGGGTAGATTCCAAAAATGATCATTGCAAGGACGACGAATACCATGATGTCGATCGTCATCGCGATGCGATAAATCGTGTAACTGTTCATCCGTTCGAAAATGCGTCTTGCCTCCTCGACGGCGCGAATGATGACCGATAACCCCGGTGCGGTAAGAATCAAGTCCGCAGCCGCGCGAGCGGCATCGGTCGCGCCAGAAACTGCAATCCCCACGTCGGCCTGCTTGAGTGCGGGGGCGTCATTGACTCCGTCGCCGGTCATGGCGACCAGATGGCCGCGTTCCTGCAGCGCCTTGACGATAGCGTACTTGTGTTCCGGGAAAACCTGGGCGAAGCCGTCGGTCTGCTCGATGCGTTCGGCGGCGTCGCTGGAAAGGTGTCCTTGCGAGGCGGCTTGGGTGAGCAGTTCGTTGGCGGGTTGGATTTTCGTGCCCAAGTCAAGCTGCCCTGCAATTTCGCGGGCGATGGCGGTATTGTCGCCGGTCACCATCTTGACCGCGATGCCGTGCTCGCCGGCCTGCCGGATGGTTTCCTTGGAGTCCTCGCGCGGCGGGTCGAACAGCGGCAGGATGCCGAGGAAATTCCAACTATTGCCGTCGTCGTCGGAGCGCGCCACGCCGAGGGTGCGATAGCCCTTGGCGGCGAATTCGTTGACCAGCTCGTCGGCGCGCGCGGCGTCGTCGCCGGCGAGCTTGGCCAGCTGCATGACCACCTGCGGCGCCCCCTTGGTGGTTCTGAAGGTCTTGCCGTCCGGCCCCTTGAGCTGTCCCTCGGTACGCTTGTTCACCGGATCGAAAGGGGTGAAGCCAGTCTGCGTGTAGCCGTCCAGCACCTTGGGATCGCTCAGGCCGCCGATCACCGCGAGGTCGATGGCATCCTTGTCCTCGGCCTTGGAGGCCAGCGCCCCGGCCAGGATCAGCGCCTGTGCGTCGGCGGCGGCGAATACCGCGGGCTCGCCCAGGGTGAGCTTGTTCTGGGTGAGTGTGCCGGTCTTGTCGGAGCAGAGGATGTCGATGCCGGCCATTTCCTCGATCGACTGCAGTCGCGAAACGATGGCTTTAAGTTTAGAAAGCGCGAGAGCACCTAACGCCATTGTGATGGATAAAACGGCTGGCATGGCGACGGGTATGGAGGCAATGACCAGTATCAAGACAAATTGCACCAGCTTGAGAAAAGGTTCTCCCCGGAACAGTTCGACACCGATCAAGATTATGGATAACCCAACGGCAACGAAAATGAGGAAGTCGCCGATACGCATCACCGCTTTTTGGAAGTGCGAGACAGCCCCAGCATCCTGGACCAGCTTGGCGGTGTGCCCAAAGAAGGTGTCGCCTCCAGTGGCGGTGACAACGGCAAGCATCTCGCCCTGCTTGGCGACCGAGCCGGAATAGGCGATCTCGCCGATCTTCTTGCTCACCGGCAGGGATTCACCGGTCAGCGCGGACTGGTCGATGGACAGGTATTCGCCTTCGATCAGCTTGGCATCGGCGGGAATGATGTCGCCTAGGCGCAGGCGCAGCACATCGCCGGGCACCAGGGCGGCGGCGTCGATCTCGCCCCACTGACCGTCACGCAGTGCGCGCGCCTTGAGCGCAAGCTGGCTTTTCAGTGCTTCTAAAGCATTGGCAGCTTTATGTTCCTCCCAAAAACCAATTAATGCGTTAAAGATCAATAACACCATGATGATTGTGAGGTCGGTCCAATGACCGATAATTGCCGATAGGATCGCTGCTACCTCGATCATCCACGGGATCGGTCCCCAGAAATAACTGAAGAATCGCATCAGTGGACTGACTTTCTTTTCCACCAGGGCATTGGGGCCGAACTGTGTAAGCCTGGCCTGGGCCTCCTGCGAGGCGAGCCCCTTGGCGGAGGTTTCCAGGCGGGCATAAAGGTCGTCGGCGCTGAGCTGTTCGGCGGCCTTGCTGTCGATACTGTCGACCACAGGCATTCTCCTCAGGGTGCAATCATGCCGTTGTCGAGGTAGGCCTCGGCATAGGCGAAGACGATGTCGGGATCGGGACGGATCAGGTCGTGGGCCTTGTCCGCATAGTCGAGTCGGGTCAGCAGATCCTTGATGACGTTGAGCCGGGCCAGCTTCTTGTCGTCGGCGCGCACCACGGTCCACGGTGCGAGCGCGCTGTGCGTGCGCGCGAACATGTCGTTGCGCGCCTGGCTGTAGTCGTCCCAGTGCTTCTGCGCCGCAGCGTCGATGGGGCTCATCTTCCACTGCTTGAGCGGATCGGTGCGCCGTGCGGCAAGTCGTTGCTTCTGTTCGTGCTTGCTGATGTCGAGGTAGTACTTGAACAGATGCACGCCGGAGCGGATCAGCATCTGCTCGAAGGCCGGCACCGTTTCCATGAATTCCTCGTACTCGTCCGTGGTGCAGAAATCCATCACGTGCTCGACGCCGGCCCGGTTGTACCAGCTGCGGTTGAACAGGACCATTTCCTCGGCGGCCGGCAGGTGCGGTGCGTAGCGTTGGAAGTACCAGCTGGTGCGGTCGCGCTCGGAGGGTTTGCCGAGGGCGACGACACGCGTTTCGCGTGGCGACAGATGCTGCACAATGCGCTTGATGGTGCCGTCCTTGCCCCCGCTGTCGCGGCCCTCGAAGATCACCAGGATGCGGTCGCCATGGGAGATGAAGTGCTTCTGCAGCTTGACCAGCTCGATTTGCAGTGCGTGCAGTTCGCGCTTGTAGTCCTTTTTTGCAGGCGAAGGCGGATACGGGGGGGCGTTGCGGTGTTTGGACATGTTGACTGGGTCGCAGGGTTGGGATGATCGAATAAAACCCAAGTTTATTGGACTCTACGCCAGTTCGATGACTGGGCAGCCCGCGGGTTCTGGATCATCGACGTTTAATTGATTTAGGTTAATGAATCGTCTTTCCCGCCCCGCTGCGGGGCGGTTCCGGCTCGTGGGGCTCGAGATGGGACTCGGCCTTGTGCAGCAGGCGTTCGAGATCGACGACTTGGATGTGTCCGGCAGCGGTCTGGATGATGCCCTCGTGCTTGAAGCGGTTGAGCAGGCGATTCACCACCACGCGCACGCTGCCGATCAGCCGGGCGATGTCGTCGTGTACCAGGCCGTGCAGCAGGCCGTGCGGACCGTCGTCGGTTTCGATGTGCCGCAGGAGCAGGTGCGCGAGACGGGCGGAGGTCTCGTGCAGCGCCAGATCCTCGGCCAGTTCGGCGAGTTCCCGGAGGCGCGCCGCGGCGGCGAGCATCATCGACTGGCGCAGCATGGGGTAGCGGTGCATCCAGGCGTGCCAACGGTTCAGCGGTGCGGATACGACTTCGGTCTCATCCAGTGTTTCCGCGATTACCTGATGCGGCTTGCCGTCGAGCAGCGTGATGATGTTGTGGCCATCGCCCGGACGCAGCAGGTACAGCGTGATGATGCGTGCCGTGACCGGGTGCTCCGCCTCCACGCGGACCCGGCCACGCAGCAGCAGATAGAAACGCTCCGCCGTGTCGGCGGCGGGCATGACCTGCAAGCGCTTGGGCCACTGCACAGGGTGCAGACCGTTGGCGATTTCGCGCAGTTCGTGTTCCTGCAGCGCGGCGAACATGGGCAGTATGCGCAGCCGCGAGCTGTCCGGCGGCGGGCTCATGCGCGTCTCTCCGCTGCCGGGCACATCAGTAGCGCACCGGGCGCACGTAGGCATCGAGGCCGGCGAAGCGGGCCGCGATGCCGAGTCTTTCCTCGATGCGCATCAGCTGATTGTACTTTTCCACACGTTCGCCGCGGGCCGGGGCGCCGGTCTTGATGTGGCCGGCGTCGAGGGCCACCACCAGGTCGGCGATGAAGCTGTCCACCGTCTCGCCGGAACGATGCGAGACGAAGGCGCCCCAGCCGTGGTCGCGGGCGAGCCGGGCAGCGGCGATGGTTTCGCTGAGCGTGCCGATCTGGTTGGTCTTGATCAGCACCGCGTTGGCGATGTTTTCCTCGATGCCGCGGGCGATGATTGCCGGATTGGTGCAGAAGACGTCGTCGCCGACGAGTTCGATGCTGCTGCCGAGGGTCTGGTTGAGGCGCTTCCAGCCGTCCCAGTCGTCCTCGGCCATGCCGTCCTCGATCAGGACGATGGGGTAGTTCGCAACCAGTTTGGCGTAATAGTCGACCATTTCGCCGGCTTCTAGGCGGCGCTTCTCGGTGTGCAGTGCGTAAGCGCCATCCTTGAAGAATTCACTGGAGGCGGGGTCGATGGCGATGCCGACGTCCGGCCCGGCACGTAGGCCGGCGGCGCCGATGGCCTCGACGATCAGCTCCAGCGGTTCCTCGTTGCTACGGACGTGGGGGGCGAAACCGCCCTCGTCGCCGACACCGACCGAAAGTCCCCGCTTTTCCAGCAGCGCGAGCAGGGCGTGATAGATCTCGGCGCCCCATTCGACGGCCTCCCGCAGGCTGCCTGCGCCGTAGGGTGCGATCATGAATTCCTGAAAGTCGGCACCCTGCCAGTGGGCGTGCACGCCGCCGTTGAGGATGTTCATGTGCGGCACCGGCAGGCGCGTGGCAGCGGGGCCGCCGAGATAGGCATACAGCGGTAGATCGCTGGCCATGGCCGCGGCACGCGCGACCGCGAGCGACACCCCAAGCAGGGCGTTGGCACCGAGATGGGACTTGTTGTCGGTGCCGTCTAGGCCGATCAGGGTTTCATCAATGGCGGCCTGTTCGCGCGCGTCGAGGCTGATCAGATCCGGGGCGATGATGTCGTTGACGTGCGCGACGGCCTTGCGCACGCCCTTGCCGCCGAAGCGCCCGACGTCGCCGTCGCGCAGTTCGACCGCCTCGCGGGAGCCGGTGGAGGCGCCGGAAGGTACGGCGGCACGCCCGCAGATGCCGTTTTCGAGGATGCAGTCGACCTCGACGGTTGGATTGCCGCGCGAATCGAGAATCTCGCGCGCGGTCAGCGAGGCAATGGTGGCGTCGTTCATGGCGGACTCCTGTGTGCGGCGATGTTGGTTGCCGTCAGTCGATGTCGAAGCCGGGCACGATCTCGACCCGGTTGGTGGTGCCGGGGTGTCCGCGGGACGGTCCCTCGGTGAAGATGAGCGGATGCCCGACGAGCCGGTGCGTGTGAAGCCAGTCGTGGGCGATCGATTGCCAGTCGCGGGCGTCGCCGCCGACGTGCACCGGATGCACACCGTAGCTGAACAGCAGTCGCTGGCAGGTGGCGGCATGGCGCGACAGGGCAATCGTCCACGATGACAGGTGGAAGCGAGCGATGCGCCTGGCCGTGGCACCGGTTTCGGTCGGCGTGAACACGTAGGGTGCGTGCAGGCGTCGGGCTGCGGTGACCACGTTGAGCGAAACGACGTCCTCGATGTCCATGCGGCCGGTTTCCTGGGCGTCACCGCCGGGGGCAAAGTCCTCGCGTACCGCCTCGGCGCGGCGTGCGATGCGCCCCAACATCCGGACGGCTTCCACCGGGTAGGCGCCGATGGCGGATTCCTCGGAGAGCATCACGCAGTCGGTGCCATCGAGCACGGCGTTGGCCACGTCGGTCGCCTCGGCGCGGGTCGGTCGGCTGTGATCGACCATGGATTCGAGCATCTGGGTGGCGGTGATCACGGGCTTTCCCGCGGCATTTGCCTTGCGGATCAGACGCTTCTGCACGAAGGCAATCGATTCGATGGGGGTTTCCACGCCCAGGTCGCCGCGTGCGACCATGCAGCCGTCGGCGGCTTCGAGGATTTCATTCAGATGCCGCAGGGCGGAGGCGCGCTCGATCTTGGCGATAAGGTAGGGGGCGGCGCCCAGCGCCCCGGCCTCGCGGCGTACCCGCTCGATGTCCGCCGCACGCTCGACGAAGGAGATGCTGACTGCGTCCACGCCCTGCTCGCAGGCGAAGGCGAGCAGGTGCTGATCGCGTTCGGTAAAGGCCGGGATCGCGACATGGAGTCGCGGGATGTTGAGTCCCTTGTGCGAGCGTAGTTCGCCACCCACCACGACCCGGCAGCGCACTTCAGGCGGGGCGACCTCGCGTACCTTGAGCTGGATAAACCCGTCGTTGAGAAAAATCGAGTCGCCGCGGCGGACGGCAGCGGGCAGAGCATGAAAGCCGGGTACGCAAACGCGCGTCGAGTCGCCTTCGATATCCTCGGTGGTGAGTGTGAAGCTGCTGCCCTGATGCAGTCTCAGCGGGTCCGGGACGAGTCGGCCGATGCGCAGCTTGGGGCCGGGCAGGTCGGCGAGCACCGCCACCGGCAGGCCGGTCTGGGCAGCGGCCTCGTGCAGGCGGCGGATGGTTGCCGCGTGGCTGTCGGTATCGCCGTGGGCGAGATTGATGCGCGCAACGCTCATGCCGGCGCGCAGCATCCGGCGCAGCGTGCCCGGCCGGTCGGAGGCCGGCCCGATGGTGCATACGATCTTGGTCTTGTGTGGGCGCAGCGGGGACACGTCAATGCCCGCGGTAGATCTGCAGCGCCTGTTCCAGCGTCGCGTCCTCGACGCTGAGTGCGCTGATCGCGTTGCACAGACGGATGGCTTCGTCGAGAGAGCGCTGGTGGATATTACGCCCGGTGGCGCTGCCAGCGATACCGGCAGCGTGAATCTGAGTATGCAGACGTTCGAGAAAACCTTCGGCCGTAGTCTCTCCGCCGCCCGCGCAGACGACGCCAGTCCGTCCGGCTGCGCGTACCGCCTCGCGCAGCACTCCGGCTTCGCCCCGGGGAGCGTTCACCTTGGCGAAATCAGCACCCAGGCAGGCGACCAGCCCGGCGACACCGGCGATCAGATGCGGATCGTGCTCGTCCGTGATCTGCTGGCCGCGCGGGTATGCCCAGATGACTGCGAGCATGCCGTGCTGATGCGCTTCGAAGATGATGCGGGCCGCTTCGGCCAGCATGACGGATTCGTGCTGGCTGCCTGGATAGATGGTGTAGCCGACGCCGAGAATGTTGAGCCCGGAGCTGTCGCGCAGACGGACGATCTGCGACACCTCGTGCCACTGGCGACTCAGGGGGTCGCCCGCGGCGGTAGGTATCAGATTGGTCTTGGCGTTGAGCTTGACCAGATAGGGAATGGTGGCGTAGTCCGGTCCGTAACGGGCGATCAGGCCAAGCTGGGTGGCGAACAGGCCGATGCGTGCCTGCGAGGCGATGCGGAACAGATGCTCCGGATCGCCGTCGTCCTCGGCCACGTCATCGCCGATGAAATCGTTGTTGAGGTGTTCGACCTTCTGATCTCCGGCCATCAGCATCAGCCGTCCGCTGCCCTGCGTGGCGCGGTCTATGTTGGTGAGATAGGTCAGCCGCTCGCCGTCGGGGACATCGGCGGGCACGTGGAATCTGGCGGTCATGGCGGTCTCCTTGTCGGGTGTGCGCACGGCCCGCCCGTTCAGGGTTTTTCCAGGCGTCGGCGCAGGGCCTCGCCGGTGGCGGCGACGATGGGGTGCACGGGCGCGGTCAGCCGTGGATGGCTGCCGAACTGGAAGCTGGCAAGGTCGGTGGCGGTCGCGCGCAGCTGGATGGCAACGGCGAGGATGTTGAGTATTTCGGCCGTCGTCGGGCCGCCGATCACCTGCCCGCCGATCAGCCGCTCGCTATTGGCGTCGAACACCAGCCGACAGTGCAGTTCGTGGGTTCCGGGCATGGTGGCCGGATGATGATCGGGCATGCGGATGTCGCCAGTGAAGACCTCGAAGCCGATGTTCTCGGCGCTCGCCTCGGTGAGCCCGGCCACGCCGAAGGCCAGTTCGTCGATCTGGCTGGCGTACACGGAGATGGAGCCGGCGTTGCTGCGCGGTAGCTTGAGGCCGTAGAGATTCATCCCCGCAATGCGTCCCTCGGCGGCGGCCTGCGAGGCGAGCAGGGCGTGGTTGGCATGGCGGGTGAAGAAATCCTGTTTGTGCGCGCAGTCGCCGACTGCGAAGACGTGAGGATCTTCGCGGCTTTGCTGGAAGCCGTCGACCCAGACCCCGCCTGAGCGCGACAGGGTCAGCCCCATGTCACCGGCGAGCGTGGTGTTGGGGCGAGTGCCGATGGCGATCAGTACGGCTTCGGCAGCCAGCGTGCCGCCGTCGTTCAGGCGGATGCCGCCGACCCGCTTGGGGTCGGTGCCTGCGGTGATCGCTTCTACCGTGGCGCCGGTATGGATGCGCACGCCGAGCGCGGTCAGGCGCTGTTCCACCGCGACGCAGGCGTCGAGGTCGAATGACGCGCCGAGGAGGTGCGGGCGCTGTTCGATGAGGTGTACCTCGATCCCGCGTTTGCGCAGTTCGTCGGCGAATTCGACGCCGATGAATCCGCCGCCGAGGATGGCCAGGCGCTTGACGCCCGGCAGGGTTTCGCTGAGCAGCGTATCGAGATAGTCGTAATCCTTGTGTATCTCGAACACGCCCTGAAGGTCACGCCCCTCGATGGGGGGAACGAAGGGAGTGGAGCCGGTGGCGATGACCAGGCGGTTCCAGGCGATTCGGCGGCCGTCCTCGAGCAGGGCGGTGCGTGCGTTGCGATCTGCCGATGCGATGCGCCCGGTGAGAATCTGCCCGCCGGCAGCCAGGAACGGGGCACGGCCGGCGAGGTCCTCGTCGGTGCCGCCGAGGGTGCCGAAGATATAGGGAATACCGCAGGGTACCACGGCCTCTTCCTCGGGACGGATCAGGGTGACGTGGCGCGAGGGCCAGAATTGCGCGGCGGTGATGCCGCACATCATGCCGGCGGGGCCGCCGCCGACGATCAGGACGTCGGTTTCGATGTCGTGGTCTTGCATGCGCGTGTCTCCAGGGGGTTGCGCGTGCGCAGTGCCGGGCAGGCCGGCGTGCGAATGCGCATCAGTAGGCAGCGCACGGCGCGCAGGCGCCAGCGCTGAACGCCCCAGATTTGAGCGGGGTCAATATTTGTCCCGTGTCCCGTGTCCCGTGTCCCGTGTCCCATTGCGTCACGCCTGCAGATCCCTGCGATGGTGGGCGACCCGGGCCAGCGAAAGCGAGGCGAGGCGCACAGCTTCGGGGTCCGAGCGTGAGGTCAGCACGATCGGTATCGTCGCGCCGAGGACGATACCCGCGAAGCGGGCACCGGCCAGGTATTCCAGATCCTTGTACAGGATATTGCCGGAAACGAGGTCGGGTGCGAGCAGGATGTCGACGTCGCCGGCGACCGGGCTCTCTATGCCCTTGATGCTGGCCGATTCGCTGGAGATGGCATTGTCGAAGGCCAGTGGTCCGTCCACGATGGCGTTCCTGATCTGGCCGCGTTCGGACATCTTGGCGAGGCAGGCCGCGTCGATGGTCGAGGTGACGGCGGGATTGACCACCTCGATGGCCGACAAGGCCGCGGCCTTGGGACGGTCGGTGCCGAACAGGCGTACCAGATCGACGGCGTTCTGCAGGATTTGCGCCTTGGTGGCGAGGTCGGGGGTGATGTTGATCGCCGCGTCGGTGATGTAAAGCAGTTTGGGGTAGCGGTCCAGTTCGGCGGCGAAGACGTGCGAGATGCGTTCGGAGGTGCGTAGTTCTTTGATGATCGGATGCAGGAATTCTGCGGTGTGCAGATGTCCCTTCATCAGCAGCTTGACGCGGCCGGCCTTGGCCTCTTCCACTCCGGCTTCGGCGGCTTCCTCCGGGCTGTGCGCGTCGAGAATGGGGTGGTCGCAGCCGAGTTCCTCGCACATCGGCTCGATGATGCTGCGCTGCCCGATCAGCAACGGTTCGATCAGCCCCTCGCGGGCGGCCGAGATGGCCGCCTCGAGCACGTGACGCTCGCTGGCATCCACCACGGCCGTCGGCGCCGGATCGATCTGTTTGGCCTCGCGGATGAAGTCGTCGAGTTGTCGGATGTCATTCGGCATGGTGGGTAACCAGGGTTTCGTGGACGTGTCGGGCGATCATCGCATCCTCGTCGGTGGCGACGACCTCGACCGCACAGCGGGCGGTCGGTGTGGAGATTCGTTCGGCATGGGTATCGTTGGCCAGGGTATCCAGCTCGATACCGAGATATTCGAGGCCGCGGCAGACCCTCCAGCGCACGGCGGCGGCGTGTTCGCCGATTCCGCCGGTGAACACCAGTCGGTCCAGGCCGCCGAGCACGGCGGCATAGGCGCCGATCGTCTTGCGTACGTGATAGGCGAACAAGGAAACGGCCAGCCTCGAGTCGGGCGTATCGTCTGCCAGCAGCGTGGCCATGTTGGCGCTGTGCCCGGAGACGCCTAGCAGGCCGGATTCGCGGTCAATCACATGCTCCAGCGCAGTGGGGTCCAACCCCTCGGTGCGTGCAAGGTAGAGCATGACGCCAGGATCCAGATCGCCGCTGCGGGTGCCCATCATAATGCCCCCGCTGGGGGTGAAGCCCATGCTGGTATCCACGCAGCGACCGTGCAGCACGGCGCTCAGACTGGCCCCATTACCGAGATGGGCGATCACCAGGCGACCGAGCGCGCGCGACCCCAGCTTGCGCAATACGTATTCATAGGAAAGCCCGTGAAACCCGTAGCGGCGCAGGCCGGCTTCGCGGTAGCGCTGCGGCAGGGGCAGGGTGTGAGCTACCTCGGGCAATGTGGCGTGGAACGCGGTGTCGAAGCACGCGACCTGGGGGCTGTGCGGAAAATGGCGCAGGGCTGAGCGGATCGCGGCCAGCGCAGGCGGGTTGTGCAGCGGCGCGAGCGGCGTCACTGCATCGAGGCGATCGAGCAGTTCTGCGGTGACGAGGGCTGGGCGGTCTAGTCCTCCACCGTGTACCACGCGGTGACCGAGTGCATCGACCCGAGACGGGTTCAGCGCCTGAACCAATACAGGAAAAGCTTCGTGATGATCTGCCAACGGGCGATTTTCGGTATGGCCTTTGACCTCCAATGCGGCTTCCGGGCGTCCGATTTCGCTCGCGGAGGCCTCACCCAGGCGGATTTCGGTGCCGTCGTCGGCGATGCGGTAGAGCGCGAGTTTGAGCGAGGACGACCCCGCGTTGACGCACAGGCAGTGCAGCTCTTCCGCCGGGCTCACGGCAGATCCTCGCTATGGTGTTCTTCGAGCGTCCGGCCATGGCCCTCGATCCGGAACAGCCAGGTGCTGGCGAGGCCGAGCAGACTCACCACGGCCATCAGCGCAAGCACGCTGGCTACGCCCAGCGCCGACTTGATCAGCGGCAGCAGGAAAACGCCGGCAGTGGCGCCGACCTTGGCGCAGGCGGCGGCGAAACCCGCTGCGGTTGCGCGTACCTGGGTCGGGAACAATTCGGCGGGGAGAATGTAGGTCGTGCTGTTGGGGCCCATGTTCATGCTCAGGTTGAACGTCACGAAGCCGGCGAACACCAGTGCGACGTGATGCGCTGCGCCGCCGTCGAGCAGGGTGCTGGATAGGAGTACGAGCATGCCGGCCGCCATGCCGGCGAAACCTGCGAGTTGCATGCGGATGCGCCCGAATCGGCTAACGGCCCACAGGCCGATCAGAAAGCCTGCGAGCAACGAGATGTCGATGAGCCCGCTGCCGCCCGCCAGCGCTTCGGCACGCGCGAGCGGGTCTGCGGCACTGGCGCCGAAGTGCAGTGAGCCGAGCAGCACGGCGGTGAACAAGCCTACACCATAGGTGGCGACGTCCATCAGTAGCCAGGGCAGGGTGCTGAGCAGCGTCCGTCGCCGGTAGGCAGGGTGAAACAATATGCCAAAACCGGGCGGTTGCGACTGCCGGGACAGTTTGGAAACGTGATGGATCTCGTCGCCGAGACGGGTCGCCAGGGTTTCGAGTTTCTGCCGGTCTTCAGGCACGAGATTTTCCAGTGCATGTACTGCCTCGCGGTTGCGGCCCTGCCCCATTAGCCAGCGCGGGCTTTCCGGAAGATGCAGTCTCGCCACCAGGAACAGGGCGGCGAGCACGGCCTCGCTGGCGAAGAAGAGCCGCCAGGCTTGCGGCGATCCGCTCAGGTGGAGCAAGCCGAGGGCGACCACGGCGGCGAGCAACATGCCGGCCGACTGGCAGGCAATGGTCGCCACCATCATGTGGCTGCGTTCGCGGTGCGGCATGCACTCGGCCACATAGCTGCTGCTGACCGGGAAATCCATGCCGATGGCGATGCCTGCGGCAAGCTGTGTCACGACCAGCAGCCAGGGGTCCCAGGCCAACGCGCCGATGACGGCGGCCAGGGTCAGCAGCCCCATGTCGAGCAGGAACACGGCCTTGCGCCCGAGGCGGTCGGCCAAACGCCCTCCAAGCGAGGCGCCGATCACGGCACCGGCGACCAGGGCGGCACCGAGCAGGCCGGTCTGTGCCGGCGTCAGTGACATGTCGTGGATCAGCAGGGGGATGGCGATGCCGAGCATGAACACGGATAGCCCATCCAGCAGGGTGCCGCCGGCCGAGAGTCCCCAGGCCAGGTAATGCGACAGACTTAGCGGAGATCCGTCGAGCAGAGCGATCAGCGTTGCGTGATCCGGATGTACTAAGCTGGGTGCTTGTGGGCACATATTATGCTGAGTTTCGACACGGGCTGTGGTCGCGATCATAAGATTTGGTCTGAGAGAGACGATGACGAGTCGTGCAAGTGCTTTCCTTATTGATTGAGTATTGGGTTCTGTGAAGGCTTCGTCCAATCAAGTACTACTGAAGCGTACGCTGTCATGGCCTTGATGAGGGCATTCGACTTCAGATGCGATGTATTGTTGCCGGAATGAGTTCGCTCGAGGTATGTGCAACCGCAGCAATAATGATGCCTGATTCTGATTCAGAATATGTGCTTATAGATAAAGATTCGAAAGAGCAGGGAATCTTTCGTAGATTAAAGTAGTCAACATATCTGTCGCTGTAATCGGAATCACACGTACCAACCCTAGCCGGGGGCAGTGGATCATCACTTTGAGGAGCCTGTTGGCCAATGATCTGGCGTTTGAGGTTCGGAAACGCCACGCTTGCAGAGTAGTGTCGACCTCTTCTAGGCCAATTATTGAGCGATTTCTCAGGGCAGGATTACCGCTTTTTCGGATGAGCACATAGGGAGTTCAAATGATCAAAGTAGTTAGGCGTTGAGCCTCTTTTCAGGGTTAAGCGATAACGAACCGTATGGTGATATTGATAATAATCCAGTGCCTACATAGGTGTAGTGTCCGCTCGTTGGCTGATCTGTAATCCAACTGCGCTAATATGGCATGCCAACCCTGTAACACGAGGCTTGTGTGGGAAACCTATGCATTTTCAGGGGCTGTGCCACCAGATTCTCGCGTTCAGGAGGCTGATTGCGCGATAGATTAGACTCTGTCAACATTCACATGAGTTGTATTGGGCATTTGTGCTTTTCAAGACAGGCCTCCTGATCCTCAGTAGGCTGCCAATTGCTGTGTGATTGGCTTTTAGGTCATTGATAAATAAGGAACACCAAGTGAAAGACAAGTCAGCGATTTCTATCATGCTGATAGCCCTATCAGCCTTGCTTTTATTGTCTGGCTGTTCCGGTCCGCCACCAATTCGTACCGCTCCCGTCGTAACTAGCGTGCCGATCTACCGGATAGGCCCTGGGGACGAGTTGCAGATTTATGTGGTAGATCACCCGAATTTATCAACGACTGTGCCGGTAAGACCAGATGGTCGAATATCGATCCCGCTTGTGCAAAACATGCAGGCAGAGGGAGAAACGCCATCAGAGCTTTCGGCAAATCTAGAAAAGGCGCTGGCTCAGTACGTCCGCAACCCGGATGTTACCGTCATCGTGCGTTCCTTCCAGAGCACATACACTTCTGAAGTCCGAATTGTTGGACAGGCGGTCAAGCCACAGGCTATTCCGTATCGTGCAGGAATGACCCTTTTGGATGCGATGACTCAGGTCGGTGGTTTGACGCCCTACGCGGCTGGTAACAGTGCTGAACTCATACGTAAATATGACGGTAAGGATAAGGTCTATCGTGTGAGGCTTGGCGATCTTCTGAATGGCGATATTCATGATAATGCGCTTCTGCAGCCAGGAGATGTGATCATTATTCCTCAAAAGTTGTTCTGAGCATTTTGGGGGAAGTGCTTGGTTCGAAGTATCGGCGTGTGAAGGGCTCTTCGAATAATAAGGCTGCCATTTGTGGACTGCCGTTGATCGAGTAATCAGAACTGCGTGGAGTTGAAGATACATGCATGAGGTGTTTGAAAGACTCAAAAGCGAATTGCTAAACGCGTGGCGATTTAGATGGCAAGGTTTCGCTGCAGTTTGGTTTGTGGCGCTAGTGGGGTGGGCATTTACTTTCACAGTGCCCAATCAATATGCTTCATGGGCGAAGGTGCACGTAGATACTCAGTATGTACTGCGGCCATTGTTGAGTGGGATGGTTGTGGAACCAAATCTTAATCAAGCTGTTCAGCTGCTGACTAGGACAATTTTAAGCCGTCAAAATCTTGAACAAATTGCTAATAATTCAAACCTTAATCTGGGCGGGCTTACGCCCATTCAGAAAGATAAAATGCTGTCAGCTTTAAGAGATCAAATCCACATTTCAAATGTCGGCAATGATCTTTACGACATTGAGTATGCAAACCATGACCCCGCGATTGCAAAAGCTGTTGTTCAGCAGGTGCTGAACATCCTAATGGCCGACGCACTAGGGGCTACTCAAGAAGATTCGTCGTCAGCGCAGAAATTTCTTAAGGAACAATTGGAGAAATATGGCAATGACTTGAACAATGCCGAGAATGTTTTGGCTGAGTTTAAACGTCAAAATCTTGGTTATATGCCATCAGATAATGGGGGGTATGTCACGCAATTACAGATGGCTCAACAGACTAAGGCTCAGTTATTGAATCAACTCGAAGTTAGCCAGTCTGAAATGAAAACGTTAGCCAGTCAAATTAGGGGGATGAGGCAGGGGAAGACCCCGGTCAATCCTGCACAAGATCCGAATGTGTTGGCCTTGAATGCGCAAATCCAGAAAGATAAGCAAACCCTTAGTAATCTCTTGACCCAGTATACAGCGGACTATCCGGGTGTCATCTCACTAGAATCACGCATTAAGCTTGAGCGGAAACAACGGGATGCATTGATCGCAAATTTAAAGAAAAGGGAAACAGATACATTTGACCCGAATAATCCGGTTTATCAAGACATCTCATTACGCGCAAACAAGGTGTCTGTGGAAATTGAGGGAATTAAAACGAAGTTGGGCCAGGTGAACCGTCAAATTGAAAATTTGAAGCACCGAGCCGATAAAATGACAAAAGTCGAAGCGCGGTTGGATGCGCTCACGCGTAATTATCAGGTAACGCAAGATCAGTACAATTCGCTATTGAGACGTCTGTACTCGGCTAAGCTTTCCCAGAGTGCCCAGGCGAGCGGTAATCCGTTAAAATTTCAAATCATTGATCCCCCGATCTTGCCACTTATACCCACTTCTCCCAAACGCCACGTTATGGCCTTTATGGCCATGGTGGTTGCAATTGGTGCAGGTGTGGCTTTGGCATATCTGCTTGCACAACTAAAACCAGTTTTCTTGACGAAGACTGAATTGATGGAGATGTTTTCTCTGCCGGTAGCTGGCGCTATTTCTCTCGCACAAACGACAACCTATCTGAAAGCCCACCGAATTAGAGTGCTGATGTTTGGGGCCGGGTGTGTTGCATTTATCCTGGTCGGGGTGCTGGTGATTGTGTTCTCCAACCAAGGTGCTGAATTAGTGAGAGTTCATTTGCTGGGAGGGACGCTATGAATCTAATCGAGCGAGCTGCAGAAAAGATTCAAAACCAGCAAGTCGAGTCTGATGCAAAATCGATCGATAGTCAGGATACGCCGCTGCCTGATAATGAACATGGAGGAAGACAAGGGTCGATACTCGACCAAATAGGTGAACAAATACTAAATGGCGCTGATGGAGTTCAATCCACTTCCACGGGCACAGCGGATATTGGGGCAACTGTTGAAGTCGACCTAGGAAAAGCCTCTGAAGTGGGGCTATACCCGCCAGCTTCGATTCGAGGCCTTGTTGAAAGTGAGCACCGCAGGGTGAAAAGACCGCTGTTGGCGAGGTTGACGGGGCGTGGAGCAAACCTGGCCGAGTTTGGTGAGCGCATTATGGTAACGAGTGCATTGGAGAACGAGGGTAAGACTTTTACTGCATTTAATCTCGCACTTAGCTTGGCACAGGAACGTGATTGGGAGGTCATATTGATTGACTGCGATGCTGTGCGGCAATCACTGACGGGCTTCATGGGTATGGGTGAGCGGACTGGTTTGCTTGATGTGCTGTCTACTGCATCGATTCCAATAAAAGATGCATTATATCAAACCAATATCCCACATCTGCTGTTTATCCCATCAGGTAAACGTGTACCGGATGCTCCAGAGTTATTGTCCGGTAATAGAATGGGGCAGATTCTGGATCTGCTTACGCAGAAAAGAAATAGAATTTTATTGTTTGATTCGCCTCCGTTGCTGAGTGCGCCAGAGCCATCAGCTTTGGCAGAGTTTGTCGGGCAGATACTGTTCGTAGTCAAGGCTGGAAGCACGCAGCGTCAGGCAGTGGTAGATGCACTTCAGCTGCTTGATAAAACAAAAGCAATCAATTTTGTCCTAAATCAGGTTCGAACAGGTGTTGGCGCAGGGTATGGCCGTTATGAATATTCTAATTATTCTGATAATACATGAAGTATGAGGCGTTCTACTTTACTTATAGATAGTGACTGATAATGATGCTTAAACAATTATTGCTTCATCGATTTACGAAAGCGATTGTATTCTGTTTTTCCAGTTGCGTGGTGTTTGCAGTTAATTCAGAAACGGTTTTTGGGGCTATAAATGCCACTCAAGAATATGGTGGTGCGACGAATGCAAGTTCCTATGACAGTATGGGGTCATACAATCCCTTAGCCTCAAGAGCATCTGGTGCGGGCTCCTGTGTGCCACCGTCTCGCTCATCTTTCCTTCCGGGCGGGAATGTTAATACGCCCCCCCTAGGAGCATATCTTGTACCGGAGCTTGGATTGGCTGAGTTTTATACAAACAATATATATCTGGCGCCTGCTGGGCAGGAACGTTCCGATTCGGCGACCATGATAAGCCCTGCTATCTCTGGATGCACGGTGGGCAGTATTCTCCAGGCGAATTTTAAATACACTGGTGAAGCCGTTAAATATGCCCATACCCCCCCCTCTAATAGTTTTTTTAATCAAGTCAACGGTGATTTCCACGCCCAAATAGTACCTAGCCATTTGTTTCTGGATGGGCAGACTACATATGGCCAAACAGCTATAAATCCATTTCAACCGTATTCATCAAATAACGCTTATTCAGTGCTTGGTAATAGAACAAATATTTGGACGTCAAACCTGAGCCCGTATTGGCTGCAAAGTTTCGGCGCCTTGGGGTTGGGGACGCTAAGGTATACCTATGGTCGAGTTGAGTACAGCAACAGCTCACTTTATAACTCGACCAGCAGAGGGGAAAGTTTCGTTCTTACAAATCCCAGCTACAATACCCATTGGACTTGGACTCTAAACTGGTCTACCAATACGGTACGCTATGGCAAGCTAGGAGAAAATATCTACTTCGACAATGCCTATCTAAGCTTGGGGTACCAGTTGACACATCATCTGCGCCTGTTAGGGACTGAGGGGGTCGAAGATAATTACTTGCCAAATGGTGACATCCAGCGCTACGGAAGCAACTATTGGGATGCAGGGTTTTCCTGGCAAGATATGCGCTTCGCATTTAAAGCACTCTGGGGGCACCGGTTTTTTGGAACTTCATTTAGCTTAAACGCACAATACCATGTGCCTTATATGGCAGTGGGGGTTCAATATACAGAGACCCCTGTAGTCTTGGCTACTCAATATTCTGCTCTTTATAATAATCCTCTGCCCTCGACAATTTCTACCAGTCCGGTACCGCTAAACCAGTCTATCTATGCTGGCGCATATCTGGACAAACGGCTGCAAGCTAATTTTACATATAAGTTCTCGATGAGCACGGTAGATCTTTCCGTGTATGATGAACATAACGACTATTTTGTAAGTCAATTAGGTCGTTATCGCTTGCGCGGTGGTACGGCAACGTGGAGCTGGACACTTTCCGAACGATCGCAGTTAGCTGCGAGCTTTCAACGTGAGAGTGTAATTCAAGACAACCTTGCACCATATTTCTGGAACTATGGGCGGCTCAGCTGGACTTATCTGATATCACCTGTCACTCATTTGTCCTTTACTGTGATGCGCCAAAGTGCCCAATCAATTTATGCTGTTGAACGTTATGCCGCTGATTCGGCAATTCTTCAACTCAATACGAGTTTCTAAGCGATAACTGCCGTCATGTATGAATCATTTTATGGTTTGAGCACGCGCCCATTCGCACTGATACCAGATAGCGGGTTTCTGTTTCCAAGCGTTACTCATCGGCGTGCCTTGTCGTATCTGATTTACGGATTAGGACAGCGTGAAGGCTTCATTGTTATTACTGGTGATATTGGAACCGGGAAGACTCTCACGATACAGGCCATATTGGATTATTTGTCCACCCATCACATACAAGGGGCCCGTATAGCGGCCGCTAATGTTAGGCCTGATGAGGTATTGAGTTTGGTAGCGGCGGCCTTGGGAATGTCCGTACAAGTGACTGGAAAGGCTAATCTACTTGGCGAACTTGAACGTGCATTACTTAAAAAGCATGCGCATGGTGTTTTGTTGATTGTAGATGAAGCGCAAACATTTTCAGTAGAAGCTCTCGAAGAGCTGCGCATATTAAGCAATATGAGCCATAAGGGCAAAGCGCTTGTTCAAATTGCGTTAGTCGGTCAATCGAACCTTCGCGAAGTACTTAATGCGCCTCAAATGGAGCAGTTGCATCAGCGAATTATCGCGTGGCATCAGTTAGAACCATTTAAGCACGAAGAAACAGCCGACTATATACAACATAGATTGAAAACAGCAGGGTGGGCAGGCTCCCCAACCATCGATCCTGAGATTTACACCGAAGTCCAAGAGTGGACGCGCGGTATACCACGTAAGATCAATATCTTGATGGATCGCTTCCTATTGTATGGATATCTCGAAGAGAAGGTGGATCTGACGGTTGAGGATATTCGAACTGTCATCAATGAAATGCAAAATGATGTTGGTTCTCGAGCATGGAATGCACCTGCGTATGTCAACAATGGGTCAACATCTCCGACCTCTATTGACACCTCATTGATCGATTCGGCAATTACAGATGATGTAGGGAATCGTTTGATAGAGTTGGAGCGATCAATGAGTGAATGGCTCGGTGTTTCTGAGATGCAGGACATGTTAATAGATCAGGAGCATTTTGATATCCGCCGTCCAAGCAAGGAAATCGGGTTATCACAAAGAGTAGAGCGGCTTGAGCGGCTCTTCTCAAAGATAAGAAACCAGGCCAGCGCAAGTAAAAGTATCACGAAGAAGTCGCATAACTGATGATTGAAGTCAATTTTTGAAAATCACTAGCACGTGATCACATGACTAAAACACCCAATAAGTATAACAAGTCTATTGATGCCACCCTTGTAAACGCCATGAGTGTGGATGTGGAAGACTACTTCCAGGTATCAGCCTTCGAGGGAATCGTAAATAGGGATGACTGGGGCGACATTAGCCTGCGTGTAGAAACCAATATCGATCGGATACTTGATATATTTGAAACCCGAGATGTGCGAGCGACTTTTTTTACTTTGGGATGGATTGCCGAACGTGCTCCCCAGATGGTTCGTCGAATTGTCGATGCCGGCCATGAAATTGCCAGCCATGGAATGGAGCACCATCGAGTTACCACTTTTGACGCAACTGCTTTTCAGGCTGATGTCAGTCGTTCCAAGGCAATACTTGAAGATATAGCAGGCAAGGCGGTATTAGGCTATCGTGCTCCAAGTTATTCCATAGGTAGGGATAATCTTTGGGCATTGGATGTTTTGGCAGATGTGGGTTTTATTTACAGTTCTAGTATTTACCCGATAGCTCATGATCACTATGGTATGCCTGAGGCGCCTCGATTCGCTTTTAACCCCCGACAGCATGGGGTTTTAGAAATACCTGTGTCCACGTTTCGCTGGTCTGGTCGTAGTTTTCCTTGTGGTGGAGGTGGCTACTTCAGATTTTTCCCATATGCATTGAGTCGCTGGGCGATACAGCGAGTGAACCGCCAAGATCGTCAATCTACTGTTTTCTACTTCCATCCTTGGGAAATCGATCCAGATCAACCTCGAATATCAGGCATCAGTGCAAAGACTCGTTTTCGTCATTACATAAATCTGAATAGGACTGAAAGTCGCCTGCATAGGCTCTTGAGCGATTTTCATTGGGACCGCATGGATCGCGTTTTCGCTTCAGAGATCAAGAATCCTCACATGGAGGTGCCCGCAGATGCAGGTGCATGAATTAGAGGAAAGCGATATCACCCGCTGGGATGCTTTTGTGGATCATCATTCTGATGCCACATTCTTTCATAAGGCTGGATGGCGAGAAGTCATCGAAAAAGCATTTGGTCACCGTTGTTACTACCTGATGGCGGAAGACGGGAATGAGGTCGTCGGTATATTGCCTTTGGCTCGTGTGCACAGCAGATTGTTTCATGATGCATTGATATCCACGCCTTTTTGTGTGTATGGCGGCCCGGTTGCGCGAGATGACTCCGTGTTGGACGCATTGCTTGATGCAAGTGGTAATCTTGCCCGCAAATTAGGTGTCCAGTATGTGGAATTGCGCCAACTCAGGTCATCGCGTCCCGAATGGCCGAATAAATCCTTATATGTGACATTTCGTCGTGAACTGTCTGAGGATCATGATGCCAACATGAAGGCCATACCACGCAAACAACGCGCGGTTATCCGCAAGGGGATTGAAGCAGGGCTGGATGTCCGTGTCGACACAGATGGAATCGACTTCTATCGAGCATATTCAGAAAGTGTACGCAATCTGGGAACCCCCGTTTTTTCTCGAAGATATGTTCGTACACTGTTGCAGGTATTCAGGACCGAAACTGAAATCCTAACTGTACGTCATGGCGATATACCTGTGAGTTCGGTCCTGAGTTTTTATTTTCGTGACCAGGTTTTGCCATATTATGGTGGCGGGACAATGGCGGCGCGCGATCTGAAGGCTTATGACCTGATGTATTGGGAACTGATGCGTCGTGCTGCCGATCGAGGAGTCCGGCTATTCGATTTCGGCCGCAGCAAGCGGGATACTGGTTCGTATAGTTATAAGGTTCACTGGGGATTTGAACCTGAACCGCTTCATTATGAATATGATCTGGTCAAGGCTGATGACATACCTGATGTTAGCCCTGTCAATCCCAAATATGAACGGTTCATTCGTCTATGGCGGCGGCTGCCATTGCCTGTCAGCCAACTATTGGGCCCACCGCTTGCGCGGAGCCTCGGGTAGTGCGCGAGATTCTTTTTTTAGCTCACCGCATTCCATATCCGCCCGACAAGGGTGACAAGATACGCTCTTACAACATCCTGAAGGGACTGGCACAGCAGTACCGAGTGCATCTAGGGGCATTCATTGATGACCCGGACGACATGAAGCATGGCGACCATCTCCGGAGTTTATGCGCGAGTGTCTATCTACCCAGACTACTTCCTCTTGTCGGACAAATACGAGGTCTACCCTCCACCGTAGCAGGGGCGCCTTTATCCGTTGCCCGCTATCGACATACCCGTTTTTCAAACTGGGTGACTACAACGATGAATACTCACCCGATCAACGCGGTATACGCTTTCTCGGCTGCTATAGGCACATATGCGCTTTTGCCTGCTCCATATCCTATGCGTCGCATAATGGATTTTGTAGATGTCGATTCAGAAAAATGGCGCCAATATGCAACATCGAGCCGTTTTCCGATGAACATGATTTATCGCAGGGAGTACAAAACCCTCGCGCACGTAGAACGACAGTTAGCCGAGGCTTTCGATACCTCGATATTCGTTACGGAAGAGGAGGCTGCACTGTTTCGTAACGCAAACCCGAATCTCTCGCAACGTGTATGCGCCATAGGCAACGGTATTGACCTGAATTACTTTGATGCATCTGTTCCCCAGCCGAATCCATATCCGGACGAGGATCCTCGAATCGTGTTCACAGGTGCCATGGACTATCAGGCAAACATCGATGGAGTTGTCTGGTTTTGTCAAAATGTATGGCCGCTCATCAGAGCAGTGGTTTCACGCGCACAATTTTATATTGTGGGTCAGCGCCCATCTCCTGCGGTCAAGAGACTTGAGCTTATACCTGGAGTCGTCGTGACTGGACGAGTGCCTGATGTTAGGCCATACCTGGCACACGCAAATGTCGTATGTGCACCCTTGCGAGTCGGCCGGGGTATTCAGAACAAGGTACTTGAGGCTTTGGCCATGGGGCGCCCCGTAGTGGGTACGGGATCCGCCTGGGAAGGTCTGGGACGCTGCGAAGCCTACTTGGGGGAACGTGTGGATGAACCTGAAGCGTTTGCCAAAGCTGTACTGCAACGTTTGTCTGGACCGCATGAAGATGTTTCCCTTCGCCGAAACTGGCTCATCACACGTTTTAGTTGGGACCATTCTGTTAATGAACTGATCAAATTATTGACCGTTCCACAAGACATTCAGGATGCGAATGCAACACCCAAATTCAGTAGGGGATTGTCTGGATGAGCGCGATGACTGGCTTCAAGAGGCACCGTCAGATAACCCATGGATTCTTTCTGGCATTTCTGCTGCTTTACATCCTTCTTTTTAGCACCTCTCTTTATCGTCTGGCCTGGGTATGGGCCCATGATGGTACTTTTCAATATGGATATTTGATACTGCCGATAAGCGCATTTCTAGTCTGGTCGCGTCGGAAGAATCTGGAGATGGTCGCCTTTAGTCCTAGCCTGCTGGGACTGTTCGCTTTGGTGTCTAGCAGTCTCCTGTGGGGCATAGGCGAATTGGTTGGTGTGCAGTTATTGGAGCAGTTTGCGATTATCGCAATGCTTCCTTCTGGGGTCCTTGCAATTTACGGAACTGCTGCATCAAGGGCGTTACTGTTCCCCTTGGCTTATCTTTTTTTCGCGTTTCCCTGGCCTGCTGGACGAGTGACGGTGTTCCTACAGCATGTCACCGCGGAAATCAGCGTTCATGTGTTGCAGGCAACGGGATTTGTGACCTATTTGCATGGTGTTTTGATTGAGACACCGATCGCGACGTGGCATGTGGCGGACGCCTGTAGCGGCGTCAAGTTCTTTATTGCTTCCCTGGCATTGTCCGCCTTGTACACGAATCTTTTTTATAGATCATGGAAGCGTCGCGCTATTTTCATGGTCATGGCCTTTATCGTACCTATTATCGCCAATGGGTTGCGTGTGTATTTCACGGTGGTCATTGGCGAGGTTTTTGGTGTCAAATACGCAACTGGGACAGATCACCTCATATTTGGATGGCAATTCTTCGGTACGGTGCTGTTCCTGTTTTTTTTGGCGGGTTGGCCATTCAGGCAGGATCAGCCAGACATCCATGTACCCAATATATCTCTCATGTCGAGGCAGCTACAGCCACAGCGTCTGCTGATAGGGTTGTTCGCGGGTATTTTATGTCTCGTATCTGGCCCTGTCTTTGTGCGGGCCGTGGAGGTGCATACACCCGTACTTTCTTTTCATGGTGATATGCCTAAGCAGCATTATGGAGAATGGCAATTGCTGATGGATGGAGCAAACCCATTGGGTGCGCATTACTATAAGCCAGATATAAATATAATGGCCACTTATATCGATGGTATGGCGCATGTCAATCTCGTGGATGTGGCCTATCGCGGTCGTCCTCAGCATGGACGCAAGCTCTTTATGCTGGGTAATCAGTGGTATTCACCGGATCAGTGGCAAACGATAAAGGCTGGGGAACAGGTGCTGACCATGCCTGATTTCAGCAAGGTTCGTATGCAGGTTCTCTCCGGTGACGGAATGCGCATGCTGGTTTGGTATTGGTATGAAGTGAATCATCGGACCGCAACTAACGTACTCGGTGTCAAATGGCATCAACTGCTTGCCCAATCGATGATGATGCCGTTGAATACCCGCATTGTCGTTGTTTCCACACCATTGTCTGGCTCCCAGGACAGGCAACAGGCTGAGGCAGTGCTCGCGCGGTTTGTCCGCGCATTCAGGATGCACGAGGCTGCAAAGCTTCAGCTTGGTACCCTTGCAGAAGGCGTGGGCTGATGCATCTGTCCACGACCTCGGCGTCACTTGGGCGCCCCTTGGTTGCACACATTATCCGTCGACTCGATTACGGTGGCATGGAATCCGTGCTGGTCGATTTGATCAATGGTCTTGAGGTCTCGAGCACCTATCGCCATGTCGTGATTTGTCTGGCGGGTTACACGGATTTTCGTTATCGGATTCAATCTCCGGAGGTTGAGGTCTTTGATCTGGGCAAGCGCGAGGGCAAGGACCTGGCCAGCTATTGGCGCTTGTGGCAGCTGCTGCGCAAATTACGTCCCAGTATCGTCAATACCTATAACATCGCGGCACTGGATACCGCGCCGATCGCACGCCTGGCAGGTTGCCGAGTGGTTCATGCCGAGCATGGATGGACTTCCGGCCGCAGCGCAGTTCCCCATAAATACATACTCCTGCGACGCTGGATGCGGCCGTTTGTAGACCGATTCATTGTGGTGTCGGATGATCTCGCGGACTGGTTGCGCGATGACGTTGGAATGCCGGCCAATAAGGTGTTGTGTATCCATAATGGTGTGAATCCAGGCACATTCGACAGGGCATTCGCGGACAGGGAGCGATCCCGACATCAGTTAGACATGCCACGCCGCGCTTTCGTAGTAGGTACGGTCGCTAGACTGGACCCGGTCAAGGCGCAAACACAATTGGTGCATGCCATCGCAAAGATGAGCGTTTCGGGTGCTCCTGTTGACGCACACCTTTATATCGTCGGCGAAGGCAGCGAGCGGCAGCGGCTGGAAAATACCGCTTCGGAATTGGGCGTCGCCGATCGGGTGCATCTTGCCGGTGCGCGTGACGATGTTCCGGAATGGCTGGCCGCTTTTGACGTCTTTGCCCTGCCATCGACCAACGAAGGGATATCCATCGCCGTGCTGGAGGCCATGGCCGCGGGGCTGCCCGTGGTCGCTACGCGGGTTGGAGGTAACCCGGAGGTGGTGATCGATGAGCAGACCGGTTATCTCGTTCCGGTTGGAGACGTCGATGCTCTGACCAAGGCGCTGGATCGGTATCGCGCAGATCCGGCGCTCGCCAAGGCGCATGGATCGGCAGGGCAGGCGCGCATGCGTCAGGAATTTTCCCTGGATGCCATGATCGCCCGTTATCGAGCGTTATATGATGCCCTGATTGGAATCCATCCGGGACTGAAAGCGAGGGGGGCGGCTTGATATGTGTGGTATCGCCGGACTGATCTGTGGGGAGCAGGACAAGACGCCCGAGCGCCGGTTTCTGGAGGCCATGGGTAATGCCATCGCCCATCGCGGACCCGATCAATCGGGTGAATACGTTGCGCCCGGAATCGGCATTGCCCATCGCAGGCTGTCGATCATCGACCTGACGCATGGTCGCCAGCCGATGATCGGCGGAGATGGACGATGGGTCCTGACCTACAACGGCGAGATCTACAACTTCCAGGAACTGATGACCGAATTGCAGGATATCGGTTACGCCTTTGATGGGCATTCCGATACCGAGGTCCTACTGCAGGCTTGGCGTGCCTGGGGCAGGGCGTGTCTGTCCCGTTTCATCGGCATGTTTGCCTTCGGCCTGTGGGACGGCGAAGCCAGAGAGCTGCATCTCGTTCGGGACCGACTGGGGGTCAAGCCGCTGTACTACGGCCTCACTCGCGAGGGTGATTTCGTGTTCGGCTCGGAGCTCAAGGCCCTGCTCGTCCATGCCGGGCTGGAGCGCACACTCGATCCGATGGCCGTCGAGGAATATCTCGCGCTGGGTTATGTGCCGGATCCCCGCTCCATCCTTACGCAAGTGCGGTCGTTACCGCCCGGGCACACCTTGACTTATCGTGCCGGCGAAGGCCTTCCGGAGCCACAGCCATACTGGGACGTCGACCTGTCCATCAGCCTACAGGGCTCGGAGGATGAGCATGCGCAGGCTTTGCGCGAGCGGATTGCCGATGCAGTCCGCCTGCGGCTGGTTGCCGACGTGCCGCTGGGTGCATTCCTCTCCGGCGGTGTCGACTCAAGCACCGTCGTTGCCCTGATGTCCGGGGAGATGTCCGATCCGGTACAGACCTGCGCCATCGGTTTCGACGATCCTGCGTTCGACGAGACCCCGTATTCTCGCCAGGTGGCCAACCATTTCGGCACCGACCACGACGAGCGGATCGTGCAGGCCGAAGGGCATGAAATGTTTGCGCGTCTGGCCCAGGTCTACGACGCGCCGTTTGCCGACAGCTCCGCCTTGCCGACGCTGGCCGTCTGCGAGCTTGCGCGCCAAAGCGTCAAGGTGGCCCTGTCGGGCGATGGCGGCGACGAGGTCTTTAGCGGTTATCGGCGTTATCGCTGGCATCTGCGTGAGAGTCGCGCGCGCGAACTGGTGCCCGAGGGCCTGCGCAAGCCCGTCTTCGGAATGCTCGGCCGCTGGTACCCCAAGGCCGACTGGGCACCCCAGGTCCTGCGTGCAAAAACCACCTTCCAGGCCCTTGCCAGAGATACCGTCGAGGCCTATTTCCATACCATGTCCTCGGTGCCGGCGAGCATCCGCCAGCGCCTCTACAGCAAGGCATTCGCCAGCGACCTTCAGGGGTATTCCGCGCTGGAGGTATTCCGCACGCACGCACGCCGCGCACAAACCGACGACCCGCTGCGCATTGCCCAGTATCTCGATCTCAAGACCTGGCTGCCGGGCGACATCCTCACCAAGGTAGACCGCGCGAGCATGGCCCATGCGCTGGAGGTCCGGGTGCCCCTGTTGGATCACCGCGTCGTGGAGTGGGGGCTCTCGTTGCCGACCGAGGAGAAGATCCAGCGGGATGAAGGCAAATACCTGCTCAAGCGTGCCATGGAGCGGGATCTGCCTCACGACATCATCTACCGACGCAAACAGGGTTTCTCCATCCCTCTCAAACAGTGGTTCCGTGGCCCGTTGGCCGCCCCCTTCGAACGTCTGCTGGAGCGCTCGGCGCTGGCCGATTCCGGGCTTTTTTCCATGGAAGCACTCGCGGGTCTGTGGCGCGAGCACAAGAGCGGGTTGAGCGACCACGGCGTCGTCCTGTGGAGTCTGCTGATGCTCAATGGTTCGCTGGAACATCTGATGAATGTACCGACGGCAGGTCTCCCATCGGCATCGAATCCAGTGCGCAGCACGGCATGAATATCGTCGCTTGGCAGGGTGTCCGGGGCGGGCGGGGCTGAAACGGTGATGGATGCCACCCGCAAGCTCAGTATCCTGAGCTTTTCGAGCCTGTATCCGAACGCCGAGCAACCACGGCACGGCGTATTCGTCGAAGAGCGCCTGCGCCATCTGCTGGCGACAGGCGAAATCGGTATCACCGTGGTGGCACCCGTGCCTTGGTTTCCATCGCGCAATCCGCGATTCGGACATTACGCCCGATTGGCCGCCGTTCCGGGCGAGGAAGTACGGCATGGGTTGCGTGTCCTCCACCCTCGATATCCCGTCGTGCCCAAGGTGGGCATGACCATCGCCCCCGGATTGATGGCTGCCGCTATGCTGCCCGTATTGCGGAGGATGCTCGCAAGCGGGGAGCACTTCGATCTCATCGATGCGCATTACTTTTATCCCGATGGCGTTGCCGCTGTCTGGCTGGGCGAACGCCTCGGGAAGCCGGTCGTCGTCACCTCGCGCGGCACTGACGTCAACTGGATCCCGCGTTACCGCGGGCCGCGCGCGCAGCTGCGTTGGGCCGCAGCCCGAGCCAGTGGCCTGATCTCCGTTTCCCAGGCATTGGGTGAGCACCTGGTTCAACTCGGCGTGTCTCGCGAGCGGATCACCGTGTTGCGCAATGGGGTGGATCTACAGGCATTCCAGCCCGTCCCCGCAGCCGCCGAGACGACCCGCCAGGAGCTGCATCTGCCGGCCAATGTCCCGCTACTGCTTTCCGTCGGCAGCCTGATCGAGCGCAAGGGCCACCACACCACACTCGAAGCCCTGACGCGCCTGCCCGATGCGGTGCTTGTCGTGGCCGGGGAAGGGCCGTTGAAACCGGTTCTGCATCGACAGATGGAGGATTTGGGACTTGCCCCGCGTGTCCGCTTCCTCGGCCCGATCCCGCACAAGGACCTGCCGCGCTACTACAGCGCCGCGGATGTTTCCGTGCTGGCATCGAGCCGCGAGGGCATGCCGAATGTCGTCCTGGAAGCCCTGGCCTGCGGCACTCCCGTCGTGGCTTGCGATGCCGAAGGCGTCAGCGAAGTGCTTGCGGATCCGGTTTCCGGGCGTGTGGTGCCGGCCCGGGAGCCCGAGGCGTTGGCCCGGTGTGTCGAATCGGTGTTGTCCCACCCTCCGGGCCGCGAGCGCGTCAGGGAATATGCGCAACGCTTCAGCTGGGACGAAACCAGTGCCGGACAGCTGAAGCTGTTCCGCGAAATCAGCCGTGAAAGGGAGTGCACGGAAGCATGAAAGTGCTATACCACCACCGCATCGGTTCCAAGGACGGCCAGTATGTCCACATCGCCGAAATGATTCATGCCCTGGAGCAGGAGGGCGCGGAGGTGGTGATGGTCGGCCCCAGGGCCGTCGACCAGCAGTCGTTCGGCGGCGAGTCGGGGTGGGTTTCCATGCTGAAACGCCGCCTGCCGCAGGCGCTTTACGAGCTGCTGGAACTCGGTTACAGCGTCCTCGACTATCTCAAGCTTCGTCGGGCGATTCGCGAGCATGCCCCGGATGTGATTTACGAGCGCTACAACCTGTATTTCGTTTCCGGCGTGTGGGCGCATCGGCGGTTCGGGCTCCCCCTGTTGCTGGAAGTGAACGCGCCGCTGCTCGATGAACGAAGTCGTTACAGTGGGATTGCCTTGCCGAGCCTGGCTCGCTGGAGCGAACGTCGTGCCTGGCGTGGCGCAGACCGCGTCTATGCCGTTACCCGCGTGCTTGCGCGGCGCATTGCCCAGGAGGGCGTCGAGGAAACGAAGCTCAGCATCACGCCTAACGGCATCGACCCGGATCAGTTCGCCTCGTTGCCATCGCGTGAAGCGGCGAAGCAGCATCTGGGCCTGTCGGGGAGAGTGGTGCTGGGGTTTACCGGTTTTGTGCGCGAATGGCATGGCATGGATACCATGCTCGATCTCATGGCAGCCCATCCCGAGCTCAATCTGCATCTGCTGCTGGTGGGCGATGGACCAGCGCGTGCAGCGCTGGAGGCGCAGGCGGAACAGCTCGGACTGGCAGATCGCGTGACCTTCACCGGCGTGGTCGAGCGCGATCAGGTGCCCCTGCACGTCATGGCCTTCGACGTCGCGCTGCAGCCTGCGGTCGTGCCCTATGCGTCACCCCTTAAATTATTCGAATATCTGGCGGCCGGCTGCGCGGTGGTGGCTCCCGCGAGCGAAAATATCCGCGAAATACTCAGTGACGGAATCAATGCCCTGCTATTTGATCCGGAACAGCCTGAACAGCGCACGGCCGCGATCCTGCAACTCGCGCGCGACGAGGCCCTGCGCACCCGCCTGGGCGAGGCGGCCGCGAGGACCATTGCCGAACGTGGCCTGACCTGGCAGGCCAATGCCAGGACCGTGCTTGAAGACGCCCAGCGGTTGCTGGCCAATCCATCTCGGGCGCAAGTCGGTCGGTCCACGTGACAGGACGGCCGGCATCTCCAGTGGTCCACGAAGTCCCCGCGCTGGTCGTGGGCGCTGGCCTCAACGGTCTGGGAGTCGCGCGCAGTCTGCATGCGGCGGGGGTGCCTGTGTGGATTGCCGATATCGACGCCACACAGCCTGGGATGCACAGCCGATGTGCCAAACCCCTTGTGCTCACTGGCAGGCAGCCACTTCACCTGGAGCTTGAAGCACTGGTGCGGGGCCAGGCTGCTGACCACAGGCCTGTTTTGCTGCTCACCCAGGAACACGCCGTGAAGGCGCTGGCCGATCATCAGGACCAGCTTGATCGCAGCTATCGATTCATATTGCCTACGCCTCAAATCCTGCATGCCTTGATGCACAAGCCCACTTTCGATCAGTGGGCACGGGAAAGCGGATTGCGTGTGCCGGCAAGTTATCGGGTCTGTTCCGCCGTAGATGTCGATGAAGTACTCGCAGCGCAGCCCATGCCGATAGTCATCAAGCCCAGTGCTCATGTATCGGAGTTCGAGTCACAATTCCGCAAAGCCTATCGAGTGGAAACGCGAGAAGAAGCCCGCAAGCTGTTGCTCGAAATGCTCGCAGTATGGCCCGATTTGATCGTCCAGGAATGGGTCCCGGGGAGTGATTCAGATATCTATTTCTGCCTGCAACAACTATCGGAAACAGGGCAGGTTGAGGCAAGTTTCGTCGGACGCAAGATCCGCGCATGGCCACCGGGGACCGGAGGAACGGCCTCTTGTGCCCCTGCCCCAGTAGACGATGCGAGCATTCTCGCCGAACGCACCACAGCATTTTTCAGTCAAAGGGCCGTTCGCGGATTGGCTGGCATGGAGTACAAGCGCCATAAAGCTTCCGGCGAATATATCGCCATTGAACCTACCATAGGCCGTACCGACTACCAGGAAGAAATCGCCACCTTGAACGGCGTCAATTTGCCATACGCCTGTTACCTGTCAGCCATGGGCCTTCATTTTTCGCAGTCGCAGGAAGCTACGCCCCACAAGGCTTTCGTGTGGCGCGATCGTGAAGCGGATCTGCTGTCATTGAGCAGGGCGGACCAGACAGCGCGCTCCTGGCCGGCTCAAGGGCTTGCCGTCAAGGATGCCCTATGGCGTTGGGCGGACCCGGGACCGTGGCTTGCGCGTCGGCGGCAACGTGCATGGCGGAAACTGAAGGGTATGGCAACACACCAGCCAGGATTAAGGGACAGGAAATCGCATGATGCATGATGCCTGGTCAGTCGCCCTGCGGGACCGCTTGCCATGGCCGCGTCGCCTGTCCGATCGAGGCGAGGTACTCGATGCCCTCATGCAGTGGCTTGCTCGGGCACAGGATGTAACTGGGTGTGGGGGTGTCTCTGCTTATTACGATCTGCGCCACGGGCGCTGGGCCGAGGCTTATCCGGAAACAACCGGATACATCATCCCGACCTTTTTCGACTATGCGGCGTACTCGGGCAGGGAAGAATACCGCGAACGAGCGCTCAAAATGGCGGATTGGGAAACCCAGATCCAATTGCCGGAGGGCGCCATCCAGGCCGGTACGCTGGGTGCACCCCTGGTCGTGCCGACGATTTTCAATACCGGGCAGGTTCTCTTTGGCTGGGCGCG
Source organism: Acidihalobacter aeolianus (assembly GCF_001753165.1). Classification (GTDB taxonomy): domain Bacteria; phylum Pseudomonadota; class Gammaproteobacteria; order DSM-5130; family Acidihalobacteraceae; genus Acidihalobacter; species Acidihalobacter aeolianus. The sequence continues at coordinate 1,501,126 of NZ_CP017448.1, forward strand.
TGCCTACCGTGAAACACAACACCCGTCCTACGCCGATTCGATGCGACGCGCAGCGGATTGGCTGGTATCGGTACAGGACGAGGACGGTGCCTGGCGTAAGCATCCATCGCCCTTCGCACGTCCCGGCATCAACGCCTACAACACCCGAGCCGCATTCGCTCTGATCGCCGCAGCACAAGCCCTGGGTGTTGAGCGTTATGCCGAAGCGGCCAGTCGCAACGTGGCCTGGGCAATGTCAACCGCTCTGCCCAATGGATGGCTGCCCGATAACTGCCTGGAAGAACCGGATAAACCCCTGACCCACACGATCGCCTATTCGATTCGTGGCATCCTGGAAGTGTCTGCGGCCATGAAGAATACGGAAGGCCTTGCAGCAGCGGTGCGCATGGCGCGTGGCGTGGCCGCGGCCCAGCGCTCGGATGGATCGATCCCTGGGCGTCTCGACCGTCAATGGCAGCCCCAAGTGCGTTGGAGCTGCATGACTGGAAATGCACAAATGGCGCTTGTCTGGATGCGTCTTGCGGAAGTAACCGCCGAGAAAATCTTTCGTGAAAATGCCACCAAGGCCATCGGATTTTGTGTCCGCCAGATCGATCTCGACTCGCCCAATGACGGGGTTCGAGGTGGGATGAAAGGGTCATACCCATTCGATGGCCCCTACATGCGTCATCGCTATCCGAACTGGGCCACTAAATTTCTTGCTGATGCACTGTTGTTAGTGCAGACATTTTAGGAAGTCATTGCATGCGAGCGATGTTATTCATATTGCTGATGGTTGGAGCCATGCCGATGGCATTGGTCGAACCCTTTCTCGGACTGTTGCTCTGGGTTTTGCTGAGTGATATGAACCCATACCGCGAGGTATACGGATTTGCGTCCACATTTCACTGGGTGTACATCGTGGCGATATTAACCTTGGTCGGCATGGTGCTCCGGCGTGAAAGCGTGGTGAGAATTTATTGGAGTGGCCTGGCAATCACGCTACTCCTGTTCACAATTTCAGCATCGGTAAGCACGATTTTCGCATTGGTACCTGGTTTTGCTCACGTGCAATATACGTTGTTCATCAAGGTGATGGTGGTGGTTGCCTGCATGATCAAGTTAGTGAACAACGCAACTCGTGCACACTGGATGGTTTGGGTGCTGATGGTCTCGATCGGCTTCTGGGCGGCGAAGGGGGGGGTATTCACGCTGGCGCATGGAGGTAATTACCGCGTTATCGGTCCTGAGGGGTCATTTATAGGAGACAATAATACCGTTGCGCTAGCCATGTGTATGGCTCTTCCGCTCATGAGGTATTTGCAGTTCAATGCAGAAAACCACTGGTTGAGACGAGGCTTGTTAGGGCTGATGGGCTTGACCGTCATGGCTATACTGGGCACTTATTCCAGAGGAGGGCTCATTACCTTGGCCGCCGTACTGTTGTTCCTCATTCTCAAAAGTCGAAAGCGTGTTGGACTTCTTATAACTGGCGGAATCATTGTCTTTTTTGCAATGAATTTCTTGCCGACACACTGGAAACACAGAATGGAAGGTCTCCAGTCCGGTGCTGCGGTTAAAAGTGCATCATTCGAAGACCGGATTCAATCGTGGGAGTTTGCAACTAATGTCGGATTGCGGCGACCATTGACAGGCGGTGGATTCGGTGTTTGGGCAAGTCGAGAGACATGGAACGAATATGGACCGTCAGGTTATTCGAAGGCCCTCGCAATTCATAGCATCTGGTTCAAGGTTTTGGCAGAGCAGGGTGTGAGTGGACTAATACTCTATATCCTGATGCTGGTGCTTTCCTGGCATGCGCTATATCGGATTAGGAAGAAAACAAAACCACATCCAGAAAGTCTCTGGCTATATGACCTTGCGGGCTTTCTCCAGGTCTCATTGGTTGGTTTTATGGTCGCGGGCAGTGCCTTGCCTTTGGCATATTTTAACTATACGCTACAAATGTTCGGGCTTATTGTGGCGCTGGATAGGTTGTCTGAAGAAAATAGGGGCCGCATTGTTCTGAATAAATCGTTTAGGTCTATTGCTTCAATAAGACATAAGGATCAGTATAATCTGTAACCATGTGATAGGGCCAAGGTGTAATTGAAATTAATGAGAGAGTATGTGTCATAATTCAACAACGGTGAGTTGCATGTGGTGATAGCCACACCTCGTGTAGAATCAGTCTTGTATCCAATTCTAAGACTGATGATTTTTAAGATAAAATTAGAGTATCTACTGTAAATTCTCTCTCAATACAATTTTGTAATCCATTCTGATTTGCGTATATTTGCTTGTTGTATTATGCGATAAATAATATACAGCGTGGGCAGTGGTATAAAGAGTGCGCCATAAATTTCACGCTTAGCTTATTATCGGTTATTAGAATACTAATATTAAAAACTTCCTATCTGAAATACAGAGATCGAGTAATATGAGGAAAGATATGCAACCCAAGGTTGTTCTTGCAACCCGCATATTAAGCTTTGAAACAATGAAAAGTATGTATTGGAAATATTCTATAAATAAAAAAAATATATATCGTATTGCTGCTGTATTTGCTGTCTTTACACCAAAATCATTGTTCAAGTTGCTATTGTTGCGGGTGATATCAAAAAAACCATTATTAGCAGTATCACTAATAGAGCATATTGGCGACATAGTCGCATCTCAACCAATTGCCACATATTTAAAACGTACGTACCCAAATCACACTGTTATCTGGGTGACGCGATCGGCCTATATTGATCTTGTATCTGAAATTATGGGTGTAGACCATGTGCTTGAGATTCAGTGCTTAACACATTGGATTATGATCTGGAAATCAAATATTTTTGATACGGTTTACGATTTGCATACGAACACCCAAGAATGCTCCCTCTGCGGCATTCGGATTAATAAAAAACCAAATGTAATTAATTATACAAATTACTATTCTAATTCAAATTTATTGGAAGCACGATGCATTCTTTCTGGCTTACCGGTTCTAACGGAAGGCCCTGTATTTAAGGAATCAATATCAGGTCAATCTGTTTTTGAAAGAATTGATATCCCAAAAACTTATATGGTGATTCATTGCAAGTCTAATGACGAAAGGAGGGATTGGAGTCGGGATAAATGGCGTGAGTTGGTCAATATGGTTCTAGGAAACCACGATATAACTATCGTAGAGCTAGGGTTGCGTGCGGTTGTTGTTAGCGATAGTGAGAGGTATGTAGATCTATGTGGAAAATTATCAATCATAGAGACAGCAGAAATAATCAGACGAGCTAGTCTGTTTGTGGGCATCGAGAGTGGATTAGCACATATTGCTAATGCAGTTCATACTCCCGGTCTGATACTTATTGGAAAGTATGAGGGGTTTGATAAATATATGCCTTATAGTGGATATTATAAAGATAGTGCAACTGATTCAATCATATATGCAAAAGGGCCCGCTGCTAATCTCGATGTTGGTGAAGTGTATATAAAAATTAATCGGAAACTTGAGATGCTTATTTGCGAATGATACAGGTGAAGTTTTGTTATTGACGTTATGACGAAATTGAGAATGGAGTTTTATGAAATAAAAATATCATTATTTGACATGTTCTGTATTTGGAAATATTATTCTTAGTCTATATCAGGCGCTGTTTTTGATGATAATGAATTGTATTATTAACAATCATTTGAGTATATATAGGGGCTTCGCATGAAAAAATTGATAGACTTTATCCTGCAGAGATTCAACCTCGCACTTACAAAGCGATCTGTTTTTGATAAGCTGACTCTGGAAAGATCTGTCTACGAAAATGTTATCAAAAGAGCGAACCAATTTCTTGAATTCCTAAAGGTGATAAAACCAGAATGTGTTAGTAACTGTATAGATCATTATGTCGACTCAACCTCTCAAATAAATCAAGACACTGCTGTCCCGTTAACTTTCACAGCAAAATATTCTGATTGATATTGGGTTGCTTGTCGCCAGGTGGGTCGCCTCTCAGCAGCGCCATCAGATCTCTTTTTTCGAACAGATTCATCTGCAACAACCGTAAGATTTGTTGCGTGCTTTTCTGCAACTTCGACTGGAACTTGAGAAAGGCTAGAAGCAAATACATACAGAGTGCGATCCATATCTGGGTCATCACCGCATTCTTACTGGTACCCACAAAAGATTTAATCTTCAGGTTTTGTTTGATCCATTTAAAGAACAGCTCGACCTGCCATCTCGCCTTGTAAATATCCGCAATGGTTTTGGCAGCAAGCTTGAAATTGTTGGTCAAAAACACATAGCGCTTTCCGGTTTCTGAATCTCGGTAAGCGATGCGACGTAACTGAACAGGACACTTCTTTGCTGTCTGCGGCCCGCCGAACTCGATGGTTTGATCGCAGATCAATCCCCTGCCTTTCAGCACTGGACGACGGCTCACAATGCGATATTTTGCATTGGTTTTGAGGCGTGTAACAAAAAATATTCCCCTTTCAGTCAGTTGCTTATACCAGGTGTAGTCGTTGTAACCTTTGTCTATCACCACGATACTTTCCTTGGGAAATGCCAGCGTACGACCCACAATCACATCATGGTTCTTGCCTTCGGTCACCGTCACAAACTCAGGCAAGTAGCCCGCATGGTTCAGTCCGACATGAAGTTTTATCGCCCCCTTGGTGGTTCGAAAATCTGCCCAAGGGAAAACGGACAGACATAAATCAACATGCCTATAAACAATTCTCAGCCGGCAGACGGACGGGCGTATGATTCATGCACGCATTGAGCAGACGCAGTGGGAGCTCTGGCTCCCAAAAGCGCCGGTTGAAGCGGTAGACGAACTCATCCAGATACTCTTGCAGATAGTTCCCCGTGACTCCGTGAAAAGTGCCCAGCAAATAGGCTTTGAGATTGCCAATGGCTATGTGTACCCAGGGCAGCCATTCATCCACCCACTCGGCGGGCGTCACACGGCCTTCATGTTGCTGCGTCTCCCCCAGAACCCGCAGGGCTACGAGGCCATCCGAGCGTGTCGGTTGCTGTGGGAGCAGATGGCGTTTCACGAACTGGCGGAATTTTCACCGGACACCGAAGAGGTCGTCTCCATGGCGACAAAACCCGCCTTCTTGCCACGACTTTCGACGGCCACCAGGACCGGAGTCTTTCCCTCCGCGCCCCGACCACACTTGCCTCCAGACCTTCTTCCACCGACGAAAGCGTCGTCCACCTCTACCAAGTCACCCAGGCGATAGAGACTATCCCGGTCGGCCATGGCGTGGCGCATCTTGCGCAGCATGCGATGTGCGGTGATCCAGGAAACTCCGATCTGCTTCGACAAGCGCAGAGCCGATATTCCGCCCTTATCGCAGACCATCAGATAGATGGCCAGAAACCACTGCACCAGAGGCCAATGGGTCGAGTGAAAGAGCGTGCCGGCGGTCACCGAGGTCTGATGTCGACAACGTCCACATTGGTAGACCTTGCGGGTAGCTACCCACTGGCCATGATCATGGCCACATTTCGGGCATTGAAAGCCATTGGGCCATCGCTGTTGCTTCAAGGCTTCCGCGCAGGCCTCTTCCGTACCAAACCGCTCCTGCCATTGCAGCAAATTCATCGCTTCGGCTTTCATCTTGTCACCTCTAACTCTATGACGGACAAGGAATTAGGCATTGCGTTCTGAGAATAGTTCATAGGCATGTAAATCAATCGTTGAAGCATCCAGTGAAGCGGGTTGCGGAAACGAAAGTTATGACCAGGCACCACACCCTGGCAGCGACTCAACAGCTTCCCAAACAAAGCTTCGTACAGCGCATAGGGTTTAGCGTCATTGATTCGGGATAAATTTGAGCGCGACAACTTTGTACTGCCAAGATGATAAAGGCGGTGCACTTGTGCTGAGATATTCTCAACAATATCACGCAAGCTGTTTCGGCCCGCCAACTGCGCCATTGCCATGCTCACAAACTGTGACCATCTCGAGGCGGTTCGAAAAGAGCGGCCTGTATGGTGTTGTTTTGCAAGGGTCTCGAATTCATGTCTCGGTATCATTTTCAGAAGTTGTGAAAACACAGTATTATGGTGACTCAAGGCCTGATTTCCTTTCTATTTTACAATGACTTGTGGTGATTTCATTGTATCAAAATAAACAGGTTTTCAGGCCTTCTTATTCACTCCTTAACGGGACAGCAGTGAAATCAAGACTTATTTGTGTTGTGTGAACTTGATTTTATGCGTGGCGGATATTTTGTCGAATTCGGCGCTACAAATGGTATAGAGCTTTCCAATCCATTTCTTTTGGAAAAAAAATATAATTGGCGTGGCATTCTGGTTGAGCCTGCTCGCGTTTGGCATAATGGCCTGAGTATAAATAGGGGCTGCTTGGTTGATACTAGATGTGTGTGGGCAGAGTCAGGTCTTCATCTGCAGTTTAATGAGGTGCATGGCTTGTCAACCCTAGATACTTTTTCAAACTCAGACATGCATTCCGCTTTTCGGCAAGCGGGGACTAGATATCAAGTTGAGACAATATCGTTACTTGATTAATTAGAAGAACATGGTGCACCAAGTGTAATAGATTATCTGTCTATAGATACTGAAGGTAGTGAATATGAGATACTAAAAAACTTTGATTTCAGAAAATATAAATATAAAGTGATTACATGCGAACACAATTTTACAGAAAACAGAGAAAGAATATATGATCTGCTAACAAAAAACGGTTATATCAGAAAATATATGAGTGTCTCTAAAGTAGATGACTGGTATGTATGCGATGTATGATTGAACTTTGGATAACTACTTCGGCTTCTGCATTGTTGAGAGACAGCGACAGCGAATTCATTTTCCGAGATCTGGAATGGTTAAACTATCAATTTCGGACCATAATTTTTTTAACTTGATTTAATAAATCTACTTCGGGTGAGTTATATTTATTAGGAGAAAAGAACCATAGTATGGAAATAACTCCAATATAGATGGCAGAACCTATTGCTATTGTAATACCTAATTTATAAGCTGCACTGAGATTGCTAGCAATATGTGATGATTCATGTGTCCAGCCTAAGTTCATCATGTATAGGATGATCGACATGATTAGGCATCCAATTACGCTTCTCCATACCATGGAGAGCGTTTTGCTAATGCTTATATGCAAGCTATACGATACAATGCTGTAGAAACAAAACTGAATAATTGTTTCTGCGGATGCCACAGATAGTGCTATACCATATAGCCCATAATTGGGTATTAGAAATACTAATAGTATAATTTGGATGATTCCTCCGATTGCATTGATGGATACAATGGTTTTCATCCATCCATGCACTGAAAAATACGTAGTGCTAATCACGCCTAGTATTGTAAGTGACCTTGTGATTGCTAAAATTTCAATAATCGGAACCGCATTTAACCATTTGCTACCAAGCGCTAGTTGTACAATAGGATACGATATTAATGATATTCCTACTCCGGCAGGGAATGTGACTAACGCCATAATACCTATCACTCTAGGAATCATTTCTGAGGCATCTTTCCCCGCTTTCCTTAGTTCCGCGAAACCTGGAAACAGAGCCCGTGAGAACGCACCTGCTAACTCAGACGTTGTAAGTGACGCAAAATCAATGCCCACTTCATAGATGCCCACACTGGCGATCCCTGATATTTTACCAATGATTGACTTGGTACCAAATCCACCAGCTAGCCCAATTAAATTAGAAAACCACAACATCGTCGAGTATGAAGCCATTCTACGCCATGCTTGCAAGGTGAGTCGCGGACGGTATGGATGAAGGACGTAACTCATCGCTAATGTAATAATTTGATTTACTAAAATAGCAATGATAAGTGCCCAGAAATTGCGCAAGATAAATGCCAGTAAAATCGCCGTGACGGCAGATATGATGCGCGGAATGATTTTTAATTTAAATTCGTAGTTGAACGCCATGAAGCGCCTGAAATCGACGATACCGATGTTTTCAAATCCGTTCAGGAAACTGATGAGTGCTGCGAGCCAAACAACCTGCTCAAAATGCGGGCTGTGAAAGAACTCCGCGGCTGGGGCAGCCAGAATGAATATCAATAGTGCAACCAGAGATCCTCTTATAAGGTTGATGGTGAACCCGGTGTCATAAATTGCTCGGTCATGTTTCTCATCGCGGATAATGGCGTTCTCCGTTCCAAGTTCGGAAAGCTGGTTCAGACTTTGCATAAAACCCATAGCAAGAGCCACGATACCGAAGTCACTGGGAGAGAGCAGGCGTGCGAGAAACAGGGTGCTAATGAAACCCAGCGCTCTATTCGCCAGCCGCCATCCTATTAGCCAGCTTGTTCCATGAGCCGTTCTGGCGAGGACGGAGCCGGAATGCTTGAGCTTGTGGAGGCCAACGTCTTCTTCTGGGTTTTGTTCTATATTAGTCACTGATCCATGTCCTGAGGCCGTAAGCGTGGCGGATTGTACACGCACTATGATGTTATGTGTATGAATTACAAATTGTTTGGTGTAGATACATCTATAGTCTGGTCAAAAAAAGTAGGGTTTTTTTAGTGTAAGTAACTGAAAACGCATTGAAAACATAAGATTGACTTTGAGCTTTATACTGCCTTCGGCATGGATTAGAAGCGATCCTTGAATGAGGATTTCGCTATGGTAAATATTACAGAAATTAACCCTCTAATTAGTTCCGTAGACGCTGGATCGTATGATAATCCAAGGAACATCTTTCTAATACCTAGTAGGGGCTTTCCCATTTTATATATATTATATCCGCATTCCCAGAAAATAAATCTTGAGATATGTTTTTTTAGGGCTTGATGTATACCTTTATCACTGTAATCAGTTGAATGTATAGATTTGTGTAGCTTTACAATTTCATCGATCTGCCTCAATTTTTTTATATAATCCTTATTATCTGACGATGAGCACAAGTTGTTATCATGAATAAAGTATTTGTGGTTAATTCTGTTTATGAATGCTAATGCATAGCCCGCCAATATCGCATCATATCTTAACTTCCAGTCCTCAAACATTTGAAGGCTTTCATCAAAACACAAAGTTCTGAAAATATAACGTCTAACAATAGACGTATGCAAACCGGGAGCTTTTTCAAACTTGATATGCTCTAATAGTTGACTTTTTTTGTCGATGATATGTAAATTTCCTTCTTTGTATGTAGTTAAATTGTCAAGCACACTATTTGACTTGAATACTGATTCTACAACTAATGAGCTTCCTTTAACTCTGCAAAAATCGGCATATATCCAATCTACTTGAGGATGTTCCTGGAATTCATTCATTATGCTTTCAAGATGGTGCGGTTCATATTGGTCATCGCTATCTATAAAAGCTATAAAATTACCTTTAGACTTTTCTATTCCACAATTGCGGGCACCAGAAACTCCTTTTGTTCTAGTGTTTCTTAAGATTTGTATTCTTGGGTCTTCTAGCGCAATTTCTTTTATGACATCTATCGATCTATCTGTGCTATGGTCATCCACGCATATTATTTCAAAGTTTCTGTATGTCTGTTTTAAACATGAAATAATCGTCTTCTTGACTAACGTCTCGCGATTGAATACTGGAATTATAATGGACACCAGTTCTTCGTCTTGAATATTCATTATTATTTACCTGTTTGATGATTGGGACCTGATCTGCCCTGGGAAATTGGATGTCATGATGAGTTATTTGCTGTGTTAAGGCGTATTCAAGCATCGGATATGTAATGCACGCAGTCGTGTGAGGCATGGTCAACTGTGGGGTGTGGTCTTTACGTTGTAGACTATTCAATATTGACTCAGTGATACGCTATTATAAGCTTTGCTATCGTAAGATCTGAACACATAGGCTTCTCCTTCTTAGCGGTAGAGTGTAGATGCGCGAGTGACACCTTGCTGAGCAACAGAACTTTCCAGTCCATGCTAATGCGGATGCAAACCTGTGGACTTTTCAAGGTAGCAAGACACCTTGGACACTCACTAAAAGGCATTCTCGAATGCCTCGTGGCTCAAACATGCGAGATAAAGGTGTCAAAGTTTGCGATTGTAGAACACCTCGATGTAGTTGAAGATGTCAGTGTTGGTAGTTCATGAGTATTGTTCGTGCGCTTTTGATGTGAATTTTTTTCAGGCTGGTCAAGGATGATTCGGCTACGGCATTAGCCCAGCAGTTGCCGCGCAGACCCAAACTCAGTCTCAGATTATGGGCTATGACAAAGCGGCATGAGTCATCGCTGCCATTTTGTGGGTGCAAATCTAAGTGCTTAACACAGTGTTGCATACCGAATCACTGCTGTCCCGTTAAGGAGTGAATAAGAAGGCCTGAAAACCTGTTTATTTTGATACAATGAAATCACCACAAGTCATTGTAAAATAGAAAGGAAATCAGGCCTTGAGTCACCATAATACTGTGTTTTCACAACTTCTGAAAATGATACCGAGACATGAATTCGAGACCCTTGCAAAACAACACCATACAGGCCGCTCTTTTCGAACCGCCTCGAGATGGTCACAGTTTGTGAGCATGGCAATGGCGCAGTTGGCGGGCCGAAACAGCTTGCGTGATATTGTTGAGAATATCTCAGCACAAGTGCACCGCCTTTATCATCTTGGCAGTACAAAGTTGTCGCGCTCAAATTTATCCCGAATCAATGACGCTAAACCCTATGCGCTGTACGAAGCTTTGTTTGGGAAGCTGTTGAGTCGCTGCCAGGGTGTGGTGCCTGGTCATAACTTTCGTTTCCGCAACCCGCTTTATTCACTGGATGCTTCAACGATTGATTTATGTCTGTCCGTTTTCCCTTGGGCAGATTTTCGAACCACCAAGGGGGCGATAAAACTTCATGTCGGACTGAACCATGCAGGCTACTTGCCTGAGTTTGTGACGGTGACCGAAGGCAAGAACCATGATGTGATTGTGGGTCGTACGCTGGCATTTCCCAAGGAAAGTATCGTGGTGATAGACAAAGGTTACAACGACTACACCTGGTATAAGCAACTGACTGAAAGGGGAATATTTTTTGTTACACGCCTCAAAACCAATGCAAAATATCGCATTGTGAGCCGTCGTCCAGTGCTGAAAGGCAGGGGATTGATCTGCGATCAAACCATCGAGTTCGGCGGGCCGCAGACAGCAAAGAAGTGTCCTGTTCAGTTACGTCGCATCGCTTACCGGGATTCAGAAATCGGAAAGCGCTATGTGTTTTTGACCAACAATTTCAAGCTTGCTGCCAAAACCATTGCGGATATTTACAAGGCAAGATGGCAGGTCGAGCTGTTCTTTAAATGGATCAAACAAAACCTGAAGATTAAATCTTTTGTGGGTACCAGTAAGAATGCGGTGAGGACCCAGATATGGATCGCACTCTGTATGTATTTGCTTCTGGCCTTTCTCAAGTTCCAGTCGAAGTTGCAGAAAAGCACGCAACAAATCTTACGGTTGTTGCAGATGAATCTGTTCGAAAAAAGGGATCTGATGGCGCTGCTGAGAGGCGACCCACCTGGCGACAAGCAACCCAATATCAATCAGATGATTTTGCTGTGAAAGTTAACGGGACAGCAGTGATACCGAATGAAAAACTCATTCAAACTATGAGTGGTAAACACCGGAAGCTTAGAACTTACGTGCTATAAAGACGTGAAGAAATTGTACAAATGTAGTCTGGAGACGAATGTGATTGTTATTGGACTAGGTACCGGGCGTTCTGGTACGGCATCTCTCGCTAAGCTATTAAACGCTCAGCAAGATGCCTTGTGTTTCCATGAGATGAACCCATCCAGCGTTCGCTTTGCCGGAACTCCGAGGCCTTTCATAAATGCGATAGACGAATATCAAACCATTCTTGATGGTGGTGATCCGTCCATGCTGACTGTCGATTTGAGTCGCCAGGTAGTCGTCAAGGCTTATGACGAACTATGCAAGATGAATCAGGTAAGGTTAATCGGTGATATCGCATTCTACTACCTTACATATGTAGAAATGCTTGCCGCGCGTAACCCAAATATCCGCTTTCTGTGTTTAAGGCGTGATATCGAAGCGACCGTAGCAAGTTGGATGCACAAATCAAGTATACCGAGATGGCGCTCAAAATATTTGGCTGATCGTCTGGGTGCTATGATTACACGATCTCCATTTCATGAGTCACGGAATTTCTGGATGAACCACAACGGTGAGTATTGGGAGCCGGATCCAGTATGGGACAAATGCTTCCCGAAGTTTGAAGCGAAATCAAAACCAGAGGCTATACGTAAGTATTGCGAATACTATTATGAAAAGGCAGACGGAATTGCACCTAAGTTGGCTGGGGTGTTTAGATACGTCGATGCTGAATATATGAATGATATTGATTATCAGAAGGAGATACTGAGCTTTGTCGGAATACCTTCAGATCAACATGTTTTTACTGATGCACATATACATAGGTCTGATTATCGTAAAAAGATGCCTAGATGATTTATACATCATAATCGGAGTCGCTAAGCGTGCCGCATTTTTCCGTAATTGTCGCTACGCGTAATAGACCATATCAATTTGCGGAAGCGTTAAAATCAATAATGGCTCAAACGTGTGCTTCAAAAGAAATAATTGTGGTAAATGATGGATCAGATGACGATGCTGTCTCAATATATCAAACTCTGATAGAGCAAGCGGGACCAGAAGTTACTTTGCATTCATTAATCAAAAGGCCTAATGGACATGGTCCTTCATTTTCTCGCAACTATGGATTCTCTGTTTCGAAGGGAGAGTACTTGTGTTTCCTGGATGATGATGATTCATGGACGGATGACGATTATCTCACACGGGTACAAACAGCAATATCAAAATTGGAGATCAAGCCAGAATTGATTCTCAGTAATCAGTTTGCATATATGGATGGTATAAAGAATAATGGAGACATCTGGCTTGAAGGATTGATCATAGAACTTGTACGACGTGATGCTGCGAACTACATAGATGAATTCTACCGTGTTAATACAAACGACTTGTTGAAATACGGTGGATTATGCCATCTCAATACATTGATTGTGCGACGCGATCTGTATGAATCGGTAGATGGTATGGATGAATGTATAAGGTGGGAAGAGGATCGCGATATATTCCTGCGGTTGGTTGATAGTGCGAAGTTGATAATATTTTCACCACATTACGTGTCGCGGCATAATATCCCAAAGCGTGAATGCGCGTTGAATGCATCTACGTCTCTGAATGAGTATAGAAAAAGGCAATATCAGCTTTATTTGTTCGACAAGTCGATCATACAATCAAAACAATCAGTAATTGTAAAATACGCAAAAAAGCAAAAAGGATATGTGCTTAAGCATATAGCTTTACTTTGTGCTAAAAACAAGAATTATATAAATGCAGCATTTTACGCTAAACAAGCTTTAGTGGTACTTCCTAGCATAAAGTGGTTGCTGTATACAGGATATTTGATAGCTAGATCTTTGACCTCAAAATGAACTATAAAGCTGCCCCATGTGGTGGTGTACTAAATACCGTGGTATTAAAGCAGGGTGCATTTACACGATTTGTCAATAAGAGCATTCAGCTAATTCTATTGATCATCCGATGAACAAGTACATGATGTACATAAAAGACTTTTGGACAATATTTCAGTCTAAACTGTTTCAGCATCGAGCATATGCCCGGGTGTATTGGGGCAAGAAGAATTGGTACATGCTTTCGTTATTACATTATGTGTTAAGAGGAGAGAAGAAAGGGTATATACCCTGCCCATTCTTCGATCCCGACCATAAACAATTTAATGAGAACAATAACGGATGTACTAACAAATTCGCGGAATTCATACGCGGTGGATGCAATGGAGACCCCTCTGATATTTTTGATGCCGCATATGTACAGAGTAATTTACACACGCGTGGTATTTCACATAATACTAAAATGGCAACCCAATCAATCTGGCTTAGGTATGTGACTATCCCGTACCAGGATCGTCCTGACCCTGCTGAAAAAATATCATTATCCTTTGTTACTGGTACTGAATTCGGCTGGCCCCAACCGGACTCATCAGTGGAATTCTCGCGTAGAATAATGGAGTACATGCAGCATAAAAAACAATCTTTATGCGCAAATTTCGCTAAAAATACTACTGAATATCATGATAATATTGAAAATTATCATAATTCTAGAGTAACAACGTTTTCGCAAATGACTCAGGTAAGAAAACATGATTATTTGCTTTATATACAGACAAACGGCAATCATAATCGTGAAATGCATCATGTAAATAGAAACTACGATATATTATTGGCTTTTTATGAGGGATGTTGTGATGGAGCTGATTCGGAGTATTGTGTAGAACACAAAGGCACTAAAATTACGGCAATTAGCGCTATATTGAAAGCTAATGGCGATCTAATTTACAGATACAAATACGTATTGTTTCTTGATGATGATGTGTTCCTATCGCATTTTGATATAAATAATTTATTTGAAATTGCAGATAAAAACAGTTTAAAACTGTGTCAGGCTTCCTTGAGCAAGGATTCACATACCGGGTTGAAAGTCTTGTACCACGTGGATGAGTCACCATATGCATTTAGATTCGTATCAGGGGTTGAAATAATGATGCCACTATTTTCAACAGACGCACTTAAGTGCGTCGAACCGCTATTTGCAAATAGTATCAGCGGTTGGGGGTTGGATATTCGGGTTGGAATCACTATCCGTGATCTCTATGGTGAGACGGTTGCTGTTGTTGATTCTGTGCAGGCTGTTCATAAGGGAGTGCCAAATTTATACCATGGTGCATATTATAAATTACTGTATAGCGCTGGAATAATGCCCAAGATGGAGCTTATGTATCACGTCGGCTCAGAGCGCCCGACTATATATGAAATCCATTGACTTACTACCCTGTAGTATTCCTGTGTCGACGGACGGCATGAGTTATATATTTATTAATATTCATCAGATGGTGTTCGTTTAAATGGATACTGAAGTTGCCGTCGCTGTTGTTATGCCGGTATATAACGCTGAATCAACTCTAAAAGAAGCACTTGACTCTGTTCTTGCGCAAACATTTAGTAATTATATTCTTGTTGCTGTTAATGATGGTAGTCGTGATAAATCAGGGGTGATACTTAACGATTATGCTTCGCGGTCTGATAAGATAATTATTTTGAATCAGGCCAATGAGGGGGCGGGATCTAGTAGAAACAATGGAATTACAAAAGCGCTAAATTTAGGGGTTAAATTTATAGCATTTCTCGATGCGGATGATATGTATTCTAAATACAAATTAGAAGCACAGTATGATTTACTAGTCAATGATAATGATTTAGGCATCGCTGTTGTTAGACAGGAGGACGTCGGAAACGTTGCATCTTTTGACGGCAATAATTATCAACCAGATCGAGAGTTGCCGGTTATTGAGGTAAATAACTTTCTTAACATGTTGTGCACTAATGATTTCTTCTTTCATCCAGCATCTGTTATGATTCGTGCGGACTTATTTAATCCAGAGTATGGGTATTCGACTTCAAAAAGTGGGGAGGACTTTCAACCATTCTTGTATTTCTCAATTATAAATACAAAAGTTAAGATAATAGATAAAAAACTCTATTATCAGAGGGTCCTTCCTAACTCACTTCAGCGCTCAATCTTTGCCACCTATCATGGATATAAGGCAAGAGTGGATGCTATTAGCAGAGTCATGGCAGATACTTCTCTTTCAGTAAATATAAATGATGAATCTAAAAATATTCTGCTTAGTGCAAGAGATAGATTCTTGACCAGCATGCTTTATGGCGCCAGACTTGACTTTGGCTATTTATATACACTCAGTATTCTTTTTGATTCTTATGGTTTATTTAAATACAAATCATTTTTTGTTAAAGAATTTATTAAAACGGTTGTATATCCTTTGGCTAGGCTCATGAGAAGAGTTGTCTGATGAGGTAAATTCCTTCTCTGTTTCTTTAACTATCTCAGATCCATTTGCATTAGTTCGTTAATGGTCAATTACTGTCCTTGTAAAATTTCTTGATGAAATCACGGGCAGCGAGTCTGTAGGTGGCGTCACTATGCCTATGGCTTCCTATAAAATGTAGTAGAGATCTTTGTGATGGCCTGAGGTGAGGCTCATGGCATGCATATAAATCTATAGGGAGAACTTCAGAATTATCGGCATTAGATAACATATAATTTGAGGCAATTTGTTCGCTCCCCCATTCGAACCATCTATCACCAAGTATCTTGTACATACAATCTGAAAAATCTTTAAGAAGTTTTATGCTAAATTGTTTTTTACCAAACCCGGCGAATCCAGAAGATCCGTGCACGTAGTTGTTCGGCATGGTCTGAGGAATGGAATCAAGGCTCGCCTCCGCAAGAAGACCCGAGCTAATCTTTTGCGTTTTTGTTGATGCAATCCATCCCTGAGCTAGGCTGGCTGTGTAAGATGCATGATTTACCTGTTGCCCAGAATAAGTACCGAGTATAAATGATTTATTAAGGTTGATGAAATTTGTTACATGATCTAATGAGCCGATGGCCAACACATCCGCGTCAAACTGAATTACATAGTTATCATGTGTTAATTCAATAATTCTAATGAGTCTCTCCCAGGTCCCCCCACTGGGTAGCCCCGTTGTGTCTATAGTATTGATATTGATTATTTCAAGTATTGGAATATGGTGCTGAAGTATCGAAATATCATCTTCTGTCAGAGATCCGTCATTGACAATTTTGAAACGCCCTTTGCCGATTTCGAAATATAATGATTTAGCAGCCAACAAGTATGGAGCAACATCTCGATGACATAATTGACTAAGAAGCACGGGACCATCATCAGACATTTTTAAAGGTCTTGTCATATAGATTTTCGATATGACACGATCGAAGCGATACTTTTCTAATTTGATCTTGATGTCGGACAGAATGCTCATCTTTGTCATCTTTTGTCGTTGTGCATCATCGGTGATGACGCGCCATGTTGTTTCGCCATTGGTGAAAACTCACTTTGACTATGCTTGGTATTTCCGACCAAACATGAGCGGACTTTCTCGTACATGGTCCTTGGCGGAAATGATAGAGAATTCTAGCATCGACTTGGTAACTACACATCAGAATGGAGTTTTGATCTATGATATTAATCCATGTAGATGTTCTTGTAAGCCTGATAAGTGATTTATTACTATGAACCGTGAGTACTTGTAACATACTTGCTGTCTTGACCAGAGCACCTAACAATAACGACCCCGCGATATCGCTTGATATACATTTGTTGATACATAGGGCAGTTATTGACATTTTCCAAGAGGGAGTTATTCCCAACTAACCACATACCACGTTTAGCTAGGCTCTTGGGTAACGGACTGTAACCTATCCACATAGTCCCGTTAGGGGTGTCAAGGTGCCTAGTCTGAGGTACCAAGCCAAGAATCTGTAACCACTTGTACCCTAACTGATGGTATATTTTTCTCCATATTACGGAATGATCAGGTCTTTTGGGGTCCTGTATTTTAAGTATACTACCCCAATTGGGGCCATCTAGATAGCGAGCAATACCCCAAAATGTCTTGTTGTTGGGGATATAAATCGGAAGTTTATGAACATTGTTTGCTGCGATATATCGTGCTGCAGAACGGTACTGCATCTTCCATGGTGTGCGATTTTGCAGCAGCCCTAGTATCATGAGTAATACGCACGTTAATGTAATAACTGTAGTCGTTAGTCGCCTCTTCGTATGGCTATAATTAAATGAGAAAACGGACTTTGTTAGCATAAATGTCAGAGATAATGAATAAAATGGCGCGCAAAATGCAAATAATCTAGGTATCCATATGGGTCTTATTATAAACGATATTGCTGAAGCAAAAAGTATCGGCCAGATAACAAACGATATGAGTATGAGCTTGGTTCTTCTATCACCATAAACCAGACCTAGTATAGCGCTGATTGCAATTATACCTACCAAGATCAGTCTAAGCGCTTCAGGGTATACAATGGCCCCATAGCCAAGAATCCATCCTGACAATGTATCAACTACGGCATTAACTGAAGGGTATGTTGTTTGACCTACTGATCTAAGCGACGCATTAATTAACCAAGGTAATAAAAATATCCCAGTCGGAACAATAATGCGCCATGTTATTAAAGCGCTCTTCAGGCAGTCACGAAGAACTAAGCTGATGACAATGTACAATAATATTGATGATATAGCCACGACGGCAGCGCTGTGAGTTGCTGCAAGCATGGCTGTTATAGTTACTAGCCAGAAAGTGTTTTTATTAGATGGCTTCTGTAACCAGATTTCTGATCTGATCCAGCCAATTATTGCCAAGCAAGAAAGCATTGAATACATTCTTACTTCGTAAGAATAATATATTTCACTTCCCAAAAATGCGCTAAATGCAGCGGCAAGTAAAGCCGCTTTTATTCCAGAGATACGGTAGGCGCCATAGGTGCAAGCTACAATAGTTCCCAAGCTCCACGTTATGCTATTCAAAAGTAGCCAGGCATCACTGTGGGAAGGGATTCCCCAGAGCTTGAGTTGTAGATAGTATAGTGGTGGTTGTACGTCGAATCTCAGCACTGCCACTATGAGCTTTAATGGGTTTAAGTTGATATAGCTTGCGCCATAGATTTCATCTAACCAAAGACCAGATACGCCTATGGCAGATAACCTGACTGCTGCGGCTGACATGATTATTATTACTATCAATAATAGATACTTTGTGTAATTATTATATATTTTTTGGTTTGAATTATTATTCATGAGTATTCCTGGTGCGCATTTACTAATGTGAGTGTTCTCAATAAATGCAGTATATCTGGATGGTTGTTAACGTAATAATTAATCATTCTTTTCTTAACCAAACGCTCGCTAGATTCGGGTTAATTAGGTAGGCTTTCTTGCCGAATACGGTAGATGTTAACCAAAGGAGTGCGAACAAGGCTGGATGAGGCTTTTTTTTCCACATCCCTCCAGAATATGGACTATAAAATGGATAATGATTTTTCCAGTCTTCAATATTCTTGAATGTAAGCACCTTGGATATTTGATTAAAACGTTTTTGAAATACAGATAAATCACTTGGGGTTAGAAAATGATTATGTGCTTTGTATTCCCTTTTAAATATGCGTAAATATGTATCACGCCATCTTATGGGTAACCAATGTGCGAATGGGACAACAGAGTCATGACTCACAACGGGGAAGATTCTATTGGGTGTTGTAATAATTATCATTTTCTTTGTGAGTCTGTTGATGGTGTTTATGCACGCCTTAACATTATCGCTTCCAACATGCTCAAGTGTTTCGATACTGGCAAATATGTCGATTGACTTATCTGTTAAGGGAATATCTTGCATATATTGATGATAGAATTCACATTTGTCTGACAGGCCGAGAATATCTGCGAATGAACGTATTGCGTTTAATTTCATCGTAACTGGCTCTACGAAGACTACTTTTCCCCCACCACAAAGCAGAAATGTGAGCCCTAGCCATCCATATCCTGCTGCGCAATCGCAAAGTACGGCTGATGATATATCAATGTGCAGCATCATTTGATTGACGTATAGTGCTTTCATGTATTCAAGTGTGGCCTGGATGTCCAGGTTGCAATAGTCAGAATTCCTGGAAAAATCGGGAATGTTCCTTATGCTTTCAATTTCAAATTCTGTTAGCTGTTTCAAAGAATTATCCGTCCATTCAAAGTTAATGTATTATTACTCATGCGTTGTTAGTTGCTTGGAGTTGTATGGGATGCGGTTTTTAAAAGATATCCCGCTGGGAGTTTGCTTAAAATATATTTACTTAAAATCATTATATGGAATGATTTATTGATGCTGGCGTGCTTCTGTCTGCTTGGCATAATTATTTTGTTACTTTGATTAATGCGTTTTTTATTTCGGTAATACTTAATGTGCTGCCGTTACATCTATTCAAAAAATAGTCAAAATAAGCATCAAGTTTACTAAGAAAACGGATTCTGTCCTTTTCATCATGCACATAATTGGTTGCGCCGGGGAGCAGGGTAGAGCTATGGTAACTCAACATAAAATATTTATGTCCTTGATCGAGTGCCCAGCGGGTTTGCCGTTTCATGTCATTTAGACTATGTCCTTCTGGGGATAATCGCAGCCTTTCAAGGCCATGTACTTTGGCTGCGATACTTCCTAGGTTTAATGTTTTAGATATTTTGCTTGACAGTATAGGATATAGGGTCGGACCTACACGAGCTAGAATTCCTAAAAAGTCTACTGTGTGAGGCAACTCTATAATGTCATGACTGGCTATGAATGGCTGGTCTGGAAAGGAAGTGAAATCAGGACCTTGTATCTTTGAGAAGTCTGTGTGCGGAACAATACTGGTATCAACTTGATAACCGAGTTTGTTCAATATCCTATAAGTAGACTCGCCTACACCGTATCTTCCTGCTTTGTATATCGTAGGTCTTGAGCCAAATGATTTCTCAATTTGATTTGTTAGTTGAGTTAGTTTTTGTTCTTCAATTCCTTTTGGAAGGTTGCCTGGGTATGAATGAAGTTCATTGATAACCTCCCCATAGGGCGGATTCACCCATGGGTGCAAGTGAGCCCCAATTTCACAGCGACCCTCAGAGTGTATTTCTCGTAATACTTCGACTGACTCTGGTGTGTTTGCAACCGGATAGTCAACTACGTATGTGGGTACGATGCCATATCGGTCCATGACTTCTTGTGCGAATGGTTGCGAGAGAATATTGGTTATGGACCTAGATTCCGGATTGAAGCTGGAATTCCAGTCAAACTCTTCCTCAGTGTCCACGACTACGCATAAAGTAGGTGGGTAGTCCTTGGGTAATGTTAACATCTGCCACGCGGGGTCAGGCTTGAGCACGGTTCGGGTATCCATCGGAGAGTAATCTTGCGAGATTATCAGTAGCTTCCTTGATTATTTGGTATGTGGCAGTAAACAAGGCTTGATCACCGCCATCGGGATCTTTGATGATCGTATCGTGAGTACCGAAGCTTCCCAAAAATACAATTGGGGTCTTAATCTCTGGATATCTGTTTTGTATCCATCGTTTGTTAATTTCATCGAATACAATAATCAGTTGTGCACTAGTCGCAGCATCGTGAGAGAAATGCCTGGAGCTATGATTAAGAAGATCTATACCAAATGATTTTGCGACGTGGATTGCGTTAGGAGGAGATTTATAACCTTCTCTTGGCAGATTTCCATATGATTCCACGCTCACGTGTTGCAATGAGTTGTTTGATAAATATGATTTGAGCAGTTTTTCAGTGAAAGGACTCCGGCAAATATTCCCTTGACATACAATGGCAATTCTGGTAATTGCTTTATTCTTTATACTCCTTTTTGCGCGATTGCTCTCATAATTAGAATTTAAGATCTTAATTTTTGAGCGTATTCGATTTTGTGTGTCATATAGCAGAATACGAATTTCATTGTAAAAAGGAGTGGGGTCATCTAGCACTAACACATCATGAATTTCTCGCCCAATGAAAATACGGAAATACTCTGGGATTGTTTTCAGGAGAAAACTTGTAAATTCTATTGGTTTTTTTGCGAATGACTGCAAATGATACAGCACAAGGCGTGTGTCTGGGATTAAATTACGTCCGTATATACCTGTGCGGTAATCATGAGGCTCTCCTTCGATGTCTTTGCAAAGCAATTGATACCAATTAAATGGAAAGTCGACACCAAGGCCAACCGGAAGGGGGAGAGAACCCCATGGCCTCGCATTGATTTCCAACAAAATCCATTGGTTGCTGTTTTTATCCAGGCGGAATTCAATCATTGCCACTCCTGTATACTCGGTGGCAAACATAATCTTTTCAACAGCGCCAATGAGACTAGGTGTCAGTGGAGAGCTCACCCTGTAGTAACTTGATCCTTCAAACTCATGTTCACGATGATGTTCGAACGCTTGTAAGATCCGTCCGCGGTGCGCTAGGACCGATATACCACAGCCTTTCCCACTGAAGAATCCTTCATAAATGCATGATTCATGATAGAGCGTTCTCAGTGTGACTTCCAAGGTGTTTTTGTCGCGTGCTATCGTGACCTTGTGTCGATCGTACAATCTTTCTGCTGTGTATGATGATGATGCTTTGATCGCTATTGGTAGTCCTACTTCTGAGATTAGATGGTCAGCATCGTGCTCAGGCAGTAGCCTTCCCCCTTTGGCAATTGGAATATTTAGGGAAGCTGCAAGCATTCGTGTTTCATGTTTGTTGAAGAAATACTTGATGCATTGCTCTGAGGGGATTGCGAGCTTGGATAATTTTTCAAGTTTGGCCCTGTGCCAATTTAAGGGAAGGAGCGTGCGTTCATCGCATGGAATTACAAGGTCAAATAACACACACTTTAATAAGTGGCTAATGGCTTCCATCCATTCATTTCCGTTACCCAAATAATACGGTAGCCAGTGTACCTTGGTGATGTAGCGTGATTTGAGGGCAGGGGCTCTAAAATTGAATGGGGCTACATGCACTTCCAATCCCTGACGCCCGAGTGACCGTACTGTGCTCAGGAAGCTACGCGTGTCATCACCCAGTACTAGTACTTTCCCAAGTGTCATCGCTTGATCATTGTTGTGGTGGTTAATGTATTAGCAAGCACAGGCTCATACGGACGATCTGCATTCATCAACTGGTCGACAAGTCCGTGAACTGGTTCAACATTGTGACATTGGGCACACTGCTTAGTGAGATTCATGTCCTTCGGCTGATGTTCATCCGCTAGGAGAGGTAATTATCACTGATTTCACCCGAGTCGCGCCACATCTCCTTGGTAACCCGCTCACCAGTTGAATCAATTCCGAAACATAGTAGTGCTTCACTTCAAAGTTTTTGATTAGATGACTCGGGTTGACATCGACCTCGGCATTACAACTGGGTGCGTTTTACATGAGTCAGATGCACCTATGGCGTTTGCTGTCGAAGGCGAGGTATGGATGTTAGATGTGGATCCTATGAGTGGGATGGAGGAGATAAGCTTCCAGTTTTCATGAAAAGCGGAGATTCAGATTAACCAGGCTATGGTCGAGGATTTAATCGCTATTACTGTGTCACCTGGATATGATACACAAAATGTGCCTTGTTGATGTGATTCATCATGCGTGCGTATTCGCACGCATATGGAAGAGAATTCATTCTTCCGATTCTGAAGATATCAGTTGATGTTTATTGTCTAATTCCAACAACGCGGGAATTCAATATTCCGCGGAATAACGAGCTCTTAGCCATCATTTTTCCTATCTTAGTAGGCATGGCATCTAAAACCTTTTCCACAATATAAATCATCCTTATGGGGATTTTGATCTGCCTTCCCTTGATCAGCGCGTATAAATCAACACGTGTAAATCCGACATTTAAAAACAGCGATGTTAACTCAGATATGGAGTACTCTTTTAGATGGAAACCTGATGCCACATTATCAAAGTACATCGATATATCATGTGGTCCGGTTAGCCTATTGGGTGTTACGCATACGTAGCACCCTCCGGCATTTAGCGCGCCATATATGTTATTCAACTGTTCAAGCGCATCATCAGGGTGCAAGTGTTCCATGAGTTGATTGCTGTAGATTACATTCGCCTTAATTGAGGTATTTAAAATACTGCACCCATCCGAAAGAATAAGCTGAAAATTGGGAGGGGAATCTTCGGAACGAGTAACTTCTTCCGACACATCGATTGCATATACCCACTTTACTTGTTTAGCTACCTCAAAAGAGAGTGCGCAATCGCCAGCGCCTACTTCAACAAATATGGAGTCTTTCGTCAAAAACTGGGAAAGAAATTTTAACTGTCTATCTATTGCGCGCTGAGTCTCTGCTGGTGATGTTTTGCGAATAAGTTGTGGATGGTGGCTGACCCGTTTGTATAGTTCGTCATAAAGTGATGCGTAAAGATGGCGTCGTTCAGATTTGCTGGCGCCCATCAATTGCTTGGCCAGATCCTTTTCAATCTCATAATGCTCTCGTATTTGCTCGTGCGTCCTATCTGTCGCGTCATTTGATGAGCGGCCCATAATGTACTCCATACACATCGTGTTCCTAATATTTCGGTTTAGGAGGTCTTTTGGCATTCAGGGTCAAACAAGGTAATGTATTTTCAACTATGTAAAGCGCTTCGTTGGTCTTCATCTCTACAATCGGTGTTCATGGTGGTTAGTCAACTTGCCGATTTATTCGCTTAGTTACGATATTCACATCCCGTGAGTACTTTGTGTTGGCATTTTACACTTGTACCTAATATGATTCGATCATATTAGGTTTCTAGTTTCTTGCTATCTGTTCCTCGGGGCAGAGTAATCTCATGCATCTTTACTGGATTCTTTAATACGATCCTGAAAATGCGCCCCCTTGGTTGGAAAGCATGGGGTCTACGTGCTTAAATGTGTTACACCTGAGTATCTACGTGTATGTGTCTCCCTGTCTACATTGGTGCGAGTTGTACAGGATCATCGGATGCTTGTAGAACCAGAAGGTTATAGCTTTTAAGTCTATCATGTCTCACATGATTCAACTGCCGTCATGATCCTCTCGTTCACATCCTGTATAGCGCTAGGCGAGGGTTCATGACTGTTGACCTGATTGACTGGGTTGTTATCACTGTCTGCGTGGCGGTCATCGTTCTCTGGGTCAAGGCTTTTCCCTATCCATCGATCTTGATTCGTTGGCTGTTACCCCCGAAAAAGCGCTGGCCTGAGGCTCAGATCCGTGGATGGTTATTGAAGGGTTCTCCTCCTTCCTCGTATTTGAGTTTCTTTAATCGGGATCCAGAACGTATAGCGCCGGCTGGGCATGGTCTGGTCGCTCCTGCTGATGGTTTGGTAACCTCGCTGGAGTGTCGCAATGGCATCCGATATGTTGTGATTGCCCTGACATTTTGGGACGTGCACGTGCAGCGATCTCCCGAAGCAGGGCGAGTTTCAGAAATCAGTACCATGGGTTCTGAGTTCATGGATGGTGAAGGGCGAGACTTTGCATTCTTGGCTACAAAGGCCTCTCCAGTACAGATGCGCATCGTTGTACAAACTGCCTTTGGTCAGATCGCCATTAGACTGATAACAAGTTTCGCTGCTCGTCGACTTGAATCATTCGTCATGGTCGGTGAAAGCGTGGTGCGTGGCCAACGTATAGGGAAAATAATGTTGGGTAGCACCGTCGTTTTAGAAATTCCTGAACGCTGGTCAGTATTGGTGCGAGAGGGCGGTCGTGTTAGAGCCGGGGAAACACTAGTTACGATGGATTTATCGTGATGAGTCGTGCAGCATTACTGTTACTCGTATCGACAGTGATTCTCTTGTTGCTCGATTATGTATGGCGCGTGACATCACTTTCCGTGCGAATGCTGCTGCCCATCGCGATATCGCTTTGGATGGTCATCTCAGTGTTCATATGGTACTGGATGGCTTGAGTAATGCGTGTATGAGTTCCCAATTTAGAAGCGCTAGTGCATGCTGAGGATCAAGTTCGGGTTAAGCTTGAAACGGTATGCTTACATTCATTCACTGCCTTGATGTGCCAATACAATAAAGCAGGGGAGTAGAGTCTTTGTCAACAAGCGTTCTCATGGTCGCGTACCACTTCCCGCCATGCTCAGAAGTCAGTGGTACGCTGAGAACCCTGTCCATGGCTGAAGGACTGGCGGAAGCCGATTACGAGCCAATCATTTTGACGACGAAGCCACTGGCTTACCCGAAACTGTTTTCGACGTCTTCGCAGTTGTCAGAACCATTTGAAATCCACAGGACATTTTCATTAGATGCCGCACGCCATATGGCGCTGTTTGGACGTTACCCTGAATTTCTGGCACAACCAGACCGGTGGGTCTCCTGGTGGCTCAGTGCGGTGCCTCATGGCCTGTCATTGATCCGTCGGCGGAAGCCAAAGGTCATTTGGTCCACTTATCCGATTGCGACATCCCATTTGATTGCTTCTACCTTACATCGACTTACCGGTATTCCATGGATTGCCGATTTTCGAGATCCCATGGTACTTCCGGCATATCCCACTCCGGGGGCAACCTTGGCCACGCGACAACGCCTTGAACAATCAACCGTTACGAGAGCGCACACGTGTGTATTCGTGACTCAACGCTCGTTGGATATGTGTGCTGAACGGTACATGGGAGTCGAACATGCACATTTCGAATTGATTCCAAATGGGTATGACGAACAAGCATTTTCTTCGCTCTTTAATGATAAACAGATTCCATCAGAATTGAATGAAGGTATTCAAAAGCCTTTAACGTTGGTGCATAGCGGGCTTTTGTACTCATGCGGCCGAAACCCGCAAGCATTTCTTGAGGCTATCGCCAATTTGCTAAAGCAAGGTAAGCTGACGCGTGATGCGTTGCACATTATTCTACGTGCAAGTGGCTCAGAAGGACATTATGAGTCTATGGTAGCCCGATACGAGCTACATGATATCGTGGAGATAGCGCCTATGCTGGAAAGGCAAGATGCCCTAGTTGAACAGCATCGTGCCGATGGTGTGTTGCTGTTCCAGGGGGCTGAATTCAATGCCCAAGTGCCAGCTAAACTATATGAGTACTTTCGAAATGGTAAGCCTATACTTGCCTTGGTAGACGGGGCTGGAGAAACTGCAGATATCGTATTACGCGAGAATGCTGGGCTGGTGGTGGATATGAACAATGTGTTAGCCATCGAGACTGGCTTGCTTGAATTCATTGATAAATTGAAACGGCGGGTCATTACACCAGTTGACGGGGATGCATTGCAGAAATATTCGCGGCGTGTCGGTGCCCAAAAATTGGTGTCCATAATTGACAAGCTTGTGGGAAGCCGCTAAGCGTCTCCAACACCAAGAAGCAAGCTTGATTAATAAAGCATCCAGTCATCTCGTGTTTTGACATATTTTAGTATCAACCCCGTATGCCCGCCGTTTCTTGATTCGGTTAGATATTCCAATGCGCAAAATGACCGTAGATCTGATTGCCGCAGCTCGCCCCAACTACATGAAAATTGCGCCTCTTTACCATGCGCTGAAGCATGTGGCGTGGTGCGACGTACGTGTAGTACACACTGGCCAGCATTATGACAAAAATATGTTCGATGTGTTTTTCGCCGATTTTGATTTGCCTAGGCCCCATGTGTCGTTAGGTATTGGCAGTGGCACACATGCAGAACAAACGGCTGGTGTGATGTTGGGGTATGAGAAACACTGCCTATCTTCTCGGCCTGATTGGATTATCACGGTTGGTGATGTTAATGCCACTTTGTCGTGCGCACTTGTCGGGGCCAAGTTAGGTATACACGTAGCTCATCTTGAGGCCGGCTTGCGTAGTCATGATCGCACAATGCCTGAAGAGATCAATCGCGTCCTTACCGATAGCCTTGCAGACCTTTTGTGGACGCCTTCTACTGATGCGGACGATAATCTCCGAGCAGAAGGTATTCCATCAAATCGCATTACTTGTGTGGGTAACATAATGATTGATGCATTTGAAATGCTGCGCATCAAGATAGAGGGTGAAAGCACGCGTGTTAAGTTTGGTGTGGAAAAAAGCAAATACGCTGTGCTCACCTTGCATCGACCATCTAATGTCGATGTGCCTGGCGTGCTTAAGTCTATTGTGTGCGCTTTGATGCTCATCGCTAGACGTATACCGATCGTGTTCCCCGTCCACCCAAGAACTCGACATCGTTTGGTTACAAGCGGTTTATGGGATCAGCTATCAACAAATGGTTCGATACGGCTGCTTGAGCCTTTGAGTTACATCCAATTCATGAATCTGGTGATTGGCGCGGCGGCAGTTATCACTGATTCTGGTGGCCTCCAAGAAGAAACGACTTACTTGGGTATCCCCTGTTTAACCTTGCGTGAAAATACGGAACGTCCTATTACCCTGACTCAGGGTACCAACAGGCTCGTGAGTCCAGACGTACTCCCATTCGCTGTGGAACAACTGAGCGACTTTATGCGGCGTCCCCCTCCAGCCTTGTGGGATGGGCATACAGCAGAACGCGTGGTGGCAAGCCTGAAGGAGTGTTCAGACATACGTGGCATGCTGCACGATTGAGTCGTTGGGATTTTGGGGTAACTCACCATACTGTTTCCGCGAGAGAGTGCGCGGTGGTACACATTACAAACGTGACCAATAAGCATGGGAGACAGCGATTTGGATTCAACCCGGTTTGCACGCGAAGTCCGCAGACTGGACTTCATCGCTCGTCGTGCCTGGCCCATCCTCAGACCGGCGTTGCGTGGTTATCTGGGCACACGTTGTCGGCGTTGCGCGTTGCCGTCAGCCTATGCCGCGCTCGACGCAAATGGGATGTGCGAGGCCTGCGCTCGTCCGGAGATTCAGACCTCGATAGATGAAACTGTGGCGTATGAACATCTGAATTCCGAAATAGGGGATATTCTCGGGAGAGCGCATGGGGTTGGTGGCACTTACGACGCCGTGATGCTTTTCAGCGGCGGCAAGGACAGCTGTTGGTTGCTGCGCCGCCTCCAGAACGATTTCCCTCAATTGCGTCTCCTGACCCTCTTGGTGGACAACGGATTCATGAGCCCGATCGCTCTGGAGAATGCGGCATGGGCGATCAAACAATTTGGTGTGGATTTCCTGGTATTCAAGCCTGACACCGGTTTCGTTCGTAAGGCGTTCCGGTTGGCGTTTCAACAGATCCCGCATCAAGCCGGATACAGCATCGTGGACGCCGTCGACGGACAGATCACATTCGATACGGCGCGCAATTTCGCGGCAGGTTACGGTATCCCGCTGGTCATCAGTGGGCTGGGGCGTACGCAGGTTCGCAATATTTTCGGCGAGGCACGTATCGAAATGACCGAGGAGGACGAACAGAATCCGCTCGTACGGCGTCACGGCCTCTCGCTCGCCGCTCATTTCTCGAAGCCGGAAATGAGCCACTGGTTCGACCGCGCCCGCTGGCCTGTCGAGAGGGTTCCGCGAGTCATCTCGCCGCTGGTGGCCTGGAATCCTCCGGAGCGTGAAATCGTTGACGAATTGGTGGCTGTGGGATTGTTGCGGCCCGGGAGCAGCAGCCCATTGCTCACCAACAATGCCTTCATTCCGCTGATCGCGGTCAGCGAAGTTGCTCGTTTCGGCTATAACACGTTCGAAGTCGAATTTTCGTCTCTGATTCGCGAGGGACGCATCGAGCGGGATTATTGGATGAACTTGTTTCAGATGGTCGAATACTCCGCGCGAACCGGCCGGTTTATTGGACCGGCTCAACGAGAGGCCCTGCGAACGCTCGATCTGTCGATGTCTGATCTGGGCTTGCCGGCGTCGAAGGTTCGTCACAACGGGTGGATGCAGTCATGAAGCACGCCTATATCACCGGCGCTACGGGATGTGTGGGACGCAATCTGGTCGACGTCCTGCTTGAGGACGGCTGGCGGATTACGGTATTGCACAGGCCATCGTCCGATTTGAGCCGCCTCGATGGCTGCGACGTCGCCTTTCAGCCGGTAGATCTTCATGACAGCGATTCGGTGATGAGTGCCTTTCAGTCTGGGATCGATGCGGTGTTCCATGCCGCCGGGAATATGTCGCACTGGTCGGCCGATGCGGATAGACAGTGGCGCGATAACGTATTGGCCACGCGAAATCTGGTCGATGCGAGTCTCCGGCACGGTGCTGGCCGGTTCGTTTTCACATCGACCGGCGCCGTGACGCTGTATGGCGAGACCGACGAAGCGGCAGCCGCCCGCATCAAGCAGGGCTATATCAGAACCAAGCGACTCTCCGAACTGGAAGTTCTGAAGGGCGTCGAGCGTGGGCTGGATGCCTTGATTGTCAGGCCCATCATCGTCGTCGGGAAATACGACTACAACAATTACGCACGGATCTTTCAACTGATCAAATCCGGCCGTGAGCGCAGGAGCTTGCCTGGACGGATCGCCTTCTGTCACGCGGCCGATGTGGCCAGAGGGCAACTGTCGGCCTATGAAAAAGGACGCACGGGTGAGCGCTATATGCTGGCGGGGCCCTATGCGAGCTGGCAGACCTTTTTCCAGTTGGCGGCAGACTGCATGGGCGTCGATGTCCGGATCAAGGCAGTGCCCAGGTCATTGTTCGTGGCTCTGGCCTATACACAGGACTTCATCTCCCGGTTCACGCACAAGGAGCCTGAGTTGACGCCTGATCTCGCCTTTCTTCTTCAGGATGTTCCTGAATCCTTTTTTGACCCGCAGCATATGGCCGAGCAGGAACTTGGATACCATTCGGCATCGCTCCCGCATATGATCGAGGGTGCTATAAATGGCCAAACAGTCCGGAACTAGTCTAGTATGATCCTGCTAAGTTCAGTGTACGAACGATACCAGCCCTTCACCTGCCTAGCTGGACGGCTAAAAACTAATGCAAGGCGGCTGTCATAATGACTCATCCGGACCTGCTGGCGATATTGGACCTCGCCCGATGGGCGCCGAGTGGAGACAACACGCAATGCTGGCGTTTCGAGATCGTTGACGAGACACGATTCGCGATCCATGGTTGGGACACGCGCGATTGGTGCGTGTACGACCTCGACGGACATGCCAGTCAGATAGCGATCGGAGCGTTGCTCGAAACGATCGCGATTGGCGCTTCTGTTCAGGGATTTCGCGCTGAATTCACGCGCTGTGTCGATTGCCCTGAATCGCGTCCGACGATTGATGTCACCTTGATCGAGGCGCCGGAAATGCTTCCCGACCCGCTTGCGGAGGTGATCGAGCGCAGGGTAACGCAACGTCGCCCGCTAAGCACGACGCCTTTGTCGGAGGCTCAAAAGCATGCACTTGAGGCCAGCGTGGGGTCAAATTTTCGTGTTCTCTGGCTCGAGGGTGCCTTAAATCGTTGGCGGATGGCTAAGTTGTTGTTCCTAAGCGCCAGGATACGATTGACTATCCCTGAAGCATACGAGGTACACCGGCGTGTGATCGAATGGCATGCGCGTTACAGCGAGGACAAGATCCCAGATCAAGCGATTGGGATGGATCGCATGGGCATGAGGCTGATGCGGTGGGCGATGCAGAGTTGGGGGCGAGTTCTGTTTCTCAACCGTTGGGTGGCTGGCACTTGGCTACCACGCCTGCAACTTGATCTTCTGCCTGGTTATTACTGTGGTGCTCATGCATTAATTGCTAGCAACGCTCAGCTCGACGGCACTGATGCTTATATTGCCGCTGGGCGTGCAGTTCAGCGCTTCTGGTTGACTGCAACTGTTCAGGGGCTTCAATTCCAACCCGAAATGACGCCACTTATCTTCAGCCATTACGCCCGTGAAGAGCGGCGCTTCAGTATTATAGAGTCCGCCGTGCGTGAAGCGAGTAGCGTCTATAGTCGTATGTGTGCATTGTTCCCACACGACGCAGTGTGTGCGGGGGTATTCATTTGCCGAATCGGGGGGGGGGATACCCCTTTATCACGTTCGATACGATTACCGCTAGAACGACTCATCGATAATGAACTTCCCACGGTAAATGTAGATACATCAGGTCTATGAAGCTTGGCAACAAGAACGCCAAGGCACGGAGCTGCTCGCCGCGAAGAGCCTTATCATCAACCTGCGCGCCCGATTGCGGTGGACCGAAGATGCGCGCGAACACCTAAAAATTGGCTGGTCGGTACTTTCTCATCATCCCGATAGAAATTCCGCTTCATTTGTGAACAGTGTCAGCAGTTCGAGGGGGGCTGACGCGACTTGCTAGCGTCGGAATATTTTACAACTTTAGCTGGGGTGTAGATCGCCCTAATTGTGACCCTTGACTTGAACCCGGTGACTTTTTTCCTAATAACAAAGAGTTAGCGCTTAATCTGCTCTGCGATCCGACAATTGGCTCAGTAATTGCTTTACAACATTCCGAGATCCGGCTTTCGGCGTGGCCGAAATTTAAATTGTCTTGAGGAGGGAAGATCGATGACTAGTCTTGGTGGTAAGTGTGCGATTATCGGTGGTTTAGTGCTGATAGGTGGGCTAAGTGTTCAGTCCGCTTCTGCTAACATTATTGAACCGGGTGGCGCAGGCATTTTGGTACAAACCGGACCTGGGGGCTATTCAACGAATGTTTTTGAGAATATAGCCAGTAATGGTTCGATTACAGGCTACGGTTATGCATATGCCTTTGGCCCTTTCAACTCACCAGATACAACTTCTGGCCCTAGCTACTGTGCCTCCGGTTCGACATGCGCACTGACATTTCAGTTGGGTGGTTTAGATGTGACCTCATCGACCACAACCTCAAGCACGAGCGGCAACTTCACTTACTATTACACGAATAATTCTTACACGACTGGCTTTCTCACGATGTACTCGACGACATCAGGAGCAACTCCCACTAATACTACCTATGCGTTTGGTACCACTCCATATGATTCGAATTACACTGCGGCTGCAAATGGTATCGACTGGTTAGATTTGTCTATTCAGGGTTTGACGAGTACAACTACTACAACCGTTAATACTTCTTTAGGTACAACGAGTTCGCAAACCATATTTAGTGGCGGTCTTGATGTGACCTCGGGTCCGGGTGTTGCCAATTACACTTTTGCGACCAAGTCGCTTTCGGGATTCTTTAATGACCTGACTTATCAGGGTTCTGGTCCTAATACTTCGGCTCAAAACCCAACTAATAGCAAATATTCTTGGGTTGGTAATGCGGGTGGTAATTATTACGCTGTGCCAGAACCAAGTGACCTCGGCATGATGGGTTTGGGCCTCCTGATGGTGGGTATGCTGGGTCTGCGTATGCGCCAGTCCCGGTTCCGCCGCGATTGATCCCGACTGTACGAAGTCGGGAAAAAGTTTGAGTTCTGAGGCGCCTCTATGGCGCCTCAGTTTTTTGTGGTCCATGATCGGTCGTATGTGAGCGGAAACAGGGATTGGGCCGCATGACGACATTCAGCTACGAAGAAGCTTTTTCACGCACGCTGGGATGGATTACCGAATCCGAGCGCGATGTCATTAGACAGAAACGGGTTGCTGTGGCTGGCTTAGGCGGTGTCGGCGGATCCCACGTCATTACATTGGCGCGACTGGGGCTGCAGCACTTTCACCTTGCCGACATGGATACGTTTGCGCTGGTCAATATGAACCGCCAAGCCGGTGCGTTTTGTTCGACACTGGGACAAGCCAAGCTCGATGTCATTTCACGACTTGCGTGTGACATCAACCCCGAAGCCGATGTCATCGGGTTTCCTGACGGCGTTTCGAATGACAACCTTGAACGTTTTTTGGATGGCGTCGATCTCTACGTTGACGGCTTGGATTTCTTCGAAATGTCGATCAGGCGGGCAGTTTTCTCGGCCTGCTATGCGCGTGGCATTCCAGCGATTACGGCGGCGCCGTTAGGCGTCGGTGTTGGTCTCTTGGTTTTCGATCCGAACGGTATGAGTTTTGACGAATACTTTCAGCTTGAGAACCAACCCTATGAGGAACAACTATTGCGTTTTCTAGTCGGCTTGGCCCCCAGAATACTGCATCAAGGCTATCTCGCTGATCCATCCACGGTCGATTTTAAATCGCATCGCGGACCTTCGACGCCGATGGCATGCGAACTCTGCGCAGGCGTTGCGGGCGCAACGGCAATGAAATTGCTGCTGAAACGCGGGCCGATTGTCGCTGCTCCTAGAGGGCTGCAATTTGACGCTTATCGTCAGCGCTTGGCCAAGACGTGGCGCCCCTGGGGTAACGCAAATCCGTTACAGAAACTGATACTTAGTATAGCCAGGCGAAAGATGAAAAAAATGGGGGGTATACAGAAGGATGGGGGATGAGGGTAAGCTCATGTCCACCAAGTGGGGGATTAATGGATTTAACGCATCCAGCGCATGGCTTGTGCTGATAGCGCATATGTGCAGGCAGAGGGCGGTTTGTGACGTCGCTCGTGCAATGGCCTTATGGGGGGGGGGGTCTCTTTGAAGCCTATAAGCTTCTTCAGGAAGGCGACGATTCGATAGTACCCAAGCAGTATCCAATCATGGTGATAAACATCAAAGTCTAAGTGAATATCTAGTCTGGGATAAGCGTTGGAATTCCTGGACACGAACCGTTCCATATAGTGGTAGTGTGTGATGAATAACCCATGAACCTTGTCATAGTATCTAGGGTAGACCATCCATCCCTTCCTAGGTTGATTACATTTTGGAGAATCATGCAAATACTATGCACATAATCATCGCGTCAGGTGGAATTTTCTGAACAATGATAGATGTAGTTCCCGAGTTATTGATATATAGAGATAATTTAACCTAAATGTCTGAGTGATGATGACATGGTTTATGTGTTATCAAACTGGTCCCTTAACAGAGAGTCTATTAGTTTACCTGGTCGTAAAGAAATCCGACGCAATATCAGCAAGTGAGTTTGGGTGTGACCGCGCGATGGCACGAAATGCTTCAAGCCTATGTAATATGACTTATCGGCCAACCACATAATTTCTTTAGCCAAACCATGAATCGTGATCTAGTGCTATATCGCTGTAGTAATGCTCCGCACGCTAATGTTCCCTTGGCAATGAATAGCAAACGGAGTAGTAATGGTGCTGTCAACGGGCATCGCGCACGCGATGCGTGGCAGGTATTGTAGTTACGCTCAATTCTATCGGTTAGTAAATCCGATCAAATGCCGCAGTGTAAACAGTAGTTGGCACCGGTACATAATGTGAGGAAGGGATGTCAAATCTGTTGGATTACTTCGAACTCCATATTGCGAAAACTCCTATGGAGATAGACCAACTGCAGCATCTTCGATGGGCCGTCTATTGCAAGGAATTTCACTACGAACGAGAAGAAGATTGCCCTGGCGAGCGCGAACGCGATTCTTTCGACGCCAAGTCGATCCATCTGTTCATCGTACATAAGTCGAGCGGCCATATCGCGGGGTGCGTACGGATCATATGTGCCGGGACTTTAGGTCAGGGTTCTCTGTTGCCACTCGAATCCGCCTACCAGGGCTACAAGACCGCACCAGATTTTTCACATGTTTCGCGTGACAAAATGATCGAAATATCGCGCTTGGCGGTTGCTTCCGAATTTCGGCGCCGATCGGGAGAGCGGGGTTCCCCGATCGGTTTGATGGATGTCAAAGATTTGGCTTCTGCGGCACGTACTTTTCCGATACTGCCATTGAGCCTATACCTTTCCATCGCTGCGTACGGCGAGCTGTGCGGGCTGCACGATACCTATGGCTATGCCATGATGGAGCCGCGGTTGGTCAGGTTGCTGAAAAGATTCGGCATCTGTTTCAAGCAGATTGCGCCAGCGATTGAATATCATGGCAAACGAGCCGCTTACAGCATTACGCTTGACGAAGTGTTCGACGGACTTAAAGAGGATATGCGTCAACTTTATTCTGACCTGCGTCACTCACTGGAAAACGAATTGCGTGAGATGCCGATTGGGTCAAATTCGGCGTGCAAACGCTAACTAAATAAATCTGGAAGTGGCATCAGTCGGTACTTTTCAATAATCTCTGCAGCAGTTTCTCTGCCTCAGACCTTTCCTTGAAGGTGTTTTTTGTTCCCAACACTTTCTGCAACACACTTACGGACTGGTGTTCGTGTCCGGTTTGCGAGAGTGCGGCTGCGTAATGGTACTGCACATCACCTAAATCAGGTTTTTTCTCAGCCGCTAATTTCAGTAATGGCAGCCCAGCATCAGCTTTGCCATTGTGAACCAGTATCCATCCTAGGGTATCCGCTATTGCGGGGTTTTCTGGTAATAGGTTATGTGCTTTTTCTGCGTAGGGCAGTGATTTGGTGAGATTATTCTGTGACACGATCCAAGCAAGGTTGTTCAGTACGAGGGGATTGTTAGGCATCTGCTTGGCCACCAGACGATACTGGATCTCTGAATCCTTCAGATTGCCGCTGTTAAGGTAATAGAGTGCCAAAACGTTTCTCAAAGTAGCGTCATCGGGATGCGTATGTAACCAGTCCAACAACGTATTACCAGGATGTCCTATATGTCCTGCGGATTCAGCTGTATATATCCTCAGGACGATATCTCGGGAGGGTAATTGGGAGTAGGCGATGCGATATTGCTGCAATGCGGCCGTGTAATCCTTGTTCAGTAGATCCAGGTCCCCGGTAAGAACCGCGCTTTGTATGTGACCCTGTTCTCCCTGGTCGACCTTCGTCGCCGTAGCAAAGGCGGCTTTTTTCTCTCCGTTACGCCACTGAGTCATGGCTAGGGCGCGAAACGCTGGATAATAGTCCGGGTGCTTGCTGGTGATTGATTCAAGTGTGGATTGTGCCCCTTTCATGTTCTTCAGCAGGGTTTGCATGGCGGCCAGGTTCATCCCGTAATAGGGATTACTTGGATCCAGTTTGGCCACGTTGCGGAATGTCTCCAGGGCGGCATCCTTCGCGCCATTTGCCAATTGGGTCTTGGCGAGTAAGGTCAGTATGGCTGGATTACCGGGGACAAGGGCTACTGCTTGCTGGATGTCATTAAGGGCATTGGAAGGTTGTTTAATGGCCAGGTGGTATTGAGCCAGCGCCACCAAAGGTTCAGGAGCCTTCGGATGATCTGTCTTGGCTTTTTCTAGCCAGCCAAGCGCGGCTCTGCTGTCGCCTCGGATAGCCGAGATACGTGCAAGTGACATGATTGCAATCAGGTTTTTGGGGTCATGCTGAAGAGCAGAGCGATAATATCCTTCTGCCTTTTCGACATGCCCATGCTTCAGCGCCAGGCTGGCCAACAAGGTTGTAACTTGAGTATCGTCAGGCTTTAGTGCATGTGCCTTTTGCAGTGTGGATCTAGCCAGGTTGTCCTCGTTGGCGGCGGCATAGATGACGGCTGCCAGCGTTAGAGCCGTCGCGTTTTGTGGGTCATCGCTTGATATCTGGTGTGCAACGTCAATAGCTTTCGCCGTTTGATGTGCCTGCAGATAGGCCGCGGCCTTGAGTCTGAGTTGATTCAGCTGGGTATCGCCGCCGCCGCTGATCTCATTCAAAACTGAGAGCGCCTGTTGCTGTTTGGCACTCATGAGCAGCGCCTGCGCAAGTGCGAGCTTGACCGCATCGCCATGTGTGCCTCCGTGGTTTTGGGCTCGGATAGCACTGAGGGTCTTGATCGCCGCATCGGGAGAGGTAAATAGCGAGAGGATCTCGCCTGCGTTGGCGCTGCCCGTTTTGTCGCCAAGTAAGGTCTGTATTGCGCGTTCGTCTTCACCGCTCTTGAGCTGCAGAGCAGCCATGAGTTGGCGTGCCTGCGGGTTTTGTGGGTCTTGGGCCAGCGCACCGGAAAGGTGATTCATGGCCAGGACATCCTGACCCTGCTGCGCTTCGGCGCTTGCAAGCAGAGTCAGCGCCTGTACGTTGTAGGGATCCGAGTTCAGAGACGTCTGCAGGTATTGTGCGGCATTGGCATAGTGTTTGTTTTCGTATGCGATCAGGCCGCGTAGGTAGTTGGGGTAGGGCTGTTTGGGTGATTGCGCCAGCATCGCATTCACATTTCTCAGTGCTTGATCTCGCTGACCGAGAGCCAGCTCGGTTTGAGCCAATCGTCCTCGTGCCAGAAATATTTGGCCAGGCGACAGGTCCGGTGGGCCATATTTCAGAGCCTGTTCGA
The DNA here is from genome assembly GCF_001753165.1 of Acidihalobacter aeolianus. Lineage (GTDB taxonomy): Bacteria > Pseudomonadota > Gammaproteobacteria > DSM-5130 > Acidihalobacteraceae > Acidihalobacter > Acidihalobacter aeolianus. The sequence continues at coordinate 1,538,608 of NZ_CP017448.1, forward strand.
TATAGGTGGACGCATTTTGTATTTCATGTTGTGCAAAAGCAGCGTAACCCTTGGCTAACCAGGCGGTAGCGTCCTTGGGCGCGATCTGAATGGCCATATCCGCTTTCTGTAGGGCGAGGTGGGGTTTGGAGGCCATCAGCGCAATCATCGATTGGCCCACAAGGGCTCTGGCTGAGTGCGGGTTTTTCGCTAAAGCGGCTGCGAATGCCTTGGCTGCTTTCGCCGTTTCTTTCTTGCTTAGCGCAATTTCGCCCTGGAATGCGATCTGTTCGGCTTTCTGAGAGGGGGCGGTCGTCTTGATAGCATCCAATGCTTTGGTGGCATTATCCAGATTGCCGATCTGGATCAATGACTGAACCAATTGGAATCTGGCACTGATCGGGATGTCGCCCAGTTGGCTGGCTTGCTGTAGTTGTGCAGCTGCCGCACCAGGGTCTCCCAGTTTGAATAGAAGCGATCCCAGGAGCAGGCGTCCCTGCGCGTCTTTAGGATGTTGTTTGACCAGGCTTCGTAAATCCACCAAGGCCGCGCGGTTTTTGCCGGCGGCGATCTCCTGACGCGCCTTGCTGAGCAAGGCTTGCTGGCTGTTCCCGGAGCAGGCGGAGAGCGTCAAAACGGACAGGGCCAATGCCACGGCAACGCGGAGAGGAGTGTGTGGATTCCGAAGTAACATGGGCATAGATCTCTCAGAAGGGATGCGTCTAGTTTGCAGACAGATTATGGCGTTTTAGGAGGTCGTATAAAGTAGGACGTGAGATGCCAAGGAGTTCGGCTACACGCGTCAGATTACCTGATGATATCGCCAGTGTGCGCTCCAGTGCCTCACGTTCGGCTTTTTCACGAACATCCTTGAGAGTTGGCAGCGCCGGCTCATCATCCTCCGTCATCGACGGAAGATTCAGGTCATCGCAATCGAGCATATTGTTTTCGCACATAATCACGGCGCGATTGATACGGTTCTCCAGTTCTCGGACGTTGCCTGGCCAGAGATAGCGCTCTATGGCGAGTATGGCTTCGTGGGTGAATCCGCGGATGGCGCGTTTGTGTGCATGCGATGCGCGCCTGAGCAAGACTTGTGCGATGGGCACCGCGTCACCATTGCGCGCCCGCAGGGGAGGCACCTCAATGACGATTTCACTGATCCTATAGTAAAGATCTTCGCGGAATAGGCCAGAGCGGATTCGTTCCTGTAAATCTTGATGCGTGGCGCAAAGAATCCGAACATCCACAGAGATTTCCTTTCTTCCACCCAGGCGTTCCACAACCCGCTCCTGAAGGAACCTGAGAAGTTTGGCCTGTAATTCCATCGGCATGTCACCGATCTCATCCAGGAATAGCGTGCCTTTGTCTGCGGTTTCGATTTTACCTGGCGTTTGTTTGACTGCCCCTGTAAATGCGCCTTTTTCGTAGCCGAACAGTTCGCTTTCCAGAAGATTTTCGGGAATAGATGCGCAGTTAATCGCAACGAATCTGCCTTCCTGTCGACCGCTCAGGGCGTGCAGCGAACGCGCGATTATTTCCTTGCCAGTGCCCGTCTCTCCAAGAATGAGTGTGGTTGCATTTGTTGGAGCGACACGCTCAATCAGTCTAATGATCTTGAGCATGTTCTGGCTGCTGGCAATCAGGCCGTCGAGAGGTGAGGTGCTCCGTAATTGCTGAGCTTTGTTCTCCTGTTCAAGATTCCAGACGTTGAATGCACGGTCGATGATGATTTCAAGTATGTTCATGTCGAGTGGCTTGGGATAGAAATCCCAAGCTCCCAAACCAACCGCACGAACTGCACTGTTTTGGTCACCGTTGCCTGTGACGACAATGATCTTGGTGTCTTGCTCGAGCGAAAGCAGGTCACGCAAGGTTGCCATGCCTTCTTCGGTGCCATTGGGATCGGGCGGAAGACCGAGATCCTGCAGGACAACTGGTGTAGCGTGCGCTCTCATTTGGTCAAGCGCTTCCTTGCGCGTCCCGGCAAAGTAGGTGTCGTACTTTTCCAGCGCCCAACGCAGCTGTCTGATCAATCCAGCATCATCCTCCACCACTAGCAGTGATGGGCGATCAGATTTCATGTTGATACCTCCGATGAGGTCATCGATGTTTCGTCGGCCTCTGGGAGCCACAGATGGAAGCGGGTTCCATAGCCAGGTACGCTTTCAACCTCTACATCCCCCCCATACTGTCTGGCAAAACTTTGCGCCTGATAGGCACCAATTCCCATGCCTTTTGCAGACTTGGTGGTATCGAAAGGTTTGAACAAGCGTTCACGAATGAATTGAGGGGTCATGCCGACACCGTTGTCAATTACGCTGATGGTGATCCGGTTCTTCTTTGCAACCAGTTTTACCCGAATAGAGCCAGTATCCGGCGTTGCGTCCTGCGCGTTACGGATCATATGCACGAGTACGTTAACCAGGGCAAGAGGGTCGCACATTACACTTAAGCTGGATGCAGTGCCTATCTGCTTGCGATCCAATTCCAAGACAGGCGAGGGTTGGCGATCTTCGCAGTTTTTCACGGCTTTGTTCACAAACTCATACACGAGAACTCTGCGCTTTAAACCCACCGTTTCCCTGCCCTGTAGCTGCCCTAGCGTTTGTGTCATCCTTTGTACGGAGTCTTCGATGGTAGCAATCATATCGTCAATAAAGGCCGGGTTATGCTTATGTTTAGCCGCATTGCTGACAAGAAGAGATTGTTGAGCGATCAGGTTCTTCAAATCGTGCATGAGGAAAATACTGAGCTGGTGAACTGCTTGGAATTGGCGTGACTGTGACAATGATTGGTTGGCCTCATACTGAGAAAGATAAGCCGCCAGTTGTTGACCTACTGTTTTTAGTAAGTCCCAATCTTCCCAGGTAAGAGAACGTGGAATCCTAGGACGTGCCAGTATCAGAATGCCAACAAGATCTGGTTTGAGGACTAGAGGAATGATCAACCACCAGTTCTGTACGTGTTTTAACCACGCAGGTGGCTTGCCGGCGGGATGTTTACCGTGGTCAGATCGGCTCGAATCTGCAGTGATTATCCAGTCGCCTGAAGTCATGAATGCGATGAAGCTTGTATCAAAGGATGCGCCATCTTGATCTGGAATGTGGAGATTGCTCGATGCAACCAGCCTATATGACGGCGGAGAGCCTTGCAGGGTCCACAAGGCGCCCCCCACACTATCAACGATCTCTGCCGCGGCTTGGATAACACGCTCATAAGGCAGGCCATTAGTACTTGAGTGACGATACAGTAGATTAGTCAAACGGTTCCATTCTTCTCGATAATCATACTTGTAAGTAAAAAAGTTTTTGGATAGAAATACTCGGATGCGCGCCCGAATCTGCTCGGAGACCATGAGTGACAAGAGCAGGATTGAGGCGGCGGCAATGAACAATGTTTCCCAGAAACTAGCCCAACTACCACCAAAGTCGCGGATGTAAAACCCGCCACCGGCAACGATTAATAAGTATGCTCCGGCTGCAATTAAAGTGGCAGAATGGAAGGCGATGCGACGTGAAATTAGCAAGCTGCCGGGCCACTTCTTGTTCCTGAAAAATGAGATCAAGAGCAACGGAACTGTGAGTGCGAATACGGCCCCTCTGGCACCCCAGAGGATGGAATTGATGTCATGGTAGAGCATCGCTTCCGAGTAGAGCAGGAGGTTATAGGTTAATTGGACGCCGATTCCTATGCAGAGGTACTTTAAGGACCACCTGTCTTCTGGTACAACATTTCGCCAAATCTGCTCGAGCATAACAAGCCCGATAATGGCTAATGTGAGGCCTCCGGGGATGAATGTCTCTTGAGCATTGACAAAGATGCTAGTCGTGTTGATTGATGGCGAGGAATAAATCGTCGCGATTGTTGCCAGAAACCATATTAAAGGAGCCGCGATAGCAACCCAAACAGGAGTTTGTCGCCAGGGGGATTGAGACTTGTATCCGACCAGTAAGCGCCCAATGAGGAAAAGCCAGGCTGAATTGGACAGTGCTTCGGCGGCGGTTACGATGTAGAGAGGGGTGTGCGGATGGTGAGGCCAGTATGCCAGCAAGAGCATCCATATTGCACTAGTTAAACTCGCCCACAACAGGAGTGAACCTAGAGGATGATCCTTGCGGTTGGCAATTATCAGTACCCCACCGAAAACCAGGAAAGTAATTCCTCCAATGCCGTAGCTCGTTGTGGTGATCCAGTCAGTGGCGTGCATCGGCAGTTAGTATTTCAAAGAATGATCAGGCGCTGTCCGTGAATGGAGGCGTTTTGATGTTGGCCCGCCTAATCATCGACCACCCTTGCCCAAGAGAATCACTTCAACAGTGCCTATAAGAATATAGATGTCAAGAACCAGGTTGGCATTCTTTACGTAATAAAGATCGAACTGAAGTTTCTCCATCGCATCCCGCTCATTTGCACCATAGGGATACGATAGCTGAGCCCATCCGGTGATTCCCGGTCTGACACGATGCCTTAAGTCGTAGTAATTGATCAGTTTACGCAGATCCTCAACAAATTCTGGGCGTTCAGGGCGGGGCCCAACTAAGCTCATGTCTTCCCTTATAACATTGATCAGTTGGGGTAGTTCATCGATGCGGTATTTTCTTAGGAAAGAGCCTACGCGGGTTACACGGCTATCTTTTGTTCCTGCCCACTTTGCCTTGCCGTCGGCTTCCGCATCAACGCGCATACTGCGAAGTTTGATGATCTTGAAGGGTTGGCCGTATAAACCGATCCTGGTTTGTCGGTAAAACACAGGTGCGCCCAATCCCTCTTCAACCCAAATGGCGATGGCTGCAAGAATGAGCAAGGGCCACGCTACGATTAGCATCGCCAGACTGAGTCCAAGATCAATGATTCTTTTGGGAACCTCGTTGTAGCGATTTTGATCGAAACCCTCGGAGAATATGATCGAAGAGGGGCTCATCAAATCCGTTTTCAGTTTACCCATGTACCGTTCATAAAAAGATAAAGCGTCTGACGTTTGGATGCCGTCAAGGCGAAGATTGAGGAAAGCATCCAAAGGTAGTTTTAGCCGGCGCTCATCGGGTATTACTACAATTTCGTCAACGTGCTGGGTATGGCATAAATCCTCAAGATCGGCGGGCGTGGTTTCTAGCAATGGCTCACCAATAACTTTTATGGGTTCATTGGGTACTGGTATGCAGCCTACTATATGAAATAGCCTGCGATCGGCCTTACGTTGCATTCTTTCAAGTAAACTTTGTGCACTTTCCCCTGCGCCATAGAAGAGGATCCTTCGTTTAAAAAAAGTTTGATCCAAGGCGGAGATAAAAATAATGTGTGTGACAGAAATTCCAATGAATGCGAGCAAGTCTGCCAAGGCCATAACCCCTCGCGTGATATCAAGGGGAGGGAAGAAATAGTAAAGTACTGATAGGACTATCGACGCGAGACCCATTCCGACCAATATTTGCAGGATGATCTGATCCATCGTCCCGCGAAGTTGATTTCGATATAGCCCAATTGCAAAGAGACTCAGTATGATCACCGCAGTGAAGACCAATGCATGCGGAGGTAGCGTGCTGTATGTCGTTACATGGGTGGCGTCAAGTTTGGAAAGTGTGAAATCTGATAGATAAACTGAGCCGAAAGAGATTGCCATCTGAAACAGAATCAGAAGCACCACGCCTCTGGAGAGGTGGTTGCCAAAATTCTTTCTTCTTATCATTAGTCGCCTGGTTTCCTAGCTACCGTGCTGTTGCAGAAGTCCATTTCCTTCGCGTAGTTGCCGTATTGCTGAGGTGTTGAGGTCAGAGCAATGGTGGGACAGCATATCTAGCATCCTTTCCATTCGAGTGGAAACTTAGCGTAATACCCATACCACTACATGGTTGATGCGGTAATTGCAAGATAGGCGAGCGTTCACTCTTCAAGATGCCGTGGTGGTGCAACTTAACGCATTCACGTGACCTACGCGTGAAAAGTAGACAGCATCTGGACAAGGCTTGTCTAGTCTTAAATTTTAGCAAGCGGCTCTTGTACCGAAGAAATGGGCATCCTTATTGACATGCCACGCAGTTGTGTCGTATTAATTCAATTGTCGCGCATCGCAAGTGATTATGCGCGGTATGTGCTTTCATATACATAGCGGATGGCGATATAATGCAAATCGCGACAGAGTTGTACGGCCTGGATGCTTGTCGGGTTTGGGATACACATCTCGCTTATCAGTCCCTTAAATCGCAGGGATTGGCGGATACCAAACGCACCGCAGAGCGCCGGCTTAATAGCTTATGCATGCTGCCTACTCTGTTGTTGCCCGAGGATCTCGCGGATTCATGTGGTGCAAAACCCACGCGCTCTGTATTGAGTTGGGAAATTGAGAAGGTTCGTAAGGCGCGCAAACGCGTACTTTTTGTACAACTTGCCAAACTGCCTGGAGGCAATGCTTGTCTGCATGTGAATGATGCTAGAGGAGGGCGTTACTGGATGCCATTTAACGGTCCCAGTCCGGCAAATGGTGATGTATTCAGAGCCCTGGAATCATTGAGGGTGCATATCGGGAAGGAACTCGCCCTTTTCCCACATGGTGAGCTTATAGATTTGTTCCAATCAATGGATACCTTACCGGATGGGGTATCTACCCATTTACTATCTTATCCCCCGCGCCCACTGAATTTTCCTTCACAAAAGCCTGGTGTTCGGACCATGACACCCCACTTGCGTCGCCTTGAGTCAGAAAGCATACATATCATACGTGAGGCTGTTGCGGGTGCTGAACGCCCTGTCATGCTTTACTCTCTAGGTAAAGACAGTTGTGTCATGCTACATCTTGCACGCAAAGCATTTTATCCCTCGAAACCCCCATTTCCACTGCTGCATGTGGATACACGATGGAAGTTTCGTGAGATGTATATGTTTCGTGAATGGATGGCTAAACAAAGTGGCATGCAGCTGCTGTTGCATATCAATCCGGAAGCAATCGCTAAAAATATAAACCCATTCGATCATGGGGCGACCCTGCATACGACCATTACTAAAACGGAGGGTCTTAAACAGGCATTGGACGAGCATCGTTTCGATATTGTGTTTGGCGGTGCGCGTCGTGATGAGGAAAAATCACGTGCGAAAGAAAGAATATTTTCTTTTCGTACATCCAAACATAGATGGGATCCTAAAAATCAGCGACCTGAATTATGGAATGTATATAACACTCGAAAGCGATCTGGGGAGAGCATTCGGGTATTCCCCTTGTCTAACTGGACTGAGTTGGATATTTGGCAATACATTTATCAGCAGGATATACCTGTGGTTCCATTGTATTTTGCGAAGCCGAGGCCAGTCATTCGACGTGATGGTCTAATTGTTGTCATCGATGATGACCGCATGCCCATCTTGCCCAGTGAATCGATCGAGCAAATGACTGTCAGGTTCCGTAGCCTGGGCTGTTATCCCTTAACTGGTGCGATTGAGTCTGAGGCGACCTCTGTACCAGAAATCATACTAGAGTTACTACATGCGAATCAGTCCGAGCGCCAGGGACGTGCTATCGACAGCGAAGCATCTGCGAGTATGGAGATCAAGAAGCAAGAAGGATACTTCTAATGGCAAGGTCACGACGTAAGGAAGCTGCATCCCAATCAGCTAGTCAGTTAACAGAACAGCGCGAGACTCTGGAGGATTTTCTGAACCGAGAAAATTCTCAGGATCTCCTGCGGTTTATTACCTGTGGAAGCGTGGATGATGGTAAAAGCACGCTGATTGGTCGTTTGCTGTGGGAGTCTCAGCTCTTATTTGAAGATCAGTTGGCTGCTTTGCGAGTCGAATCGAATCGCTTCGGAACTCAGGATCAAGGTATAGACTTTGCTCTCCTGGTTGATGGGCTGGCGGCCGAGCGGGAACAAGGCATCACGATAGACGTCGCTTACCGGTTCTTCGCTACCAAGCGGCGCAAGTTCATCGTTGCAGACACGCCCGGTCACGAACAGTACACACGTAATATGATAACGGGTGCCTCTACCGCGGATGTTGCTTTGTTACTGGTCGATGCACGTCATGGCGTGCAAGTTCAAACTAGACGCCACGCGTATCTTGCTTCACTGATGGGAATACGTCAGGTTGTTCTGGTTGTAAACAAACTGGATCTGCTCGACTTCGATCAGCAGGTATTCTTGAAAATTAGTGATGAATTCAGGAAATTCTCAACAAAGCTCGCGTTTGATACGGTTACACCTATTCCTATCAGTGCATTGCAGGGCGATAACATCGTAGCCCGTTCTCCAAGAACGCCCTGGTACGTGGGTCCAACCCTCATGGGATATCTTGAAACGGTTGATCATCTGGCGAACGCGCAATCTGACCGATTTGTGTTTCCCGTGCAGTGGGTAAATAGACCGGACTTAAACTTTCGCGGATTCAGTGGAACCGTGGTTGAAGGACGCGTGTCGATTGGAGATGAAATTCGACTGCCACGTAATGGGCAGATGGCGACTATTAAAGATATTGTAACTTTTGATGGTGCGCTAGCGGAAGCCGGCACTGGTGATGCCATTACTTTGGTCCTGGACAGGGAAATTGACATTTCGAGAGGAGATGTGATTTCTGAAAGCCATCACCCGATAGAGACAACGGATCAGTTTGAGGCGACATTGGTATGGTTGGCCGAAGAACCGGGGCTAATTGGTAGAAACTATGAAATCAAACTGGCTACTCAAACTGCAGCAGCTTCGATAACTGCAATAAAATACAAGCTGGATGTTAATACGCTTGCACATGAAGCTTCTACACAATTGTCACTAAATGATATTTGCAGCTGTAACTTATCGCTGGGCAAGCCCTTAGCCTATGACGCATACCTGGCATCAAAGACGCTAGGGGGATTCATCCTGATCGACCGGTTCAGTAATGCAACGGTGGCGGCCGGCATGATCAAACATTCTCTCCGCCGATCCCAAAACATTCATCGCCAGGACCTTGCAGTAACCATCGCGGAGCGTGAACGACTTAATGGGCATAAGGCCCAAGTTATTTGGTTTACTGGCCTGTCTGGTTCAGGCAAATCTACGTTGGCCAATGCTTTGGAGGTGGCCTTGCATGCACAAGGTCTACGAACGTATATCCTGGATGGTGACAACATCCGTCATGGCCTGAACAAGGATCTCGGCTTCACCGATGCCGATCGCGTGGAGAACATCCGTAGGGTCGCTGAGGTCGCAAAATTAATGGTAGATGCCGGCCTTATTGTGATGACGGCATTCATTTCTCCTTTCAGGCAAGAACGCGAGATGGCTCGCGAGTTGATTGGTGAGGATCGATTTATCGAGGTCTTTGTAGACACGCCTCTGGAAATCTGTGAACAGCGCGATCCTAAGGGCTTGTATAAGAAAGCGAGGCTCGGCCAAATACCCAATATGACGGGTATTAATAGTGTCTATGAAACTCCGGTTTCACCAAATATCGTAATTGGCCACCAAGATAACAAACCGCTATCCGAAGCAGTCGGCGATTTGGTAAGGGCCCTGGAATCCTAGCCGCTCTAAGACGACAGTCAACGGATTGATGGCCGCCCTGACCCTAACTTACGCACTTTGTCAAAAGCTGATTGTTGACCGCTGCCCATATTAGGACGTTTGCTTCGCATACTTGCTTTCCCAACGCCAGGCGTCTGCAACGATGCGTTCGAGGTCGGCATAGTTCGGCTGCCAACCCAGTACTGATTTGATCCGCATGTTATCGGCTACCAACGCCGGTGGGTCACCAGCCCTCCTGGCAACTTCATCAGCTTGAAATTTGACGCCGCTCACCTTACGCACCATGTCTACAACTTCGCGTACGCTATACCCTTGCCCATATCCACAGTTGAGTACTTGTGATTCACCACCGTTGGCAAGGTAGCTCAGCGCGTCCAAATGAGCTCGCGCCAGGTCCTCAATATGGATGTAATCGCGGATACAAGTTCCGTCAGGTGTCTGGTAGTCCGTCCCGAATATCTGCATACGAGGCCTCTGTCCCAAGGCTGTCTGGCAGGCCACCTTGATCAAGTGTGTCGCGTCTGGCGTGGCTTGACCGATACGCGCTTCCGGATCGGCGCCTGCAACATTGAAATAGCGCAATGCGACGTACTTCGGTCCGCCTGCCAGGCCTAGGTCCATGAGCATTCTTTCACTCATCATTTTGGCTGCACCATAGGGATTGATTGGAGCCAGTGGAGCGGTCTCGTCAATCATGGTTTCGTCAGGTGTGCCATACACGGCTGCCGTCGATGAAAATACGAAGTAGGGGATATGGTAACGCTCAACACGTCTAAGTAAATTCAGCGTGTTGCATGTGTTGTTACCGTAGTACTTGAGGGGATTTTCAACTGATTCCGGCACCACGATATTCGCCGCAAAATGCAGAACAGCATCGAAACGGTGTGTGGCACACAGGTCGTCCAAGGCTTCTCCGTCGGCAAGATCTCCCTCGATCAGCGAGCCATATAGCACTGCCCATGCATGTCCGGTTGAAAGATTGTCATAAACGATCACATCATGGCCGGCTTCGCCGAGTTGACGCACGACATGCGAGCCGATGTAGCCGGCACCACCAGTTACCAAAATTTTCATGCTTATTCCTTTGGCAAGCCATCGAATTTCTGAAACTTAGGACATTACATCCAAGCAGTAGCTATTGATTAAAATTGATAACCATCTGCTGCTTGGCACAATAGATCAGATCGCAAGGTAACCGACCTTGGTTGCCAGATATTTTAGGGTTAGTATTTGTTCAGATTCGTGTCAACTTTGATCATGTTAGCGTGTTTCTGACGTTATGAGCCGAGACAAAGCCGCTCTCCAGCGCACATGCTGATAACAACGGTCTAGCTTCTTTCTGGCATATACTTGGCGAAATCAGTAGAAGGGCAAGATACATGTCTTCTGTACCTGGGCATTATAAACCTCCTGTTTCGGGTGAAGCATATGAAGATGTGTTTTCATGCGTATCTAATGGTGCATGATCAGGTTATTCAATCACGCCCTAGTCACCCACCAGAAATATCTAGACGCGTCTTGCGTTCAGGAGGGCTCATCATCGAAAAGGCATGTGTCCGTGTGTTATCGAGGTATACAAGCTTCTATTGGAGATGTCTCGCCAAAGGGTGGCACATACAGCGCTCATAGGGGCAGTCGTAAAGCGAGATCCAGCATGCGTCGAGCGTAAGCTGCCTCATTGTCATACCAGCACTGAAGTTTAACCATGCGTTCACCCACTACACGGGTCGATTGCGCATGCAATATGCTGGAGTGGAGATCGCCAATGATGTCGCTGGATACTAGGTCATCCTCGCTGTAACCGAGAATGCCTGCCAACGGACCGGCCGCAGCCTCGCGGAATGTGCTATTCAGCGATTCCGCCGTGGCTGGTTTCTTGAGAAGGGCAGTGATGTCCGTGATGGCACCGTCGATCACAGGCGCACGAATCGCCAGTGCACGCAGGCGGCCCTCGAGTTCCGGCAGGACCTGCACGGTGGCGATATCGGAGCCGGTACTGGTCGGAATGAGGTTCACTGCGGCAGCGCGACCACGGATCTTCTTCTTGGCTGGGCGATCCACGGTACCTTGCGTGGCGGTGTACGCATGTACGGTGGTGACCATCGCCATCTCAACGCCGAAATGGTCGAGGAGGACTTTCATCGGTGGCACCAAGGAGTTTGTGGTGCACGATGCGTTCGAAATGATCTGATGGCGCGCCGGATCGAATACCCGTTCGTTCACGCCGACGATGACGGTCATGTCCGCATCCTTGGAAGGTGCGCCGATGACGACACGGCGAGCCCCGGCAGCAAGATGGGCAGCAGCAGCATCCCGTGCTGTAAATAGACCCGTGCATTCGTAGACCACGTCTACCCCCAGATCCTTCCAGGGAAGTTGGGCTGGGTCCTTGATGGCGCTAATCATGATCTCCCGACCATTGAGCTTCAGGCTCTCCGGCGCGGCTTCCACGACGAAAGGGGCCCGACCATGGGCCGAATCGTAGCGGATGAGGTAAGCGAGATCGTCTGTGGGTACGAGGTCATTGGCCGCGACGATTTCGACCTGGCCATCGCTCAGGTCCATGTAATGACGCAGGATCAGGCGGCCGATGCGGCCAAGTCCGTTGATGGCAATACGTTTCATGGCAACCTCCATGGGCTGGTTGGGCAATGCGGCCGGGATGCTCCGCAATGGATTTGAACCGCATCCATGCGCTACGAGGTGTGATTCAGAACAATCGACGGGCTGCTTTCGAGATACCTTCGCTGGCCATCGGGTGCTGGTCGCAGAACGCCGCCAGGTCGCGTGCGGTCAATCCCTTGGACACGGCCAACCCGATCTGCCCGATCAGCTGACCGGCGTCGATCCCGAGCACCCATCCACCCATCAGGCGCAGGCTGCCTGGCTCGAAAAACAGACGCAGTTCACCATCCGGCTCGTCGTATATCTGCGCGCGCGAGTCCTCAGCGAAGACATATGCTGCTTCAATGGCCTCGCGTCCCATAGCCTGTAGTGCGGCGCGTGTCCGCCCCACATAGGCAGCGGCGGGGAGGGTGAAGATCGTTGTCGGTACACTGTTGAAATCGAAATAATCCATCGGGGCCCTGTCGCCGCCAAGGATGTTGCGCGCTGCGGTCAAGGACTGTCCGACCGCGGCATGAAACAGAGGAACTCGACCATTGACATCACCGCAGGCATAGATATGCGGTACCGAGGTGCGCAGAGTGGAGTCCACCATGATCCGGCCTCGCTCGACCTGAACGCCCAGGGCTTCGAGCCCCTCGGGAATGACCGGATGCCTCCCTGCGGCCATCAGCACGGCATCTGCGGCAAGTACCTCGTCACCCTCAGTAGTACGGAAGCTCACTTTCAGAACGGCGGCTGTCGTGGGCTCGATCGAGGCGACCTCCGCGCCGGTGATCATGCGGATCGTCGGGTCCAGAAGCGGCGTCAACCCAGCGACGAAGTCGGGGTCGATCCCAGGAAGCAGCTGCTGTTGCTGTTCGAGCAGCGTGACCTCGCTACCCAGTGCATGGAGGATGCTGGCGGTTTCTAGGCCGATATAACCACCGCCAATGATAATGAGGCGACGAGGCAGTGACTGCATGGTCGGATTCAGCGCGAACAAGTCCCGCGAGGTCATGCAGTGCTCTGCCCCAGGGATAGGGGGCACGAAGATATCGGCCCCAGTTGCGATGATGATGTGCTCGGCACGATAGCTCTTCGTGCCACTGTCGTTCTCGACCACGACCGTATTCGCGTCCTGGAATCGTGCCCGCCCTTGGATCAGGCTTAACTTGGCGGATAATTTTTCAAGTTCGGCGGCGTGTTGGGTATAGCGCGTACGCTGAACTCGATCCTTGTGCGTCATGATGTGTGCCAGATCGATTTCGGTGCTCCTCCCCAAACCGAAACGACTGGCCTGCCGGCTGAGCTCCGCATATTCGCGCACCGCCTTGGATGGTACGCAGCCTTCAGCCAGGCAGTTGCCGCTCATCACTCCCTTTGGATCGACCATCAGTACCTGACGCCCGGCTCGGGCAAGCCGGAAGGCCGCGGGATAGGCGCCACCACCGGCGCCCAGGGTGATTACGTCGACCTGCTGCACGTTTGTCTCCTCTCATGATAGAAAACCGTTAGATTGGGGAAAAAGGAAGAGCGATTAACCGCATCGGAAGTCGCTAAGCGCCGTGAATACGGCGGCACTTCATGCAATCAATTGAACAAATCCTTTTATATGCAGATCATCAAAAGACGGTTGGATCTGTGCAGCGCCCGCCGCCGTTGTTTGCGGCGGGCGCGCCTGTTACTTGTTACATGCGTCAATCGTCTAACCCTTGATGGCACCGAATAGACGACCACCAATGGCTGAACCGCTTAGGCCGAGAGATGCACCGATAGCCAGGAAGGCCACTAGGGTCAGCACCATGCTGTCGACCCCAATAAGACCCAAGATACCGAGTACTACGGCAGCCATACCGACCAAAACCTGAGTCATGGCTGATCCATTAACCAGTTCGCGAGCCACATGCAATGCCGTACCCTCAAACTCCTCGGTTGCTGCGGCGATGCGCAGCGCGTTGAGACGTTGCGTGGTAGCGCTGCTCAGAATGAGCGCCGTGCCAACGACCACCGCCGCCGCAGGCATCAACACGGTGGCATCAAGCCCCAATACCGAAAGGATGCCAAGCACGACAGCCGTCAGACCACCAATCAGTTCTACACTCATGCCCATGTCGATGTTGATCTGCTGCAACTTATCCGGGGCGATGCGTGCAATCAGTTTTTTGTGTTCCGCACTGATAGCTGCACCCTCAAACAACAAGCCAACGCCGACAGCCAATCCAGATATAGCAAGCAGCAGCTCCGGGAACACATGGGCAAGGCCTATGATCGTAAGAACCACAGCACCAATGCCACTGATCGCCTCGACACCCGCTCCGGCGACCAGACCTTCTTTCATATGTAAATCCATCTGGTTCATGATTTAATCCTCCGAGTGGTCATGCATTTGTGATGCGTGACTACTCTTGTCCTTGTTCATAAAATTAGTGTGACAAACGGAGCGCGTGTTTCCTTATTCGCGACCCTATTTTGCTTTAGGTCATTATTGCGCGGAGTTGTCCATCAAAACACCGAAACACGCGCGTCGACAAGACTTGCACATGGCGACTCCATGAGCTGTAACTTGCGTTATAAGCAGGGATTTCTTATGTCTTGGACAAATACATTGATAAGTGACCGCTGTGTTTTAACGGCATTTAAAATGCATGGTAATTAAGTAGGCACAAGCTTATTTATCAAAGCCATCTGACTCACGGGTTTGTGTTGTTCCTGGTGTTAAGGTCTAGCCGTTGCTTATCGGACGTTATTGTCCGATAATGCCTCGATGAAAGGAAACGAGTTCATCCGCAGGGTCAAAGCCCTTGGGAAGAAGAACGGTTTTGAGGTTTCCGTGGATGCCGGTCGCGGTAAGGGGAGTCATCAGACGCTCTACTACGGCAGCACGTTCACCATCGTTCGCAACCCAAAGGATGAACTCAAGACAGGGACGTTCCGGGCCATGTGCGCCCAGCTTGGTATCGATCCCCGTGATCTGTGAGGTCAACATGAATACATTTGAATATGCAGTGGCATTGACGCCCGATGAAGAGGGCGGGTTCGTCGTGACCTGCCGCGATCTGCCGCAGTTGGTGACGCAAGGCGAAGATGTGGCCGATGCGCTGCGAGAAGCCGCTGACGCGATGGATGAGGTGTTCGCCGCTTATATGAAGGGGCGTCTATCTTTCCCTATCCCCTCGCGTGTGCGCGCTGGTGAGTACCCGGTGTCACCCCCGGCGGAGACCGTTGCCAAGGCCGCGCTCTATGTCGCCATGCGCGAGGCCGACATCAGTAACGTGCAGCTCGCAGCCCGCTTGGGCGTGGACGAAAAAGAGGTCCGCCGTCTGCTCGACCCGCACTATGCATCGAAGCTGCCGCGCATCGCGCAGGCCGTCGCTGCGCTGGGTAAACGGCTCGTCATCAGCCTCGATGCGGCTACGTTGGAATCAGCAAAACCACCAGTATCAAAGGCCCGTCGTGTTGTCAGGGTTTAATGGCATGCGCTTTCACCACCCCACGAACGTGGGGTGCATCCTGCGGGCTCGCTGACGGCATGAACGCTTTTGCTCTGCGCATCTGTTTGCCGTACAATGTACGGCAAACAGATGCGCAGAGGACTTCGCCATGACGGCAGCAGCTACGAAAGATCGGATGGAAATCCGCGTGCTTCGTTCCGAGAAGGAGCTGGTCACTCTCGCCGCCGAACTAGAAGGCATCAAGGTCAGCCGATTCGTGTGGGATTACGCCATCAAGCGTGCCCGCAAGATCGTCGCGCGGGCTCAGCGGATTACCACGACCGAGGAAGGTTATCGGCAGATCCTCGACGCGCTGGAAAACCCGCCGGAGCCGAACACGGAGCTGAAGAACGCCATGAGCCAGTATCTAAGCAATAAAGCCAAGTGAGTCTTCAGTTCACCACGCTCGATCGGCTGGAACACGACCGAAGGAGCTTCGATGCTGGGACGGGCGATGGCAGGGAAACGCTGACTGATTATTTGCGCACTAAAGCGGCCAAGCATCAAGACCAGCACGTATGCCGTGTCTTCGTCCTGACGGATGATACTGCCCCAAAACGCATAATCGGCTACTACACGCTAAGCAACGGCGAAATAGCGTGGGACTCACTGAGCGAAGACGAAGCCCCCAAGCTCCCTCGTCATCCCCTTGGTGTAATCGTCCTTGGACGGCTGGCCGTAGACCACACCGAACAACGCAGGGGGTACGGGCCGCAACTGCTCATGGATGCCTTGTGGCGCACTGCGCGGGTATCCGAACACAGTTCCGTCTATGCGATGGTTACAGATCCACTCAACGAGAGCGCCGCCGGGTTCTACAGGAAATATGGATTCATGCCGCTGCCGGGCAATCCGGGCCGGCTTTACATCCCCATAGCTACGGTCCTTAAGTCCATCCCCCCAACAACGTGAATAAGCGATTCAGCAATGAAATCGAACTGCGGTTTCTTTTGTGACTATGTTTAACTGTCTGCATCCACACCGTGAACTGACGTCAGCATTATTGGTCTACATTTTGCTGTGTCTAGAACATCGTTGTTGATTCACTACAACTTCAAGCACACTGAGGGACTCGGCGACTCGAGCAGATATACGCGATGTGACCGCCCATCTCGGGAAACTGAGTGAGGTCGTCTGGCTTCTCGAAGTGCAGGGGCGTCATGCTGACTTGCTAGGTGAGGTGAGGTAATTCAGGTGGGGTGTTATGAATCTCCCGCTGCCAACAGCGGGCGCTGATCTTGCGTGCGATCACGTTATTAGGGCGTCTGCCCCAAAATTGCGTAACAGTCATATCAGTAGAAACCATCTGCGCCTCGAAACTGGACCTTCCCCTTTAATGGGATTTGCCCGGTTTCCGGAATGCCACAAATAAAAGCCCTCCTTGTCATGGAGGGCTTTTATTTGTGGCGGTCGATTATCCCGTTCAAGGATACCGGGTAGGTCTCAGCCAGCACGGCACTCGCTGTTTACCCGTTCTGGTAGCGCCTACCAGTCATCGAAGCTGGAAGAGGAACTGCTCCAGTCGCTGTCGAAACTGCTTGAACTCGACCAGTCGTTGTCGAAGCTGCTGCCGGTACTGAAGGAGTCAGCACTACTGGAGAACGGCGAGGCACTATCGTGGATGCCGGAAGGGTCGGACAGGTCCGTGCCGTAGGGATTGCCGCCGACATCGACGCCCGCACAGCTGTTATCCATCATGGGCAGGCCGGTTGCAGGATTGATGGTACAGCCGCTGCTGGAATCGCCCGTTAGACTGCTGCCGGTTGCAGGGTCGATGCCCATGCCGCTGTTGTCGCCGCTTAGCCAGTCGCGCATCCATCCGAAAAGTCCCATGTCTGTCTCCTCCTTAAATGATTGAGTGCCGGCGAGGCCCTGATGTCTGTCAGGCATGGATACTGGCCGGCTGTTGGAAGACACAATACTGCTAAATGAAGATTATCCTGACACTGGCAAGCTTGCTGCTCGAACGACTCGATACGGCCAGCAGGCAGGTGGATGCTTACCCGCGACGAGCCGATCGCCGGTTTTCGCGCAGCTTGCGGCGGACCAGTGGTTCACCGAGGAAATGCACCATATCCGCGTGGGCCACGCGCGTCTTGCGTGGGTGTAGTGTGAGGCCGAGCTTGCGCAATCTTTTGTGGGTGTATTCAAGCGCTGCATTGGCCTGGTCCTCGGTTTTGTGGCGAACAGCAGGAAGTCGTCTGCGTAGCGCACGAAGGGAATGTTTGACGCCGCCCATGCGCGGTCCAGTGGATCGAGATACAGGTTGCACAGAAGTGGCGAAATGACCGCACCTTGCAATAACCCGCGCCTGCGGCTGAGGAAGCCCTGCGTATGCGGGCCAAGCGCCAGCCATGTGTGGACGATGGCGCGAAGCTGCCGATCAGGCACTTTACGTTTCAATACTCTGGACAGCAGCGCATGCGGCACGGCATCGAAAAAGGTTGCGATGTCGGCGTCGACCGTCCAGCTCCAACCGGTGTTGACGCGCTCTCTGGCGCACGCCAGAGCGTCGTTTACGCCACGTCCCGGTCTATATGCATAGGAATTTGCATGGAAGGTGCTTTCCGTGAGCGGCTCCAGTGCCTGCACGGCGAGGCGTTGAGCGAATTTGTCACGCAGATAATAGACCGAAAGTACCCGTTTGCCACCATCCGGTTTGTTGATCATGAACTGTCTCACCGGTATAGGGTGGTAATGCCCTGTTTGCAGTTCGCGGGCAAGACTCAGCAGGTGCAATGGCAAGTTGTGGCGCAGCGCGTCGGAATCGATTCTGGACGACCAGGGCGCCTTGTCATAGCGCAAATGTCGCCAGGCCCGATTCATGTTCTCCGGGGCGACCATTTCCGCAATCAAGTGTCCCACGGCTGTATTTCCGGCAGTGTGGAGCGCAAGCGGCGCACTGCGGTCCGCGCAGCTCCCGCCAGCGACGCAGTGGGCGGGCCGGCCTGATCGTCACGCGATTCATCCATCTCCCGGGCCTCCTGTTCGGCTGCAAAAAGGCCACCGAAATCCTGTGCGGATGCAGCGGACCACAAGGCGTAGAATCGCCCTCTGGCGGCCTTGGAGAGACGGAAGCCCTCGTCCCGCGACGAGGTGAAATCCTGTGGTTTGAATTCGTCGAGCATGTTCACGATGATGCAATCCACCGCGACACGAAGCGGCTCAAGCGCGTCGAGCGCCATGCCGTCGCGTGCTGGCGCGGGCATGTGTAGAAAACCCAGGGCGGGATCCAGACCCTGGATCAGGACCTGTTTGCGTGCTTCACCCAGTGCCAGCGTGTAACCCAGCGACAGCAATGCGTTGACCGGGTCGCGCGGTGGCCTGCGGTTGCGTCCGGGGAATGGCCACTGCGGATCGAGGTTAGCTGCCAATGCTGAAAACCATTGCGCGGCCGCGGCTCCCTCCAGACCGCGGAGCGCTTCCGCTTTGTCCGCTGTTTCCAGATTGGCCAGTGCGACTTCAAGGGAAGCGGCCACGGGCTGACTTGCCTTGGCGAGATGTGGATCTCGTCGGAGATACGCTTCGAGCTTCAGCCTGAGCACGCAGCGCGCCATTTCCAGTCGGGAATCCTGTCTTAGGGCCTGTTCACACTAATTCCGTTATAATAGCTGCATGGAAATCACATCGCAGCAATACAAAATCATTGAACCCTTGTTACCCATTCCTCGGGGCAACCTTAAAATATCCAATTTACAGGTACTTAATGCGATCCTGTATGTCGCAGAGCACGGTTGCAAGTGGCGCGGTCTGCCAGCCCGTTTCGGTCGCTGGCACAGCATCTATATGCGCGCCAATCGCTGGGCCAAACAGGGCGTGCTGGATCGAGTCTTCCTGGCCTTGCAAGAAAATGATGTGATCAATATCCAGGTCGATCACGTCTCGCTCGATTCCACAGCGGTCAAGGTTCATCCCGACGGCACCGGCGCACAAAAAAAAACGGTCCTCAATCTATCGGCAAGTCCCGCGCCGGATGGACAACCAAGATTCACTTGGTCGCCGCCGGAGCCAACCGAGCCGTAGCTTTTCGCCTGTCCCCGGGACAGGCCGGAGATGCGCCAGAAGGTAGGAAACTGCTCAAAAGCCTGGAGCACTGCGGCTGGGAAGGCACCTCGGTCATCATGGACCGAGCCTATGAGGGTGACGAAACGCGCCAGCTCGCACTGGAACTGGGTATGACCCCAGTGGTGCCGCCCAAGCGCAATCGCCTCACACCTTGGGAATACGATCGCGAGCTCTACAAGAAACGCAATGAGATCGAACGCCTTTTTCGACGGCTCAAGGGTTTCCGGCGCATCTTCTCAAGATTCGATAAACTCGACGTGGTATTCACTTTCTTCATCCACTTCGCGCTTATCGTCAACACCCTCTTTAGTGTGAACAGGCCCTAAATAATTAGTGACCACGATGGCATGCAAAAGTTCCTTGTAGGATGCGCGGCTGAACTGTCTTCATGAGGCCGGCCCATCTGAAACGCGGGCGGCGGGTTGTGGCAGATGAGCGCTTGTTCGATTTGGCGATTCTTGCGCCGGGTAATGCCCGCCCTCTCACGCCACTGCGATGGACTCTATTGCCAGGTCATCGGGTAGCCCGTAAAAGCCGAGCGGCAAGATTGCAGATGCCGCTGGCCCCAGCCATTCGGAATTAGTGTCCTCCTCCGCGCCAGTTGGCGATCAAGCGATCGGTACGGGAGGAGGCAACGTGAACATCGGGAAATGGTTGCAGGGTCTCGTTGTCATCCTGAGCCTGCTGGCAGGTGCTTGGCTGGGCTATTGGCAACAGGAGCATGTTGGGGATGCCCGTCGGCACATTGCCCGCGCAGACCGTCGCTCCTGCAGCTTGCCATCACCCGCGCAGGGAGTTCGGCATCAGGTGCAGGACACGAAAGCCCGGGATGATGATGGAGCGAAACTGCGAGAGTTCTTGGTCCACTGATCAGTGCGACAAGCTTGCCGTAAGCGCGTGTTGATCCATTATCTTGCGATCATGCCTGTATAGCGTGGCATCAGCTTGCGCACAGGTTTTGAAACCAGATACCCGACTCAATGGAGGTAAACGATGGAACTGCTCAGGATCATGGAAAGGGCGCTGAAAGGGGCGCCGCTGGGCGCGGCCTTGATCGTGGCGTTGCCCGTGTGCGGACCCGTCGGCGTGGCGTCCGCCTGCGGCATAGCGGTCGGTTCGACGGTCGGTGCGCTCGTGGGTGCAATTGAAGCACTGCTAGAAAACGATGAGGACGTGCGAGCGCGTGGCTGAACAGCTTTTCCAGTGCTGCAAAGGCCGCCCGTAGATGCGGACGCGGCTGCCCCATCAGCCCCGATGAAATCCGCAAGCAGGGCAGGATTCCAAAGAACGCCAATGTGTTCTTCACCATCTTCCAGACCTTCATGACGGGAGAAGGGCAGTTCACCTTCGAAGGCTATCCACCGGACTTCTTCGACTTCATCGTGATCGACGAATGTCACCGAGGCGGGGCTAAGGATGAAAGTACGTGGCGCGGCATCCTCGAATACTTCGCGCCTGCCGTGCAGCTCGGACTGACAGCCACACCCAAGCGCGACGTGAATGCCGACACCTACAAGTACTTCGGCGATCCGGTCTACACCTATGTATCGAGGCCGCTACGACCACGAGCACGGTCTCTGACCCTAACCGAGATTATTTGAGGGGTGGTTCTACAAATGAGAATCGAACTATGAACTGTTGCTGCTAGGGCAGTGGGGTAGGATTGGGACCACCGCTGTATTGGGTTTGCAACAATTAGCAAAAAAACACCAGCTAACTTATTGATTCGATTAGTTATTAAATCAACTAATTCATCAATTAAAAAAACTAATGGTGCCGGGAGCGAGAATCGAACTCGCACTCCCTTGCGGGAACCAGATTTTGAGTCTGGCGCGTCTACCAGTTCCGCCATCCCGGCACGAGCGCGGCAGTTTACCCGAAATGCATGGACAGGCAAATCCGCCTTGCGAGGCGTGATACCATCGCGCGCCATGCTGACCAGCGACTTTTATTATGAACTGCCCGAGCAACTGATTGCGCAGGTGCCACTGGAACCGCGCAGCGCCAGCCGTATGCTCGTACTCGACGCCGAGACCGGGCTGAGTGACCGGTGGATTATCGCTCTGCCGGATCTTCTCAAGCCCGGCGATCTGCTGGTATTCAACGATACCCGAGTGATTCCGGCCCGCCTGAATGGGCATAAGGCCACGGGTGGGCGGGTCGAGGTGCTTATCGAGCGCATCGTCGGTGAACGACGGGCGCTGGCTCACATTCGCGCCAGCAAGAGTCCGGCATCTGGCAGCCGTCTGGAACTCGAAGGTGGCGTGTCGGTTGAGGTGCAAGGGCGCGAAGGGGAATTGTTCATCCTCGAGTTCACCGGTGGCGCAAGCGTCCTCGAACAGCTCGAACATCACGGCCACGTTCCGTTGCCGCCCTACATACAGCGAGGTGATACGGAGGCAGACCGGGAACGCTATCAGACGATCTTCGCCAACCGTGCCGGCGCAGTGGCCGCGCCCACCGCAGGGCTGCACTTTGACGAGGCGCTCATGGCGGGAATCCGCGCACGCGGCGTGGAGACGGCGCGGGTGACCCTGCATGTCGGCGCCGGCACGTTCCAGCCGGTGCGCGTGGCAGACCCGAGCCAGCACCATATGCATGCCGAATACGCCGAGGTCGACGAGACGGTGTGCGCGGCGGTGACGGCCTGCAGGGCACGCGGCGGCCGTGTGGTGGCGGTGGGCACGACCTGCGTGCGCAGCCTGGAAAGCGCAGCGGCATCCGGCGAGCTTAAGCCCTTCGCCGGCGACACGCAGCTCTTCATCACGCCCGGCTACGAGTTCAAGGTCGTGGACGCACTGCTGACCAATTTCCATCTGCCGGAATCGACGCTGCTGATGTTGGTCTGCGCCTTCGCGGGCTACGCGCCGGTGATGGCGGCTTACCGCCACGCGGTGGCCGAATCCTACCGATTCTTCAGCTACGGGGACGCCATGTTCCTGACCAGGGCATCATGAAATTCGATCTTCTGACCCGGGACGGTGCCGCTCGCCGCGGACGCCTGACTTTCGAGCGCGGCACGGTGGAGACCCCGGCCTTCATGCCCGTAGGCACCTATGGCACGGTCAAGGGCATGACGCCCGAGGAACTGGAAGGCCTGGGCGCCGAGATCGTGCTCGGCAATACCTTTCATTTGATGCTTCGGCCCGGCACCGAAATCATCGCACGCCACGGCGACCTACACGGTTTCATGCACTGGGAGCGGCCGATCCTGACCGACTCCGGCGGCTTTCAGGTGTTCAGCCTGGCCAAACTGCGCAAGCTGAGCGAGGAGGGCGTCAGCTTCCGCTCACCGGTGAACGGAGACAAGGTGATGCTCACCCCGGAGCGTTCGATGGCGGTGCAGCGCGCACTGGGCTCGGACATCGTCATGGTGTTCGACGAGTGCACGCCGTATCCCGCGACAGAGGACGAGGCTGCGGCGTCGATGCGACTATCGCTGCGCTGGGCGGCACGCTCCCGCGAAGCGCACGGCGACAGTACATCGGCCCTGTTCGGCATCGTGCAGGGCGGCATGTACGAGGCGCTGCGTCTCGAATCCGCGGCGGGCCTGCAGGCCATCGGCTTCGACGGTTATGCGATCGGCGGACTGGCGGTGGGCGAGCCGGCGGAAGAACGCCTGCGCACCCTGGAATTCACCCTGCCTGCGCTGCCCGCGGATAGACCACGCTACCTGATGGGTGTAGGCACGCCGGAGGATATCGTGGAATCGGTGCTTCGCGGGGTGGACATGTTCGACTGCGTGATACCGACGCGCAACGCACGCAACGGCTTTCTGTATACGCGCAGCGGCGTCATGCGTATCCGCAACGCCCGCTATGCCGACGACACGCGTCCGTTGGAAGAGGGCTGCGAGTGCTACACCTGCCGGAATTACTCGCGAGCCTACCTGCGTCATCTCGACAAGTGCGGCGAGATCCTCGGCGCGCGGCTCAACACGATCCACAATCTGCATTACTACCAGACGCTGATGCGCGAACTGCGCGAGGCGATCGCCGCGGGGTGCCTGGACGAGTATGTCTCGGCCTTCCGGGCGCTGCGCGCAAATCCCGGCGACGCTGTGCCATAATACGCGGCCTTTGCGGGGCGAGGGCTCCCCGCATTCGACGATGCCTGCAAACGAGGAGCGAGCGATGAGCTTTTTGATTCAGAACGCCTATGCCGAAGGGACCGGCGCTGCCGCCGCGCAACAGGGGGGCGGGCTCGACTTCATGATCCTGATCGCGATCATGTTCGCGGTCATGTACTTCATGATCATCCGGCCGCAGAGCAAGCGCGCCAAGGAACAAAAACGCATGATCGAGGCGCTGAGCAAGGGCGACGAGGTCGTGACCAATGGCGGTATCGTCGGCAAGGTCACGGCGGTAGGCGACAATTTCCTGCAGGTCGAGATTGCCGAAGGCGTCGAGGTCAAGCTGCAGAAGCAGGCGATAACCTCCGTATTGCCCAAGGGCACGATCAAGGGACTCTGATCCGACATCAGGAAACACCGCAGGATGAATCGCTACCCCCTCTGGAAATACCTGCTGATCGTCGCGGTCGTCGTAGTCGGTCTGCTTTATGCGCTGCCGAATCTGTATGGCGAAGACCCCGCCATACAGATCTCGCACCGCGACACACCGGTGAGCGACGCCCTCGGCGCCCAGCTCGGCTCGATCCTCGACAAGGAGCATATTCGTTACAAGCGCATCGAACATGAGAACAATACCTATCTGATCCGCTTCTACGACACTGAGGAGCAGCTCAAGGCGATCGATCCCCTCAAGTCATCGCTCGGTAACCGTTATATCGTCGCGGTCAATCTAGCGCCGTCCACGCCCAAGTGGCTGCGTGACCTTGGGGCTCAGCCCATGTATCTCGGACTCGACCTGCGCGGCGGCGTGCACTTCCTGCTGCAGATCGACATGGGAGCGGCGGTCGAACAGGTACTGGATCGCGACGAAGCAGGTATTCGCCGCTATCTGATGTCGAAGCAGATCCGTTACACGGAGGTCAGCCGCAACAAGGAAGCGCTGTACATCGACTTCCCCAACACCGTACAACGCGACAAGGCCCAAGGCGTCCTCGGCAGCGAATACTCCGATCTGAGCTTCACGCCGGTACAGCATGCCGGCATGCCGGCACTGGCTGCGCACATGAGTCAGGCCGCGCTGGCGCAGACGCAGCGCTATGCCATGGAGCAGAACATCACCACCCTGCGTAACCGCGTCAACGAACTCGGCGTGGCCGAACCCGTGATCCAGCAGCAGGGCAAGGATCGCATCGTGGTCGAACTCCCGGGCGTACAGGATACGGCGCGTGCCAAGGATATCCTCGGCGCAACGGCCGGCCTCGAATTCCGCCTGGTCTCGCGCCAGGGGGATGCTGCCCAGGCAGCCAGTACGGGCAACGTGCCGCCGAATACTCGCCTGTTCCACGAGCGAGATGGGCAGCCGATTCTACTGCAGCGCCATGTCATCCTGACCGGCGACTACGTGGTCAATGCGGCGTCCGGTTTCGCTCAGCAGAGCAATTCACCCGCGGTGTTCATCACCCTCAACGCCGAGGGCGCGCATCTAATGAGCGATGCGACGCGCAACAATGTCGGCAGGCTGATGGCGGTGGTCTACATCGAAAGCAAGCCGGTGACCGAGAAGATCAACGGCAAGTCGGTGGTGACGCACAAGAAGACTGAAGAGGTCATCAACGTAGCACGCATTCAGGAGCAGCTCGGCAAGCGCTTCCAGATTACCGGCTTGGACAGCCCGCAACAGGCACGCAATCTCGCGCTGCTGCTGCGTGCCGGTTCGCTCGCCGCGCCGATGACGATCATCGAAGAACGTACCGTCGGCCCGAGCCTCGGCAAGGAAAATATCCAACAGGGATTCAACTCGGCGGTGATAGGGTTCCTGCTGGTGGTGTTGTTCATGGCGGTTTACTACCGCCTGTTCGGACTGGTCGCCAATCTGGCGCTGATCGCCAATGTGGTGCTGATCGTCGCGGTGATGTCGATGATCCAGGCAACTCTGACGTTGCCGGGCATTGCAGGCATAACGCTCACGGTCGGTATGGCCGTGGACGCTAACGTGCTGATATTCGAGCGCATCCGCGAGGAACTTCGGCATGGCAATACCCCACAGGCGAGCATCCACGCCGGTTATGAGCGCGCCTTCGGAACTATCGCCGACTCGAACATCACGACGCTGATCGCGGCACTGATGTTGTTCGCCTTCGGTACCGGGCCCGTCAAAGGCTTCGCCGTGACGCTCTCCATTGGCATCGTGACCTCAATGTTCACGGCCATCATGGGTACTCGTGCGGTCGTCAACCTTGTGTACGGCCGCCGGCGCGTTAAGAGCCTGGCCATTTAGAGAGCGCGGACAGATCATGTTTCAGTTCAAGCAGACCAATATCAACTTCATGGGCAAGCGCCATTGGTGGATGGCGATGTCCGCGGTTCTGGTGATCATATCGATCGCAGCGCTGGCCACTCGGGGGCTGAATTTCGGTATCGACTTTACCGGTGGCACGGTGGTTGAGGTGCATTACGCCAAATCCGTACCCCTGTCCAAGGTGCGAGAGACCCTGCATTCGCATGGGTTCAAGGATGCGCAGGCGACCAATATCGGCACGGCGCAGGATGTGATGATCCGCGTTGCTCCCCACCCACACGAAGACCGTTCCAAGATCGGCGATGAGGTGCTGTCGGTACTGCAGCAGGCCGGTGACGGTCAGGTCATGCTGCGCAAGGTTGAATTCGTCGGCCCTGTGGTCGGCAAGGAGCTACGCCAGGACGGCAGTCTGGCACTGCTCTACACGATGATCGCCATCCTGATCTATGTGGCCTTCCGTTTCGAGTATCGTCTTGCGATAGGCGCGGTCATCGCCTCGATGCACGACATCATCGTGACGCTTGGTGTGTTCTCTCTGAGCGGCCTGGAATTCAATCTCACGGTTTTGGCCGCGTTGCTGGCACTGCTGGGGTACTCGCTCAACGACACCATCGTGGTCTACGACCGAATCCGCGAGAATTTCCGCCGCATGCGTAAGGGCACGCCTGTCGACGTGGTGAATACCGCCGTCAATCAGACCCTGTCGCGTACCGTGATGACCTCGTTTACCGTGGTACTGGTATTGCTGTCGCTGTTCTTCCTCGGCGGCAGCGTGATTCACAACTTCTCGCTGGCGTTGCTGGTCGGCGTGGTCTTCGGCACGTATTCATCGGTATACATTGCCAGTTCGCTCGCGCTGCTGCTTGGAATCAGCAAGGCCGACCTAATGCCGGCCAAGAAGGGTGAGGTCGACGACCGACCGTAAGCGCAAGGGAGCCTCTCTAGGGTAGAAGGGGCGTCGTCAGCCTTTGGTGTTTTGGTGGATATTGCCGAGCATATGGCGCAACACTTTAGGTGTCGCTGCGACAATATCTCCGCTTTGCGCGTAACCATCGCCACCGGAGAAGTCGCTCACCAGCCCGCCGGCTTCCATGACCAACAGCGCGCCGGCTGCAAGATCCCAAGGCATGAGTCCGGACTCCCAGTAACCGTCCAGCCGACCTGCCGCAACATAAGCGAGATCCAGCGCAGCGGAACCTGCGCGCCGGATGCCCGCAGGCTGCCCGATGAAGCTGCGCATGATGCGCAGATACCCGTCGATGTCCTGGTGCTCGCGGAACGGAATGCCTGTGCCGAGCAGAGCGCCATCGAGACCAACGCGTGAACTGACACGGATGCGCCGGTTGTTCAGTGTTGCGCCGGCGCCGCGTGTAGCGGAGAACAGCTCGTCCTTGAACGGATCGTAGACCACACCTTGCTCCAAACGCCCGCGACAACGCAGGGCGATGGACACCGCATACTGCGGGAAACCGTGCAGATAGTTCGTGGTGCCGTCCAGCGGGTCGATGACCCATTCGAACTCGTTGCCGTCACTGTGACCGCTTTCCTCGGCGAGGATGGCATGATCCGGATAGGCCTTGCGTAGGGTCCGTATAATGACCTCTTCGGCCTGGCGGTCCACTTCGCTGACGTAGTCGTTGCGCTGCTTATTCTCGATGGTCAAGGAATCGATGCGCGCACTGTTACGCAGCAGCACGGTTCCGGCTGCGCGGGCGGCCTTGATGGCGGTATTGAGAAATGGATGCATGATGCGGAATCGAATAAAGACGGGGGCGAAAGGATACCAGACTCGGCGACGGATTGATCTCGTCGACAGCAAAAGGAAACGCAGCCATGCTTGATCTCTCGCGGATTCGCATCGTTCTCGTGGAACCATCGCACCCGGGCAACATCGGTGCCGCCGCTCGTGCCATGAAGACGATGGGACTGAGCCGGCTGTATCTCGTATCGCCGGAACAATACCCACACGCGGAGGCGACCGCCCGGGCATCTGGTGCGGATGACATTTTGGCCAGCGCCGTTGTCTGCAACGATCTCGATGCCGCCCTGAGCGGCACGACCCTGGTGTTCGGGACCAGTGCACGTGCGCGCAACCTAGAATGGCCGACGATTCCTCCGCGCGCCGCGGCCGAAGCCGTTACACATGAACCCGAAGGGGAGGTCGCGCTGTTGTTCGGACGCGAACGCAGCGGTTTGACCAATGAGGAACTGGAGCGCTGCCATTACCGAGTGCATATCCCGGCCAACCCGAATTACAGCTCGCTCAATCTGGCCTCCGCTGTGCAGATACTGTGTTACGAACTGGCGCTTGTTGCAGATCACGAGGTCGTCAATCCGCAGACCCGCGAAACAACGAGCGAGGTTGGCGAATCGTTTGCAGACCAGATCGACGTCGAACGCTTCTATGCCCACCTGGAACAGGCATTGGTCGAGATAGACTTCCTCGACCCCGATAATCCGCGCCAACTCATGCGCCGGCTCAAGCGTTTATTCAATCGCACAAGGCTTCTACATACAGAGGTCAACTTGCTGCGTGGTATCCTGACCGCCGCCCAGCGCCAGGCACGCCTGGCTTCGGGCAAGAAATAAGGGCTGACAGAAGCCGATTGCCGCAAGGAATAATACTTATGTTCGAACGTCTGCGTGAGGATATCCGGTGCGTTTTCGAACGCGACCCCGCCGCACGCACCACCTTCGAGATACTCACCACCTATCCGGGCGTGCATGCCGTGCTGTTACATCGCGCGAGCCACTGGCTGTGGCACAATGGCATGCGCTGGCCGGCTAGAGTCCTGTCAGCGTTCGCACGTTGGTGGACGGGCATAGAAATTCATCCTGGGGCTATCATCGGTCGTCGTTTTTTCATCGACCATGGTATGGGGGTGGTCATCGGCGAGACCGCCGAAATTGGCGACGACTGCACGCTCTATCATGGCGTCACCCTGGGTGGCACATCCTGGGAACCTGGCAAACGCCATCCGACACTGGGCAATAACGTGGTCATCGGCGCCGGTGCCAAGATTCTGGGGCCCTTGCGCCTGGGTGACGGCAGCCGTGTTGGCTCCAACGCTGTCGTCCTCAAGGACGTGCCTGAAAATGCGACCGCAGTGGGCATACCCGCGCATATTGTGCGGCGCGGCGAGG
Organism: Acidihalobacter aeolianus; assembly: GCF_001753165.1. Classification (GTDB taxonomy): domain Bacteria; phylum Pseudomonadota; class Gammaproteobacteria; order DSM-5130; family Acidihalobacteraceae; genus Acidihalobacter; species Acidihalobacter aeolianus. The sequence continues at coordinate 1,567,756 of NZ_CP017448.1, forward strand.
ACGCCAATGCCGAACGGCGCCAGGCCTTTGCCAGCAAACTCGGCTTCGACGCTTATGGCGTGACCCGCGATCTTCCGGATCCAGTCGCGCATGCCATAGATTGTCTGCTCGACCACACTCATCTCGTGGATGATCGGCTGGCCCAGCTTTGCCGTGCGGTGCGTGATCTGGGCGGAGAAATCGAAGCCGCCCAGCTCCCGCCCATCGCGCACTGCGAGCTCGATTCAAGCGTGGCGGAAGCGTCGGATGACAAGACGGATTCACCTCGCGAGAGGACGCGTAATAGTTGACTAATTCGCTATGTTATTGCTAGTCTAGCGTCAAGGTTCGCAAGGGAGCAGCCATGAAACTGACCACAAAGGGAAGATACGCCGTTACGGCCATGTTGGATATCGCCCTGCATAATGAGGCAGGCCCGGTCACGCTGGCGGATGTATCTACGCGTCAGGGTATCTCATTATCCTATCTGGAGCAGCTGTTTGCGCGCTTGCGCAAATCCCAGCTCGTCGTCAGCACGCGTGGTCCTGGAGGTGGTTACAATCTTGCGCGCGATGCGGATGGTATCGCCGTGGGTGATGTCATCAGCGCAGTCGATGAAGTGATCGACGCTACTCGATGCGGCGGCGACGGAGATTGCCAAAACCGTGAGCGTTGCCTGACCCACGATTTGTGGAGCGACCTCAGCGAACAGATACGCGAATTTCTGGGCTCCGTTAGCCTGGGTGAACTGATGCGTCGCTAGGGTGTGCGCGAAGTGGCCGAACGCCAGATCGCACTGCATCAGCGTCAGCGCAACGAAGACGGACTGAACATACAGGCCGTCGCATCGGCATCGCCGGTGCGCAACGGCATCTGAGTATGCGGAGAGGTATGGCGATGGACGCGAAGGAGAGGCCGATTTATTTGGACTATGCGGCGACGACGCCGGTGGACGGGCGAGTTGCGCAGCTGATGTGCACGTATCTGACGCGTGAGGGCGTGTACGGCAATGCCGCATCGCGCAGCCACGCCTTCGGCTGGGAGGCCGAGGCGGCGGTGGAGAACGCCCGTGCCGAGGTGGCCCGCCTGATCAACGCCGATCCCAAGGAGATCGTGTGGACCAGCGGCGCGACCGAGTCGGACAACCTCGCGATCAAGGGCGTGATGCACTTCTACGCCCGCAAGGGCCGGCACATGGTCACCAGCAAGACCGAGCACAAGGCGGTGCTGGACACCTGCCGGCAGCTTGAGCGCGAGGGCTGCGAGGTGACCTATCTCGATCCCGAGCCGAACGGCCTGATTGATCTGGGCAAGCTCGAGGCGGCGCTGCGCGAGGACACCGTGCTGGTCTCGCTGATGCACGTCAACAACGAGATCGGCGTGATCCAGGACCTCAAGGCGGTAAGCGCGCTGACCCGTGCGCGGGGCATCCTGCTGCATGTGGATGCCGCGCAGTCCGCCGGCAAGGTGCCGCTGGACGTGCAGGCTCTGGACATCGACCTGGCCAGCCTCTCGGGGCACAAGATGTACGGCCCCAAGGGCATCGGTGCGCTGTACGTGCGGCGCAAGCCGCGGGTGCGCCTGGAGGCGCAGATGCACGGCGGCGGGCACGAGCGCGGCATGCGCTCCGGCACCCTGGCGACGCACCAGATCGTCGGCATGGGCGAGGCCGCCCGGCTGGCGCGCGAGGAAATGGGGGCCGACCTCGAACGCATCCGCGGCCTGCGCGACCGGCTGTGGGCCGGGGTCAACGACCTCGAGGCCGTCTATCTCAACGGCGACCTGGCGCACGGCTACCCCGGGGTCCTCAACGTCAGCTTTGCCTACGTGGAGGGCGAGAGCCTGCTGATGGCGCTCAAGGAACTGGCGGTCTCCTCTGGTTCGGCGTGCACCTCGGCGAGTCTCGAGCCGAGCTACGTGCTGCGCGCGCTGGGGCGCGACGACGAACTGGCGCATAGCTCCATCCGCTTCTCGATCGGCCGCTACACCACGGCCGAGGAGATCGACTATGCGGTCTCGCTCATCCGCACGGCGGTGAACAAGTTGCGTGAGCTCTCGCCGCTGTGGGAGATGTACCAGGCGGGCGTGGACCTCAAGAGCATTCAATGGGCCGCCCACTGAGGCGGTAGAACCCGATACGGAGGACCAGAAGATGGCCTACAGCGACAAGGTGATCGACCACTACGAAAACCCCCGCAACGTGGGGAGCCTGGACCAGGTGGACACGAGCGTGGGCACCGGCATGGTGGGCGCCCCGGCCTGCGGCGACGTGATGAAGCTGCAGATCAAGGTCAACGCCGCGGGCGTGATCGAGGACGCCAAGTTCAAGACCTACGGCTGCGGCTCGGCGATCGCCAGCTCAAGCCTTCTGACCGAATGGGTCAAGGGCAAGACGCTGGCCGAGGCCGGCGAGATCAAGAACACCCAGATCGCCGAGGAACTGGCGCTGCCGCCGGTGAAGATCCACTGCTCGGTCCTCGCCGAGGACGCGATCAAGGCCGCCATCGCCGACTACCAGGGTAAACAAATTACCCAAGATCACGCTCAGTCCGCCTGAGCTGTGTGACGGAGTGGAGGACCATGCCGTGTCGATAACCCTCACCGAATCCGCAGCCAACCGCATGCGAACCTTCCTAGATAAACGCGGCAAGGGCGTAGGTGTGCGCCTCGGCGTGAAGACCACCGGATGCTCGGGTATGGCTTACGTGATGGAATTTGTTGACGCGATCGACGAAGGCGACCAGGTCTTCGATGACCATGGCGTGAAAATCATCGTCAACGCGAAAAGCCTGGTTTACCTGGATGGGACCGAGCTGGACTACGTGCGTGAAGGGCTGAACGAAGGATTCAAGTTCGCCAACCCGAATGAGAAGAATCGCTGCGGCTGCGGCGAAAGCTTCAACGTCTAGATCGGATCCATCCCATGGCATTGAACGGACTCGATCTGAGTCGCGATTATTTCATGCTGTTCGAACAGCCCCGCGGTTTTGAATTGGATACCGCAGCGCTGGATCGCCGTTATCGCGAACTGCAGAGCCTGTACCATCCGGATCGCCATGCTGCTGCAGAAGCACGTGATCGTCGCCTTGCCGTACAGGCTTCGACCTGGGTCAACGAGGCCTACGAGACGCTGCGCAGGCCCGAGCGACGCGCCCGCTACCTGCTGGAACTCGGCGGTATCGCATTCGACGACGAACGCGATACGACTGCGGAATCTGCCTTTCTGATGCATCAAATGGAGCTGCGCGAGTCCCTTGACGAGGCCGCACACGCCGACGACCCGCTGACCGCCTTGGACGACTTCATGGGGCGGGTACGCGGGGAACGCGAAAAGGTATTCGGGGACTTTCGAGATAGGTATGCAGATGGCGATCTAATGGGGGCCAAGCGCACGGTGCTGCAGTTGCGATTCTATGAGCGTCTGCTGGACGAAGCCCGCAGCAAGGCCGAACGTCTGGAAGACCTGGACGGCTGACCTTAGCGGCCAACTTACGAAGCCAAGATTATGTCATTACTGCAAATTGCCGAACCCGGTATGTCGACCACGCCGCATGCACACCGGCTCGCGGCGGGCATCGATCTGGGCACCACGAATTCGCTGGTGGCGACGGTGCGCAGCGGCGTGCCTGAGACGCTTGCCGATGCAGCGGGACGACATATCCTGCCATCGGTAGTGCGCTATCGCACCGACGCACCTCCACAAGTCGGCATCGAAGCCAAGGCTGCGGCAGCGGAAGACCCACTCAACACCCTGGCGTCGATCAAACGTTTGATGGGACGTGGCGCCGCTGATCTGAAGACTGTGGCGGGCCACGTGCCGTATGCCTTTGCAGCCGGCGATGCAGCGGTGCCGCGTATTTGCACGGTGGCAGGGGAGGTCACCGCGATCGAAGTATCGGCAGAGATCCTGCGCACATTGCGCGAACGTGCCGAGATATCGCTTGGCGGCGAGCTGAGCGGTGTGGTGATCACCGTACCAGCTTATTTCGATGACGCTCAGCGTCAGGCGACCAAGGATGCTGCACGCCTGGCAGGCCTTAACGTATTCCGTCTGCTGAACGAGCCGACTGCAGCGGCAGTGGCTTATGGGCTCGACCAGGGTGGGGAAGGGCTGATCGCAGTCTACGATCTTGGCGGCGGAACCTTCGACATCTCCATCCTGCGCCTGAATCGCGGCGTCTTCGAGGTTCTAGCCACCGGAGGCGACAGCGCTCTCGGCGGCGATGATTTCGACCGCGAGATCGCAGCGTGGATGATGTCAGAGGCCGGGCTCGATCCCGATGCGGATCATCAGACGATGCGCCGCCTTATGCGCGAGGCCTGTGACGCCAAGGAAGGCCTGAGCGACTCGGAGTCCGTGGATGTCGAACTCGATCTCGGCGGCGGGCGCCACTGGCGGGGTCAACTGACCCGGGAGCGCATGAACGAGCTGGTCGATCCGCTGATCCAGAAGACGCTGAATGCCTGCCGTCGCGCCCTGCGCGATGCCGGTGTCGAACGCGAGGAAGTCTCCGACGTGGTCATGGTCGGCGGCTCTACGCGCATGCTTCGGGTCCGCGAACGGGTCCAAGCCTTCTTCGGACGTGAGCCCAGAGTGGACATCGATCCGGATAAGGTGGTTGCCGTCGGTGCGGCCATCCAGGCGGATGTTCTGGCCGGCAACAAGCCCGATGACGAACTGCTGCTGCTGGACGTGATCCCACTGTCGCTCGGTATCGAGACGATGGGCGGGTTGGTTGAGAAGATCATCCCCAGAAACACCACCATACCGACCGCAAGGGCGCAGGAATTTACCACCTTCAAGGATGGCCAGACCGCGATGGCGATCCATGTGCTCCAGGGTGAACGCGAACTCGTGGACGACTGCCGCTCCCTGGCGCGCTTCGTGCTGTCGGGCCTGCCGCCGCTGGTAGCGGGGGCACCTCGCATTCGGGTCACCTTCCAGGTCGATGCGGACGGTCTTGTCAGCATAACAGCCGAGGAACTGACCAGCGGCGTGCGTGCCGGTGTCGAGGTCAAGCCTTCCTACGGACTCGCGGAAGAGGAAATCGAACGCATGCTGCGCGCATCCATCGAGCATGCACAGGACGACATGGTGGCACGTAGCCTGCGAGAGGAACAGGTCGAGGGTGCACGTGTCATCGAAGCACTAGAGGCCGCACTACAGGCCGACGGCGAGCGACTGCTAAGCGCCGACGAGCGATCAGGGATAGAATCGGCTCGCGCAACACTGGCCGGCTGCCTGGAAGGTGATGACCCCGAAGTCATTCGGGCAGCCATCGAGGCGGTGGAACAGGCGAGCAGCGATTTCGTCGCCAGGCGCATGGACACGGCGATACGCACGGCCATGTCGGGCCATCGCGTAGACGAATTTTAAGAACGGGGACTGCCGACTACTCCCCAAGGGCAAGGAGCGCGCATGCCGCGGATCACTTTTCTACCACACAGTACGCTTTGCCCCGAGGGCAAGGTGGTCGAAGTTGCTACCGGCACGTCCATTTGCGATGCGGCGCTATCCAACGGGATCGAAATTGAGCACGCCTGCGAGAAATCCTGCGCCTGTACCACATGCCATGTGTATGTGCGCAAGGGCATGGACTCTCTCAACGAACCTACGGAAGACGAAGAGGACATGCTGGACAAGGCCTGGGGCCTGGAACCCGATTCCAGACTGAGTTGTCAGACACAGGTTGCTAACGAGGACCTAGAAGTCGAGATTCCCCGTTACACGATCAATCTCGTTTCCGAGAATCACTGAGGCTTGGTATACCGATGACCCTGACCTGGAAGGACACCCTGGACATAGCGATCGCTCTTGACGAAGCGCATCCGGATGCCGATCCGCGCTATGTGCGTTTCACCGATCTGCATGCCTGGGTTTGCGAACTCGACGGCTTCACTGACGATCCGGAACATTCCAACGAGCGGATTCTGGAAGCTATCCAGATGGCCTGGCTGGAGGAAAGGGATTAGTTTCATTGTCAGCATGGCTTGACAACGAGTAAAATTATCCGCCCTATGGGCTCGAAGAACCCGCGTCACACGCGGGTTCTTCGCGTGGAGTCGACTAAAGATGGTTCACTTGAAAGAACCAAGATCAAATTATTGACGAAGGGAGTATCGAATCAATGGCTGTTGAACGCACGCTATCCATCATCAAACCCGATGCGGTAGCCAAGAACATCATCGGCGAAATCTACAGCCGCTTCGAACGCGCGGGCCTGAAAATCGTCGCAGCGCGTATGATGCACCTGTCCCGCGAGCAGGCAGAAGCCTTCTATGCGGTGCATAAGGCGCGCCCATTTTTCAAGGATCTGGTGGATTTCATGATTTCCGGGCCGGTCATGGTTCAGGTGCTCGAGGGTGAGAATGCGGTTGCCAAGCATCGCGACATCATGGGCGCCACCGATCCGAAGCAAGCCGAAGCCGGTACCATCCGCGCCGATTTCGCCGACTCGATCGATGAAAATGCGGTGCATGGTTCCGATGCCGTGGAAACGGCACAACAGGAAGTCAATTTCTTCTTCGGACCCGACGAAATCTGCCCACGCACTCGTTGACCATTCTGCCTATGTCGTCCGCACCTAAGATCAACCTGCTGGGTTTGCCACGCAGCGCGCTGGAAGCCTATTTCAACACGCGTGGCGAGGCCCCTTTCCGCGCTCGCCAGGTGATGAAGTGGGTACATCATCACGGTCTTGACGATTTTTCCGCCATGACCGATCTGGCGAAACCACTGCGTGAACGTCTTGCCGTAGAGGCCGAGGTGCGGGCGCCTGATGTGGTAACGGAACAATGTTCCACCGATGGCACTCGCAAATGGTTGCTGCGCCTGGACGATGGAAATTGCATCGAAACGGTATACATCCCTGACGACGAACGCGGTACCTTGTGCGTCTCGTCCCAGGTCGGTTGTGCACTGGACTGCACCTTCTGCTCGACCGCGCGTCAGGGATTCAACCGCAATCTCAGCGCCGCGGAAATCGTTTCTCAGCTGTGGGTGGCCAAGCGCCGCCTGCAGCCTGAGCCTGGTCGTTCGCGCGTGATCACGAACGTGGTTTTGATGGGCATGGGTGAGCCCTTGCTGAATTATGATGCCGTGGTCGATGCCATGGACCTGATGATGGACGACCTGGCCTATGGCCTGGGCAAACGTCGCGTCACTCTGAGCACCTCAGGGGTCATCCCGGCCATGGATAGGCTCAAGGATCGCTTGGATGTGAGCCTCGCCGTATCCCTGCATGCTCCGGACGATGCCTTGCGCGACCAACTCGTACCCCTTAACCGCAAATATCCGATCGCAGAACTACTGGCTGCCTGCAAGCGTTTTGTCGACGGCAAGAAACACAAGCAGCGGGTCACCTTCGAGTACGTCATGCTCAAGGATGTGAATGACTCTCCGGATCACGCGCGTGCACTGGCCAAATTACTGCGCGACGTTCCTTCGAAGGTGAACCTCATCCCGTTCAACCCCTTCCCAGAAACACGTTTTCAGCGCTCGGACAGGGCAACCATTGACCGTTTCAGGGATATTCTGATTGCTGCAGGTCTGACGACGATCACTCGCAAGACGCGTGGCGACGATATCGATGCGGCCTGCGGCCAATTGGCCGGCAAGGTGCAGGATCGCAGTCGGCGAGCGATTCGTTTTGCACGCCTTGAAGAGGGAGCGCGGCTTTAATGCGTATCACGTTTTCACTGCGTAGCATTTTCATTGTGTTGGCCTTGATCACGCTTGCCGGATGCGCAACTTCGCCGCAGGAACGCAAAGCCGAGGCCCAGATGCACCGCGCTGCCGTGCTCAATGCGCAGCTCGGCATCGATTACATGAATACGGGCAACCTCAAGCTGGCCGACGAAAAGCTCAAGCGCGCACTCGATCAGGACCCGGATTCAGTCCTGGTACGTAACGCCTATGCACTATTGATGCAGCGTCTGGGCAAGAACGATGCTGCGGAAGAAAATTTCCGCAAGGCGCTCGATCTCAAGCCGGATGATGGCGACGTCCGCAACAACTTCGGTGTATTCCTGTGTGAACAGGGCAAATATGGGCAAGCACAAAAACAGTTCAAATCGGCCTGGAGTAATCCGCTCTACAATACACCCGAATTCGCTTATGCCAATGCAGGCATCTGCGCGTTGAATGAGCACAATGACACACTTGCCAAACAGCGTTTTCATCAGGCCCTGGAAAAACGCCCCGGCTTCGCCCCGGCGCTGTATCAATTGGCCAAGCTGGCAGCATCGAAAGGCCAGTACCAAAAAGCCGATGCTTATCTTGGACGGATTACCGGGGCCGCACGCTATACCCCCGATATCCTGGCGCTTTGCCTGAAGGTGAAACGAACTGTAGGGGACATGAACGGGGCAGCCGACTGCGCGCGAGACCTGTACCGCATGTTCCCGAATTCACCGCAGGCACGCGCTTTGCTGCAAACTCAGTGACACCATGGATGAGGATCGCAACCAGCTTCCATCCGAGGATCAGACTGCTGCAGAGCGGATTGGTCTGAGACTACGCTCACGCCGTGAATCCATGAATTTGAGGCTGGAGGACGCTGCAAAGCAGCTCCACCTCGACGTTTCGGTGCTACGTGCCTTAGAGGAAGACGATTTTCCGGCCTTGCCCGGGCCCGCCTATATCAAGGGTTACTTGCGCTCCTACGCTCAGATGCTTGGCATGGACTCGCAGGAGTTGATACACAGCTATCAGTCCACCTTTCTTCCTTCTGAGCCGGAACTCAAGCCTGCGGTCTCCTATTCGCCAGAATACATGGGACAACGCGGCCGATCCTATGCGATCGGCAGCGCCGTGGCCCTTGTATTGATCCTGTTGGCCGCCTGGTGGTATGCCCACAGTCATGCGACACATACACCACCTATGGCCAAGGGCGCGGATCAGGTGAAAGGCCCGCAGACCGCGATGAAGCCGATCAGCGTGGCACCGGCCATGCCGATCGCGAGCACTTTACTTCCACCGTCAACTACCGTGAGCCCACAATCTCGGGCAATGTTGCCTTCTACCACCACCAAGGCAAACACATCTCTGCCCATCCCCGCCAGCCCACCGGCGGCCTCGCCGACGGCAACGCCAAGTCGCAGCACGACGAGTGCAGTAAACATGGCGCCGGCTGGAGAAAATCCAGTGGATGAACTCCGACTCGTCCTCACGCTGACGCATCGCAGCTGGGTTCAGATCGACGATGCGAAACATCATCAACTTGCCTACGGGCTGCTCCCGGCAGGCACACATCAAGTTCTGCAGGGAACGCCGCCTTTCTCTGTATTCCTGGGGTATGCTCAGGGCGTACAGCTCAAGCTGGACGGCCATGCCGTCGACATGACGCCCTATATCCGCTCCAATCACACCGCTAGATTCCACCTGAACGCCTCTCCGGGAGGGGCGAACATAAAATCCAGCCCTTAAAGATCAAAAGGAACCGCATGGGCGACCGAATCCAGTCCATTCGCGGGATGCATGACATCCTGCCTGAGCAAGCCGCTGCCTGGCACCACCTTGAGGAGGCTGCGCGCAAGGTGGTCACGGCTTACGGATACCGAAACATCAGGCTGCCGATTCTTGAAAAAACCGAATTGTTCTCGCGCTCCATCGGCGAAGTCACCGATATCGTCGAAAAGGAGATGTATACCTTTGATGATCGCAATGGCGAATCGCTGACCTTGCGGCCCGAAGGCACCGCCGGCTGTGTGCGGGCAGGCATCGAACACGGATTCCTGCACAATCAACTTACCCGTATTTGGTACATGGGCCCGATGTTTCGCCATGAACGTCCCCAGAAAGGGCGTTATCGGCAATTCTATCAACTCGGCGTTGAGGCCTATGGCATGGCCGGCCCGGATATCGATGCGGAGATCATCCTGCTCAGCGCCCGATTGTGGCGTCTGCTGGGATTGCGCGATGTCCGTCTCGAAATCAATTCGCTGGGCAGCCCCGAGGCGCGTGCACAGTATCGGGAAACCTTGACCGCCTATCTGCGGCGCCACGTCGATGCTCTGGACGAGGACAGCCGGCGTCGCCTTGAGAGCAACCCCTTGCGCGTGCTCGACAGCAAGGACCCCGGTACACGTGCAATCCTTGCCGACGCCCCAAGCCTAACCGACGCCTTGGACAAGGATTCGCGAACGCACTTCGAAACCCTGTGCGGAATACTCGAAGCGAACGGTTTGCCCTATACGATAAACCCTAGACTTGTCCGTGGACTCGATTACTATTCACGCACTGTTTTCGAGTGGATCACCGACGAGCTGGGCGCTCAAGGCACCATCTGTGCCGGCGGAAGATACGATGGACTGATTCCCCAACTCGGCGGCAGGCCGACACCTGGGTGTGGCTTCGCCATGGGTCTTGAGCGCTTGTTGGCCCTGCTCGAAACACAGGCCCTGCTGCCGCCAACCGCAGCCGTGGATGTCTACTGCGTCAGTCTTGGCGATGCCGCGCGCATGTCCGCGATGAAGCTGGCTGAGAACCTTAGAGATGCATTACCGCATATCTCTGTTCTCGCGCATTGCGGCGACGGGAATCTCAAATCGCAGCTCAAGCGTGCAGACAAGGTAGGCGCTGGGATCGCCGTGATTCTCGGGGAAGATGAGCTGCGCGATGGAACGGTCGTGATCAAACCACTGCGCGACGGCTCCGAGCAGCGTACGGTTGCGCAATCGGAATTGGTAACAAGCATGAAAGCGCTGTGCGCGAAGGAGAATGAGGTTCAATGACGGCTTACCACGTGGAAGACGAGGAACTCGAGGCCGCCAAACATTGGTGGCGCCGCTACGGGCGCTGGCTGGTGCTGCTCGCGGTGCTGGGGCTGATCGGCTTCTTTGCCTGGAAGGGGTGGTCTTACTACCGCGCGCAACAGGACCTCAAGGCCTCGGAACTGTACAGTTCGCTGGAGTCCGTGGATTACGCGAAGGACAAGCAGCATTGGTCATCCATGGCCAAGACCCTGGTCGCCCAGTACTCGGGCACGCCCTATGCTGCACTCGTATCGCTCAGAATGGCCAAGCACGCCGTTGACGAAAACCACCTACCCGAGGCCGCAAAGGACTTGCGCTGGGTAGTGGATCACGGATCACAGAAAGTGTTGCGGGAAATCGCGGCCCTGCGTCTGGCCCAAGTATTGATTGCAGAGCACAAACCCGATGAGGCGCTCAAACTCCTGAGTAGCGGTTTCAGCGAGGCTTACCTACCCCTGACGCAAGAACTCACCGGCGACGCTTACATGGCCAAGAACGAGAAACAAAAGGCCAGGGATGCCTATGAAGAGGCGCTTGCGGGCGCACAGGCGATGGGCCTGCCGACCGACATTATCGAAATGAAACTTAGTGCGCTTCCCGCACCGACTCCGGCGCAGACCCAGAGCAAGCAAGGAGATAAATGATTATGAAAGGCAACATCCGGCGGACGCTCGCCGCAGCACTCGCCGTCGCCGCAGTTACCCTGCTGGGTGGCTGCAGCCTGTTCGAAAAGCCGGTGAATACCCGCCCTCCGACTCCGTTGAAGCCGATCAAGGCGAGCGTGCCGGTCAAGGAAATGTGGAGTACCACACTAGGCAACGGTAACGGCGGATATCTACTCAAACTGAAGCCCTGGGTTAGTGATCAGGTCGTCTATGCCGCCGATCAGGCAGGCAAGGTATATGCCCTGAATGCCAAAAACGGCAACCGCCTATGGAGCACCAATGTTGGACAAAGGCTTAGCACCGGCGTAGCCGGTGGTGAGGGACGCCTATTCGTGGGTACGCAGAACGGCTCGGTGATCGCGTTGTCGCTGAAGACCCATCAGGTGATCTGGAAGATGCAGGCGGGCAGCGAGGTTATGGCGATCTCCCCCCCCGCACAGGGCGAGGTCCTGGTGCATACGAACGCTGGAAAGCTATTGGCCCTGGACATCAGCACCGGCAACGTCATCTGGAATCAGGGAATTGAATCGCCGCATCTGATCCTGCGCAGCAAAACGACGCCTGTAATCAGCGGCAACACCGTGGTTACCGGTTTTTCCGATGGCCAGATTGCCGCCTTCAGTCTGAGCGACGGCACGCCGAAATGGCAGCTGACCGTGGCTGAACCGCATGGCGCTTCAGAGCTTGAACGGATGGTCGATGTCAGCGGACGAATCGACGTGATCGACGGCGTTGTTTTCGCGGCCAGTTACCACGGAAGAGTGGTCGCGGCGACGCTCAGCAAGGGACAGCTTCTGTGGTCACACCCCATGTCGTCGTTCGTCGGCCTTGCGGTGGGTTCGCAGGCCGTTTACATCTCGGACTCGCACAGCGAAATCTGGGCTCTGGACCTGGCAACCGGCGCCTCCTTGTGGAAGCAATCCGCGCTGCGCTTCCGCGAAGTGACCGTGCCCGTACTCGACCACGAATACGTGATCGTCGGCGATTACCAAGGCTATCTGCACTGGTTGTCGCGTCGCAACGGGGCTTTCGTCGCGCGGACCCAGGTGAGTAGCAGCGCCATCGATGCCCCGCCAGTAGTGGTGGGTAACGATGTATACGTGCAAGCGGCCGACGGAACCGTGGCAATGTATCGGGTAGGCAAGCCCACGGCCGTCGGCAACACTGCACCAGACAACGCAGGCGCATCTAAAGCGTCATCGTCGTCGCTCTTCTAGCCGGGAGGCTTAGGCAACAGCCATGCAAGCGATACTCGCCCTGGTCGGGCGGCCCAATGTCGGCAAATCGACCCTGTTCAATCGTCTGACCCGCAGTCGCGACGCACTGGTGGCCGATCTGCCCGGCCTGACCCGGGATCGCAAATACGGCCTGGGGCGCCTTGGCGAACGCGACTACCTCGTCGTCGACACCGGCGGCTTGGGTGAGGAAAGCGACGAGATCGACACGCTGATGGGCGAGCAGACACGCGCCGCCATGCGCGAGGCAACGCATCTGCTGTTGCTCATCGACGGCCGGGCAGGGGTGACCGCCGGTGACGAAATGCTCGCCACCGAACTGCGTGCGATGGGCAAGCCGGTATATCTGGTCGTGAACAAGATCGACGCGACCACACCCGCAACAGCCATGGCGGAAGCCTACCGACTGGGACTCGGCGAACCGCTCCCGATATCGGCGGTACGCGGCAGCGGGTTGGACCGACTCATCGACACCGTGCTTCCTGACGGCAAGGACGGCGGCGACGAGACCGAAGCTGTGGAATCGGACGATACGGTCGTAGAGGAATCTGCCGTTCTGCCTGCCCATGCAGGGCTGCGGATCGCCTTCGTCGGACGGCCCAATGTCGGCAAATCGACCTTGATCAATCGTCTGCTGGGCGAAAACCGTGTGGTGGTGTTCGACCGCCCCGGCACCACGCGGGACAGCATCGACGTCCCTTTCGAGCGCGACGGGCGGCGTTATGTGCTGGTTGATACGGCAGGTATCCGTCGTCGCGCGCGCGTCAACGAGATGATCGAGAAATTCAGCATCGTCAAGGCGTTGGATGCCATCAACGCCGCCGACGTGGTGATTCTCGTGCTCGACGCGCGAGCCGGCGTGACCGAACAGGATGCCCATCTCATCGGCCTGGCCCTGGATGCCGGCGCGCCGCTCGTGGTGGCGATCAACAAATGGGATGGACTGGCCGAAGATGAGCGCAACGCGGTGCGCAGGACACTGGATCTGCGCCTGACCTTCCTGGATTTCGCCGAGCGTCATTTCATTTCAGCTCTGCATGGCACCGGCGTGGGCCATCTGCTCGCAGCCGCACGCCGCGCACACGAGAGCTCCCATCGGCAGGTTTCCACTGCAGAACTGAATCGCTTGCTTGAAGGTTTCGTCAACGCGCACCAACCGCCCTTGTCGCGCGGCCGGCGGATCAAGCTGCGCTATGCGCACCTGGGTGGACATCGCCCCTTCACCATTGTCATCCATGGCAATCAAACCGACCGCCTACCAGGGGAATACAAGCGTTATCTCGCCAACGGTTACCGCCGTGCGCTCAAGCTCGTGGGTACCCCGGTGGCCCTTGAATTCAAGACCGGCGACAACCCATTTGCCGGACGCCGCAACACCCTGACTCCCACCCAGGAACGCAAGCGGAATCGCATGATCCGCCACGCCAAGCGTAAGGATCGATGAACGCTCGCGGGTCGCGCATGTCCCGTCGGATCGAGGACATCAAATCCTTCCGCGTGATGGACCTGCTCGCACGCGCGCGTGAACTGGAGGCACAGGGCAAGGAAATCTATCATCTCGAGATCGGCGAACCTGATTTCGAGACCTCGGAACCCATCATCGAAGCGGGCCGGGCCGCATTGCTGGCAGGCGCCACCCACTACACCCCGGCCCTGGGGTTGCCGGCCCTGCGCGAGGCGATTGCCGGCTTCTATGCAAGCCGCCACGGCCTGGATATCTCTCCCTCGCGCATCATCGTCACGCCAGGCGCCTCGGGTGCCTTGCAGCTGGTTCTCGGTGTATTGGTGGATCCGGATACCGAGGTGCTGATGACGGACCCCGGTTATCCGTGCAATCGTCATTTCGTGCGTCTCTACGAAGGGCGGGCACGCCAGGTTGCCGTGCACCGTGACACGCGCTACCAACTGACGCCGGAACTGGTCCGCGCACACTGGAACAAGCGTACCGTCGCGGCGCTGGTGGCTTCGCCCGCCAACCCCACCGGCACATTGATCGAACCGGATGATCTGGCCGGAATGGCAGCCTATGCCGCAGACAGGGATGGATGCCTGATCGTGGACGAGATCTACCAGGGACTCGTCTACGACCGTCCAGACGCGACGGCCCTGTCCATCAGCGATCGCGTGTTCGTGATCAACAGTTTCTCCAAATACTTTGGCATGACCGGCTGGAGGCTGGGCTGGATCGTGGCCCCTGAGGATTATGTTCGCCCTCTGGAGAAGCTGGCGCAGAACCTATTTCTGTGTGCGCCCACGCCTTCGCAGCATGCCGCACTCGCCGCCTTCGAGCCGACCACGTTGTCCATCCTCGAGGCGCGTCGGTCCGCATTCCGTGAGCGGCGCGATTACCTCCTGCCGGCCTTGCGCGAACTGGGCTTCGACATCCCGACCACGCCCGATGGCGCCTTCTATCTATACGCCAACTGCGAGCGCTTCGGCCTGACTGCACAGGTTCTGAGTTCACGTCTGTTGGAGGAGGCGGGTGTGGCTGTGACCCCCGGCGACGATTTCGGCGATTTCGGCGCCGCGCAGCATGTTCGCTTCGCCTATACCACCGGGCTGCAGCAGTTGCATGGCGCAGTCGAACGGCTGCAGGATTTCGTCGTGCACAACCTTTAACCGGCATTATCCTGTCGCCTGTCCGTTCTCGACAGATCCCACATCGGCAGCCATTTCCTCTTCCTCGACATAACTGCGAGGCCCACGAGCTACTGCCGTGGCTGTCGCTGGTCTGAGCGCCAAATACGCGACTGCGGCGGCGGCGACGGACAACCAAGCGGACAAGCGAAACAGATTGTCCAGACTCAAGGTTTGCGCCTGGATCAGCATCTGTCGATACAGCGCGGCGAGGGCTTGCATCGACAATGCGCCTCCGGAATGCGTCGTGGCACGCAATGCGGATACTGCAACATCGCTCTGCCTGATCCAGTACACACTCAGGAGCGTCACCCCCACGTTGGCGCTGAATACGCGTATGAAGTTGCTGGTCGTGGCAGCACTCGGTATATCGCGAGCGTCGACACCGGAAAGGACGATCAGGGTCAGGGGCACGAATAACATGCCCACGGCAATGCCTTGAATCAGCATGGGCAGAAACAATCCGGCCAAGCCCATGGAAGGGCTGGCGTAGGCAATGTCATAGGCGACAGCGAACAGCAGAAAACACAGCGCAGCCAGACGCCGGAGACCGATTAGCCCACGCAGGCGATCCATGGCAGACCCCACGGGCACGGCACCCAGTGCGATCGGCAGCAGCAGGGCACTCCCCCAATATCCGTTGTAGCCGAGATCGCTTTCCGCCCACAGCGGGAGCAGTGCCGCCCAGGCCATGAACAACGACCACCCAAGACAAAGCAGCAGTAATCCGAGCGCGTAATTGCGCTGCCTGAAAAAGCGGAACTCGAGTAACGGGTGCTTACAGCGCGACTCCCACCAGGCAAACGCCGCGAGCAGCAGTGCGGCGGCGAGGCTGAGCCAGTCGATTTGGCTGGCATGCCACCAACCGTCGTCCTGGCCTTGATCCATCACCATCTGCAGGCACAAGAGTCCGCCGTAGAGCAGTCCGAATCCGCGATAATCGAAGGACTCAGTCTGCATATCCCGCAGTGCCTCGGTGGCTACGATGCCCTTTCGACCCAACCAGCCGGCGATGACGAGCAAAGGGAGGCTCAGCCAGAAGATGTCGCGCCAGTCGTGGGATACGGCCAGATATCCCCCCAGCGCCGGCCCTGCAAAGAAGGGGATCAGCATGGCGTTGCTCCAGACGATGGTCACTACGCCATGGCGCGCTTTCGGTGTCCGCTCCAGAAAAAGGTGTTGGCTGAGCGGTACCAGGAGCCCGGCGCCGAAGCCCTGCATCGCCCTGGCTGCAAGCATCAGCCACAGATTACCGGTGAGCGCTCCAAGCAACGTGCCAGCGAGGGTGATCACAGTGGATATTTCATACAGACGACGAGGGCCCCAGCGGCGCATCCCCCATGGCATCACCGTGATCCCCAGCGACCAGTGCACGATGAAATACGTCAGAGTCCAGAGGGCGTGATCGCTGCTGGTGGCAAGTCCGCCGCCGATGTACGGCAATATACCGAGCACGGATGCCCCCTCGAACGAGCCGACCGACAGAGCCAGACCGACCCCGACGAACAAGGGCAGCAAGGGCTGGGTGGGCGCGTCGGAAATTCTGTTGCTGGTCATGCGAATGATGAGCTCCGTCTGTAAATGATCCCGCCGATCGGTGACATGTGCGGCGGTGGAAATCTAGACTAAGAACCCAAGACACATCGATCAAATCGGTATTTTTGACCAAACACATCGGAAATTTGGATGAAGATTCAAGCCGAACAGCTTTTGACATTTCTTCAGGTCGCTGAACAGGGCGGTGTGGCGGCAGGTGCGCGTGCATTGCACCGCAGCCAACCCGCCGTTTCCGAGCGCCTGCGTCAACTCACCGCGGCTGTCGGCGAACCGCTCTACCACCGAAACGGGCGCGGCATCATGCTCACACCCGCAGGTCATGCATTGCTCGAAGAGGTACAGGCATTGCGGGAAGCGCTCGACAATATCGACGAATGGGTCAGGCGTCGACGCACATTGCAGGACGGCTGCCTGCGCATCGCAGCGAGCAATACCGTAGCAAGTTATTTCCTTCCCGAACGCTTGGCTGAATTTCGCAGGTCATGTCCGGACATCCGCCTCGTACTCAAGACCGGCGCCCTGGATTGGACCATCAAAGCCGTCGGCACTTGGGATCTGCTGTTTCTGGACGGCGTGTTCGACGATCCCGGCACATGGCTTCCCGGGTATTGCACGCTAGAGCCATGGATGGAGGACGAAATCGTGGCTCTGGTGCGCAGCGACCACCCTCTGGCTCAGCAAGTCGGGCAGGGCGTCGATTGGTCATCGCTGCTCGAATACCCGATCGTGTGGCGCGAACCGGGTTCCGGCGTGCGGCGCGCCGTCGAATCGGCGCTGCGCACGGCAGGTCTGAACGTCCAGTACAGTGTGGAGGTCACCGGGGTCGAGGCCGTACGCGAGGCTGTTGCGGCAGGGCTCGGTATCGGTTTCGCTTCGGTCAGGGCGCTTGAACGCGCCCGCTGGGCGCTGGTGCCCCTGCGACTCGACCCGCCAAGAGGGCTCTACTGGACCCTGCACCTGGCCGCACCGAAACCGGCCTACCGGTCAGCGGCGCTGAACGCGTTTCTGGATATCCTGCAGGCTGGGTAACGGCGTATCAGTTGTGCCTTCCCTCCCGTGGTCGATGTGAACAGGCCCAAGTGCCTATGGCACGCGTTATCCGGCGACTCAGCCATGAGACGAATCCTCAAGCTGCTTCAGGGATTCGTCCACCCCGGCGGCTCGGGTGAGTTCCGCAACGTTGTGTTTGGCGAAGAAGCCATCGAAATCCCCAAACCGCTGTACATACTCGACGATCAACGAAGAGTGCTCCGAGGCGCTGGAGAATATTTGCTTGAGCCCCTCCTCCTTGGAGCCGATCACGTCGAGCAGGAAATCCTTGCCTTGTTCGGCAATGCTGCGCACCACGTACTCGATGTTCTCGACACCACCGGTTTCGCCGTCGCGTACGGCAACTGCGATGTGATGCAAACGCGGCCCGTAGTTGCGCACGAAGGTCTCCGTCGGCGAAGGCAGTTTTTCCAGATGGTTGACGAAATAAGGCGTGTTGTTCGCCGTGAACACCTTGGCAGGGCTGCGGAACTCCGAGGCGGAGTGGACACTCTTGGTGACGTTGGTCGAGGAGTTCTGATCCTTGATGTCGTACGAGCCCCAGTAGTAGTAGCTCGACCATGACAGATATTCGAGGATTGCAACCTCGCGGTTCTGGCTATAGACGCGCGTAGCCAGATGGTCGATGGGCAGCAGCAGGTTCTGAATACCTAACCTTTGCTGCAGTTGCTTGGCAGCCTCATAGGCTTCCTGGGTCAGCGTGTCGATGCGGCTTACACCCAGTGCGTACACGCGCGGCTCACCTGGCTCGCGTTCGAGGTAGGCGACGATGTTGTGCGTGTAGGGCGAGGGTTTGCTCACGGCCAGGTTACCGGGCAATTCCAGCTTGCGCACGTCGTCGGCATTGAAGAAACGAAACTCACGTTCGCGCTGCAGGCGCACGACCTCGTGCAGGTTGTCGACGCGTAGAATTTCGCCGATGTAGCGACTGTAGGGCTTGCCCGAACCCACGGGGTAGACCTCGTTCAGGCTGCGGAAGATGCCGCGGGTGTTCGGGTCCTTGACCTCGCGGATCAGCAGATCCGGGCTGTCGTAGTCGATGCGCAGGATATGCGTCAGATGCTGTTCGCTCTCCAGCGTGACCAGATAGTGGTAGGGCGTCATCAACGCCAGTTCGGCCACGTAGTCGATCGAATGACCCGGTTCGACGGTGATCATCAGCGCATCGATTTCATGGATCAGGTCGGTAAGACCTACCCGATCGCGCTCTTCCAGCAGGCGCACCAGGTAGGTTTCGAAGAATTCGGAATTGCGCTTGTCGCCTTGACGAGCGAAATCCAGTGAAACGGTCATCGGAATATCCTTTCGGCTCAGAGTCGGGGTGGCGGGTATCCGCACGTTTCCAGTATCGCGCGTCCCGTCCCAGCTGGCCACCGCATGCGGACGGCACGGGCGGCTACGGGCGGCTGTGTCCCGACGGATGGCGCAAATGTGCAAGTTTTTCGTGCCACAGCGCGGTTGCCGCGGCGGTCCCGGCAGGCAGCACGAGCAGGTTGAGGAGGGGGATCCAGGTCAGTAGCACGAGGCCGGTTCCCAGACCCAACACCAGTCCCTTACGCTGTGCGCAGATGGCACGCACCTCTCGAAAGCTCATATCGTGGTTGCCCATCGGCGTGGAAAGGTAACCTATGGCAAGCATCCAGGCCGAAAACAGGATCAGGATACTGGTCGCGGCGATATTGACGATGGGCACGAGAAACAGCACCAACAGGGGAACCAGTCGGATCAGCTGATATGCAAGCGCGGCCAGTTGCGTTGCGATCCCGATCAGCGCGCTGCGCAGCGTCGCCTTGAATCCGGCACCGGCACTCGGTGGGCGCCCGCCCATCTGCAGCTCCAGATTCTCCGCGAGCAAGGCGTTGAACGGCGAGGCGATCAAGTTGGCGACCAGCCCGAAGGTGTAAAACACGCCCAGCGAGAGGGCCAGGAACAGCAGCGGCAGAATGAGCCAGGACAGCCAGCTCAGGCTATGTGGAAGCAAACCGTCCAGCCAGCTGCCGAGGCGTTCGAGCAAGAGCACGAAGGCCGAGAGAAAGAGCACGACGTTGATCAGTATGGGCAGGGCCACGTAACGGCGCAGTCCGGGTAACATGATGTATGCGAAGCCGCGGGGGATGTACGTGAAGCCGATGATGAAATCGCCGATCAAAGCCGTATCTCAGCTGACTGAAGCGTGCATTGTGCCGTTTGCCGAGGAGTCAGGCCAGTACCCTCTGGGATACGTGCCACATGGTGAACCGACATGGCCTGGTTGCTAGGCGGCGCGGCGCTAGTCGGGATTCTGGCAGGCGCCGAACTCTTCACCAATGCCCTGGAGCATCTTGGGGAAAGACATGCTCTGTCCGAAGGTGCAGTCGGTTCGGTGTTCGCTGCCGTGGGCACCGCGCTGCCCGAGGCGATGGTACCCATAGTCGCCCTGTTTGCCGGCGACTCGCATGCAGTCGGTCAAGCAGTGAGCGTAGGCGCGATTCTCGGTGCACCGTTGATGATTTCGACCCTGTCGTTCGGCCTCCTCGGCGGCTTTCTGCTGGTGCAGTCTGGCAGCGGGCGGCAACTGGTACCGGAGAAACGCGGATTCGGGCGCGATCTGGCCTGGTTTCAGGGCTTGTTCGGGGTGGGTGCGGCGGCTTTGTTCCTCCCGGCCGACGCCCATGTCTGGCGCGTGCTGGTCAGCATGCTCCTGATAGCAGGTTATGTACTGTATCTGCGCGCGACCCTCGTTGCATCCAGCAGTCTCGTCGCCGAGGGGCACGGGGCGGTCGCCGATACCGATCTATACACGGCCCGCCTCTGGGGCAAGGGCGAGTCCAGATATGGCTGCAACTGCTGATCGGTGTCGGCACGATCGTGCTCGCGGCACACGGTTTTGTCGAGGCCGTCGAACAGCTTGCGAGTGGGCTTGGCGTTTCGGTGCTGGTGTTGTCCCTGCTCTTGATACCCGTCGCCACCGAACTGCCGGAGAAGGTCAACAGCCTGTTGTGGGCAAGACGCGGGAAGGATACTCTCGCCGTGGGCAACCTGAGCGGGGCACTCGTATTCCAGGGATCGCTGTTACCGGCCCTGGGTTTGTGGTTGACGCCCTGGCGCCCGTCGCGTGACGTGGTCTATGCCGTGATCCTTACCCTGATCGCGACTACTTGGCTTCGCCTGGCCAACCGGAGCGGCGGCGTTCGACCCGTCTGGCTACTCGTGAACGCCGCTTGTTATGCGGCCTATTTTTACCTGCTGACCCTCCGCTAGGAGGGGCAGCGACGGCGGAAACGATGGAACCCACATTCGTACATCTGTCACTGCACACCGAGTATTCCCTGACCGACAGCGTATTGCGCATCGGGCCGTTGATGAAGACACTGGCCGGGCAGGGCGTACCTGCCGTGGCACTGACCGACCAGTGCAATCTGTTCGCGATGGTCAAGTTCTACCGTACCGCGCTGCGTACCGGGATCAAGCCGATCATCGGTGTGGATGCCTGGATGCGCGTCTCGGCGGATTATCCAGGGGCAGAGGCCGAGCCGCCGACACGGATACTGTTCCTGTGCCAGAACGAAACTGGCTACCGTAATCTCACCCGTCTGGTATCCCGCAGCTACTTAGAGGGTCAGCATGGCGGTTTGCCCATGCTCGAATACGCATGGCTCGACGGCATGACGGACGGGCTGATCGCGCTTTCCGGTGGGCGTACGGGCGATGTGGGGCGCGCATTGCTCGCCGGGCGTGAGCAGCAGGCTAGAACCCATCTCGATTTCTGGCGCTCGCGCTTCCCCGACCGTTACTACCTGGAACTGCAACGTACCGGACGCGAAGGCGAGGAAAGGTACATCCATGATGCGGTCTCGCTCGCAATAGCGACCGACACGCCCGTCGTGGCCACCAATGACGTGCGCTTTCTGTCTCCCGATGATTTCGAGGCCCACGAGGCGCGCGTGTGCATTCACGATGGCGATGTTCTGGGCGACCCGAGACGGGTTCGACGCTACAGCGCGCAACAGTATCTGCGTACGCCCGACGAGATGTGCGAACTGTTCGCCGACCTGCCTGAGGCCCTGGAAAATACGGTCGAGATTGCACGCCGATGCTCGCTGAAGCTGGAGTTCGGCAAGTCCGTGCTGCCCCAGTTCCCCGTGCCAGAGGGTATGGATACCGACAGCTTCCTGCGCCATCAGGCGGAGCAGGGGCTGGAGCGGCGCTTGCTCCAACTGATCGATGCGGAGGCTCCCGACGCCGAAGCACGCCGCACTGCCTACGCCGAACGCTTGGCACTCGAACTCGATGTCATCGTGCAGATGGGGTTCCCCGGATACTTCCTGATCGTCGCGGACTTCATCCAGTGGGCGAAGCGCAACCAGATCCCCGTCGGACCTGGACGCGGTTCCGGCGCAGGTTCGCTGGTCGCCTATTCTCTTGGAATTACTGATCTAGATCCAATACGTTACGACCTACTCTTTGAGCGGTTTCTCAATCCTGAACGCGTTTCCATGCCTGACTTCGACGTCGACTTCTGCATGGAAAAACGCGACCGCGTTATCGATTACGTGGCCGAACGCTACGGACGCGATCGCGTGTCCCAGATCATCACCTACGGCAGCATGGCCGCCAAGGCGGTGGTGCGCGACGTGGGCCGCGTGCTCAGCCACCCCTACGGCTTCGTCGACCGAATCGCCAAGCTGATCCCGTTCGAGATTGGCATGACACTGGAGAAGGCGCTCGCCCAGGAAGAAGACCTGCAGCGCGCTTATCAGGAGGAAGAAGAGGTCACTGCGCTGATCGATCTCGCGCTCAAGCTCGAAGGTCTGGCGCGCAACGCGGGCAAACATGCCGGAGGCGTGGTGATCGCGCCCAGCCCGCTTACGGATTTTTCACCGCTTTACTGCGAAGAGAGCGGCCAGGGGCTGGTGACCCAGTTCGACAAGGACGACGTCGAGGCCATCGGGCTCGTGAAGTTCGACTTCCTGGGCCTGCGCACGCTCACCATCATTGACTGGGCGATGGAAACCATCAACAAGCAGCGAGCAGAAGACGCCGAACCTCTTGACGTGAACCGCCTGCCGCTGGACGACGCAGCCACTTACGGCCTGCTCAAGCGACACCAGACCACCGCGGTTTTCCAGCTCGAATCAAGCGGGATGCAGGAGCTAATCAAGCGCCTGCAGCCGGACAACTTCGAGGACATCGTCGCGCTGGTCGCCCTGTATCGCCCCGGACCGCTGCAGTCGGGCATGGTGGACGACTTCATCAACCGCAAGCATGGCCGGGCAAAGGTCGAATACCCGCATCCCGACCTGGAACCGATCCTCAAGCCGACCTATGGCGTGATCCTGTACCAGGAACAGGTCATGCAGATCGCGCAGGTGCTCGCCGACTACACACTGGGCGGCGCCGACCTCCTGCGGCGTGCGATGGGCAAGAAAAAGCCCGAGGAGATGGCCAAGCAACGCGAGATTTTCATGCGCGGGGCGGTGGAGCGAGGTGTGGACGCCAACGTCGCCACCTACATCTTCGACTTGATGGAAAAATTCGCCGGTTACGGCTTCAACAAGTCGCACTCGGCGGCCTACGCGCTGCTGTCTTACCAGACCGCCTGGCTCAAGCAGCACCACCCGGCGGCCTTCATGGCCGCGGTGCTGTCGGCAGATATGGACAACACCGACAAGGTCGTGAACCTGATCGAGGAATGCCGCCAGCTCGGCCTCGAGGTGGTACCGCCCGACGTCAATCGATCCTTCCATCGGTTCACTGCCCTGGACGAGCGCACGATTCTCTACGGCATGGGGGCGATCAAGGGCATCGGCGCATCGGCCATTGAAGGACTGCTCGAGGAGCGCGAAAACCACGGCCACTACCTCAGTCTGGAAGACCTTTGCCGACGCGTGATCGGTCGCAAGGTCAATCGCCGCGTGCTCGAGGCATTGATCCGTGCCGGAACGCTGGACGCGTTGGGACTGAACCGTGCAACACACATGGCTCGCCTGCCGGAAGCCATCCGTGCTGCCGAGCAGGCACAGCGCGATGCCGAGCAGGGGCAGAACGATCTGTTCGGAGATGCCCCGGTGGCCGCGGTCACCGCGGAATTGCCGACGTTGCCCGAATGGGAGGAGGACGAGCGCCTACATGCGGAGAAGGAGACGCTGGGTCTGTATCTGACCGGCCATCCCATCGCACGCTTCGCCGATGAGCTGTCACGCTTCGTGACTCGACCGATTTCCGCCTGGCTGCAGGAGGACGAACCGGCAGAACGCGGTCGCGGCGCGCGCAACGACCGCGACATCATCGTCGCCGGCCTGGTCGTCGGCCTGTCCGTGCGCACGGGGCCATCCGGCCGCTTCGCCTTCGTCACGCTCGACGACCGAAGCGGGCGCCTCGACGTCGGGCTGTTCGGCGATGAGTACCAGAACTACGCCGATCTCCTTGCCAAGGACAGTCTGCTAGTGATCGAGGGCAGCATCGGTTTCGATGCCTTCAGCGGACGCCGTCGCGTTCGCGCCCAGCATGTCTATACCATCGACCAGGCCCGTGCGCGTTTTGCCCAGGCACTCGACATCCGCATCGTCAACAAGGGCAATCTCAACGGTCTTGCCGGTGAACTGATGCAGGTACTCAAGCCCTATTGCTACCGCGAACATGGCTGCCCCATCTGGCTGAGCTACCGCAATCGGGCAGCGGATGCACGGCTCGTCCTCGGAGACGATTGGCGCGTCCGTCCGAGCGACGAGTTGCTCCGACGTCTGTCGAGGCTGCACGGCGTCACTGACCTCGCACTTCGCTATGGCCCTGACAAGCGCTGAACCCCCGGTTACAATCCTCGCCCTCGGTCAGTGGGCGCAGCACGAGCATCTTTCATGAATCCAGAGTTTCTTGATTTCGAACAACCGATTGCCGAACTCGAGGCGAAAATCGAGGAATTGCGCTATGTTGGAAACGACGCCGAGGTCAATCTCAGCGAGGAGATCGGGCGTCTGGAGCGCAAGGCGCGCAATCTGACCCAATCCATTTTCGCCTCGCTGACGCCATGGCAGGTGTCCCAAGTGGCCCGCCACCCGCGGAGGCCCTATACGCTCGATTACATCGAACGCCTGTTCACTGATTTCGAGGAACTGCATGGGGATCGTGCCTTTGCAGACGACGCTGCCATCGTCGGTGGCGTAGCGCGACTGCGCGATCAACCCGTGATGGTGATCGGTCACCAAAAAGGTCGCGATACGCGTGAGAAGGTCAAGCGCAATTTCGGCATGCCTCGACCGGAAGGCTACCGCAAGGCCCTCAGGCTGATGCGCATGGCCGAGCGCTTCCATCTTCCCGTACTGACCTTCATCGACACCCCGGGTGCCTATCCCGGGGTCGGCGCCGAGGAACGCGGACAGAGCGAGGCCATCGCGCGCAATCTGTTCGAGATGTCTCGCCTGCGCACACCGATCATTTGTACAGTGGTGGGAGAGGGCGGCTCCGGCGGCGCGCTCGCCATCGGCGTCGGCGATCATGTGATGATGCTGCAATACAGCACCTACTCAGTCATTTCGCCAGAAGGCTGCGCCTCCATCCTCTGGAAAAGCGCGGACAAGGCGCCTGACGCGGCCGAGGCCCTGGGAATCACCGCGCAACGTCTGAAGTCACTGAACCTGATCGACGAGGTCATCGGCGAGCCTCCCGGCGGTGCGCACCGCGATATCGAAACGATCAGCATGCAATTGGGCGACGCGCTCTGGCGGGCGGTGGAACGCCTACGCACCGTCAACACGGAAACCATGCTGCAGCGACGCTACGAACGGCTGATGCGCTACAGCACGCTCGCCAATTAGCCAGATGAAAGCGGCCAGGGTGTTCGGCCCGCAATGGCTGGCGCAACAGCTCTCAACGCTACCCCAACCGACCCGCTGGATCGTCGCCTTCAGCGGTGGCGGCGACTCCCTCGCACTGCTGCACGCACTGGCCAACGGCGGCAGTGCCGGGCATGAACTGCTTGCGGTACATGTGCATCACGGACTGCAACAGGAGGCTGACGGCTGGGCCGAAACCTGCGCAGCGCAATGCGCGCGCTTGGGTGTTCGACTCATCGTCCAAAAGGTACAGGTGAATCCAGACACAGGGGGACCGGAAGCTGCTGCCCGGATGAGTCGGTACACCGCGCTACGTTCGGTGCTCGGTCCTGGAGACATGCTGCTAACGGCACATCATGCGGACGACCAGGCCGAAACCTTGCTGCTGCAGCTGCTGCGTGGCTCCGGGCCGGCTGGTTTGGCCGCCATGCCCGCGATTTCATCGTTCGGGGAGGGGTGGCACGCTCGCCCGCTGCTCGCAACCAGGCGCGCCGCTCTGCAGGCCTATCTTGAACAGGAAGGGCTTGAGTGGATCGACGACCCTTCGAACGCTGACGTGGCGCTGTCTCGAAACTATTTGCGCCACAAGGTGATGCCACTGATCGAAGCCCGCTGGCCGGCACTCGTCGACACCCTGGGGCGTGCCGCCGGACTGCAGGCGGAATCCCGCGAATTGCTGGCAACACTGGGACGCCAGGATCTGGCGTCAGCGGCATGCTCGGACCCCGCTGCCCTTTGCGTTACGGTATTGCGTACGATGCCCGAACACCGCATGCGCAATGTGATTCGCACCTGGCTGTACGACCGCGGCCTCCCGCTGCCTAGCGCTAAACGATTGTCCTCCCTGCCGCGTCTGCTCTCTGCCCGATGGGATGCACAGGCCGTATTGCGCTGGCCTGGGGCTGAACTGCGACGCTATCGCGACAGCCTGTACGCTACGCCCTCTTTGCCGCAACACGATCCCACCCAAATCCTGAGCTGGGACTTACAGCAACCTCTGGCGTTGCCGGGTCAAGTTGAACCGTTGACCCCAGCCGCACTGCGCAGCGACGTCAGCGGCTTGAAATCGTCGGGTGCCCACTTCACGATTCGCTATCGAAGGGGAGGCGAGCGCTGCAGATTGACCCCACGCGGCCGCAATCGCGCGCTCAAGTCCCTGCTGCAGGAAGCCGGTGTACCGCCATGGCTACGCGATCGCATCCCTTTGCTCTATGCGGATGATCGCTTGGTCGAGGTGGTTGGTTACTGGGCCTGCTGCGCCGACTGACGAGCGGAGACCTACGGTTTCAATCGACCCACAGCACCCGTTGACATCTATACTGGAACGGTAATGAATCGACTTGAATGGATCTTCGAAGCTTTCCTGTGGCGCAGCCGACTGGTCGTGCTGGCGGCCGTCATCGCCAGTCTGGCATCCGCGCTGGCCATGTTCTACACCGCTACCGTCGACGCCTGGTACATGATCATTCACCTGGGGGCTTATGCGGACCCGT
Source organism: Acidihalobacter aeolianus (assembly GCF_001753165.1). Lineage (GTDB taxonomy): Bacteria > Pseudomonadota > Gammaproteobacteria > DSM-5130 > Acidihalobacteraceae > Acidihalobacter > Acidihalobacter aeolianus. The sequence goes on from NZ_CP017448.1 coordinate 1,594,938, forward strand.
CGCTGGCGGAAGCAGCACGCACGCAGATGCGCGGCAGCACTATCGCGCATGTCGTAGGTATACTCGATGGATATTTACTGGCCACAGTCCTGCTGATCTTCTCGCTCGGCCTGTACGAACTCTTCATCAGCAAGATCGATGAGGCGGAACAGTCGGAGATGGCCTCCAAGGTTTTGGTCATCCACAATCTCGACGACCTCAAGGCACGTCTCGGAAAGGTCGTGCTGATGATCCTGATCGTCAAGTTCTTCGAGCATGCCCTGGGGATGAAGTTCACCAGTCCTCTGGACATGCTGTACTTCGCCGGCGGTATCGCCCTGATCGGGCTCGCGCTGTATCTCTCGCATTCCGCGGAACACAAACCGGCCAAAACCCTGCCTTCTCCGAATCACGGCAATTAGCGACATGTACGCGGGGTCGATTGAGGCACCTGACCGATGTTTGCTAAACTCGCGCCCCGTGATCCCCCCCGACTTCATCCGCCCGCGGGCGTAATACTATGACGCGTTTTATTTTTATAACCGGTGGAGTCGTCTCCTCCTTGGGGAAGGGTATTGCCTCGGCATCGCTGGGCGCGATTCTCGAAGCCAGGGGCTTGAATGTCACCCTGCTCAAGCTGGACCCGTACATCAACGTCGATCCCGGCACCATGAGCCCCTTCCAGCACGGCGAGGTGTTCGTCACCGAGGACGGAGCTGAAACGGATCTGGACTTGGGACATTACGAGCGCTTCGTACGCTTCCGCGCGAGCAAACGGAACAATTTCACGACTGGTCAGATCTACGAGAATGTGATCCGCAAGGAGCGCCGTGGAGACTATCTCGGCGGCACCGTTCAGGTCATCCCGCACATCACCGACGAGATCAAGCGCTCCATCCGCGAAGGAGCGGGCGATGCAGACGTTGCACTGGTCGAGATCGGCGGTACGGTGGGCGACATCGAATCCCTCCCGTTCCTTGAGGCGATTCGCCAGATGGGCGTGGAACTCGGGCGCGAGAATGCCCTGTTCATGCACCTCACGCTGGTGCCGTACCTGCCCGCATCGGGTGAAATCAAGACCAAGCCGACGCAGCATTCGGTGAAGGAGCTGCGCTCCATCGGCATCCAGCCCGACGTCCTGATGTGCCGTAGCACCATGCAACTGCCGGACACCGAGCGGCGCAAGATCGCGCTGTTCACCAACGTCGAGGAAAAGGCGGTCATCTCGGCGATCGACGTCGACAACATCTACAAGATTCCGCTGTGGCTGCATGCGCAGCGTCTCGACGAGATCGTACTGCGCAAGTTCCATATCGACGCGCCACCCGCCGATCTTTCCGACTGGAAACACGTAGTCAACGCGATGGAGTTCCCCGAAGCCGAGGCCGTCATCGGCATGGTCGGGAAATACGTCGACCTGACCGAATCCTACAAATCGTTGAACGAGGCACTGACCCACGCCGGTATCCATACGCAGACGCGCGTGCGCATCGAATACATCGACTCGGAACGCCTCGAGGCCGACGGCACGGATTCATTGGCACATCTCGATGCCATCCTCGTCCCCGGCGGCTTCGGCAGACGGGGTATCGAAGGCAAGATTCTGGCTGCGGAATACGCCCGCCGCCACGGCATACCCTACCTCGGCATCTGTCTCGGCATGCAGGTCGCAGTTATCGAGTTCGCGAGGCATGTGGCCGATCTAGAACATGCCCACAGCACCGAATTCGACCGCGATACGCCGCATCCTGTTATCGCCCTGATTACAGAATGGCAGGACCAGAGCGGTCAGATCGAGCGACGCGATGAGGATTCCGACCTCGGCGGCACCATGCGCCTGGGCGGGCAGGCCTGCACACTGACAAAGGGCAGCCTTGCACGTGAGTCATACGGCGAGGATGTGATCACCGAACGGCATCGCCACCGCTACGAATTCAACAACAACTACCTGGATACACTCACGCAGGCAGGCTTGTCAGTTTCCGGAAAGTCGCTGGACGGCAGCCTCGTCGAGGTCGTCGAATTGCGCGATCATCCGTGGTATCTCGGCTGTCAGTTCCACCCGGAGTTCACCTCCACTCCGCGCGACGGACATCCGTTGTTCAGCGGCTTCATCAGAGCTGCACGGGCGCGCCATGAACGGCAGGTCCGTGAAACGGAGTCATCGGCATGAAGCTGTGCGGGTTCGAGGTCGGACTCGACCTACCCTTCTTCCTCATCGCTGGCCCCTGCGTGATCGAGGGCGAGGGTCTGGCCCTGGAAAGTGCGTTCCAGCTCAAGGAAATGACGGCGGAACTGGGCATACCGTTCATCTACAAATCGTCTTTCGATAAGGCCAACCGCTCGTCCAGCCGCAGTTTCCGTGGCCCCGGCATGGCCGAAGGCCTGCGCATACTTGAGCGGGTCCGTAACGAAGTGGGCGTGCCGGTGCTCACCGACGTACACGAGGACACTCCGCTCGACGAGGTCGCCGAAGTGATCGACGTCCTGCAAACCCCCGCATTTCTCTGTCGCCAGACGAATTTCATTCAGAACGTGGCACGGCTCGGCTTGCCCGTGAATATCAAGAAGGGGCAGTTTCTCGCCCCCTGGGATATGGGCAATGTCGTCGACAAGGCCCGCGAGACCGGCAACGATCAGATCATGGTGTGCGAGCGCGGGGTGTCTTTCGGATACAACAACCTCGTCTCGGACATGCGCTCGTTGGCGGTGATGCGTGATACGGGTTGCCCCGTGGTATTCGATGCGACGCATTCGGTGCAATTGCCGGGCGGGCAGGGCACCTCGTCCGGAGGTCAGCGCGAGTTCGTTCCGGTTCTTGCACGCGCTGCAATAGCAGCCGGTGTTTCGGGCCTGTTCATGGAAACTCATCCCGAGCCTGACAAGGCGTTGAGCGACGGACCGAATGCCTGGCCCTTGGGGATGCTGAAACCCCTGCTGGCTCTTCTGCGCGAACTGGATTCACATGTCAAAGCCTTTCCCCTGGCCGAACGGAATCTATAACTAGGCCTCTTACGCTAATTACCAGGAGAATTCTTTTCCATGTCCGAAATCGTTGACATTCATGCGCGCGAACTGCTCGATTCCCGCGGCAATCCCACCGTGGAGGCGGACATCAGATTGGCGGGTGGGGCATGCGGCCGCGCTGCCGTGCCTTCCGGTGCTTCGACAGGAACCCGCGAGGCCGTCGAGTTGCGCGACGACGATCCCAAGCGTTACGGCGGCAAAGGCGTGCGCAAGGCCGTGGAGAACGTCAACGGTGAAATTCGCGAAGCCCTGTTGGGCCTGGAAGGCCGTGACCAGACCGCGGTAGATCGACGGTTGATCGAACTGGACGGCACACCCACCAAAGCCAGGCTCGGTGCCAACGCGATCCTCGCCGTATCGCTTGCGCTGGCCAAGGCGGCGGCAAGCGAGGCTGAACTGCCCCTTTACCGACATCTGGGCGGCAACGGCGTGATGACCATGCCCGTGCCGATGATGAACATCATCAACGGGGGGGCGCATGCCGACAACAGCATCGACCTGCAGGAATTCATGATCGTGCCCGTCGGCGCGCCCTCGCTGACCGAGGCCGTGCGCTACGGGGCGGAGGTTTTCCACGCGCTCAAATCCGTGCTCAAGAAGCAGGGGATGGCGACCGCAGTCGGCGACGAAGGCGGTTTCGCGCCCAATCTGCCGTCTAACGAATCGGCCATCAACGTCATTCTTGAAGCCATCACACAGGCCGGCTTCAAACCCGGCGATGAAGTGGCACTGGCTATCGATGCAGCCAGTTCGGAGTTCTATAAAGACGGCCGTTATATGCTCGCTTCCGAACGCCGCAATTACGATGCCGGAGAATTCGTCGAATATCTGGGCAAGTGGGTAGCGCAATATCCGATTCTGTCGATCGAGGACGGCATGGCCGAGGACGACTGGGAAGGATGGTCCGCACTGACCTCCGCACTCGGTGACAAAGTCCAGTTGGTCGGCGACGATCTGTTCGTGACCAATACGCAGATTCTCGAACGCGGTGTTGCAGCCGGTGTCGCGAACTCGATCCTGATCAAGGTCAATCAGATCGGCACGCTGACCGAAACGATCGAGGCCATTCGCATGGCCAGCGGTGCGGGTTATACAGCGGTTGTCTCCCACCGATCCGGAGAAACCGAAGACACAACCATCGCCGACCTGGCAGTGGGCATGCAGACCGGCCAGATCAAGACCGGCTCGTTGTCTCGCTCCGATCGGGTTGCCAAATACAATCGTCTGATGCGCATCGAAGAGGAGCTCGACCAACAGTCGCGCTATCCTGGCAGGAGTGCATTCGAACGCTGATCTCTGGCGGGAGTTTCGATGACCAAAGGGAGCCGTCTACTCATTGCAGGCCTATTGGTCCTTTTGGGCGTGCTTCAATTCAAATTGTGGCTGGGCGAGGGGAGCATCAGCGACGTACATCGCCTGCATCGTCAGCTGGCCGAGCAAGCATCCGAGAATGCCAAGCTCAAGGACGCGAATTCCGCCTTGGAAGCCGAGGTCGTCGCGCTCAAACGCGGCACCTCGGCAGTTGAGGAACTCGCGCGAAGTCGTTTGGGGATGATTCAGTTGGGCGACACTTTCTACCAGTACGTTTCACCGAGCGATCCGGCTCAAGCTCCCGCTTCTGGCGATCGCAAACCGAAATGAAGCCACGTTGTTGGGTCGTGCTACCTGCCGCTGGTGCAGGCAGGCGGATGGGAACGTCGATTCCCAAACAGTACCTGACTGTACTGGGGCGGACAGTGCTCGAACACACCCTGTCCATCTTCACAGACAGGGTGGATATCGCAGGCATCGCTGTAGCTCTGGCATCCGACGACCCCTATTGGCCCGAACTGCAAATCCCCGGCAAGGAACGGTTTCTTACGCTAACGGGTGGCGACGACCGCATGATTTCGGTGCGCAATGCATTGCACGCACTTTCAGCAATGGCGTTACCTGATGACTGGGTGCTGGTCCACGATGCGGCGAGACCCTGTTTGCGCGAAGAGGACTTATCCAGGCTTATCGAGACCTTGTATGACGATCCGGTCGGTGGAATATTGGCTACGCCGCTTCGAGATACTTTGAAGCGGCAGGCGTCGGATGCTCGTCACATCATCGAGGCGACCATCGACAGGGACGGACTCTGGCTGGCCCAAACACCACAAATGTTTCGCCTGGGCGCCCTCAGCATGGCACTGAACAAGGCCTTGGAGCTGGGCTGGAAGATAACCGACGAGGCGTCGGCTATGGAGCGTTGGGGGGCTAGTCCTCATATTGTCCGTGGACATGCAGACAACCTGAAGATCACTCACGCCGAAGATCTGCCGCTCGCGGAATTCCTGCTTTCAACGCGTACCTGACGTTTGCTGATCAGCCTCCTCGCCTACAGGCGCTGCGCTGCTGAACCGGATGCTCCCAGGAGCAACAGCGCCGCCTGAAATAATGAAGCTCATGGCTTCGTCCATGGTCCAGTCTGTCGGAACGAGATCCTCGACCGGAACGATCTCCAGATAGCCCGACGTCGGATTTGGCGTAGTGGGAACATAAACCGCCGCCAGTTTCTTGCCGGTGGCCGAATCTACTAGGGTACGCGTTACCAGACCAACAGAACGCATTTCCGGGGAAGGGAAATTGATCAACACCACGCGCTGCACATTATCTGGTTTCTGCTGCAGGGCGGTCAGGAGCTTTTTGGTCGAGCCGTAGACTGCATGAGCCATTGGTATATGATCCATCAGGCGATCGATCAGCCCGAGCAGCTTACGCCCGACAATCAAGGTGCTTACCCAGCCAAGCAAATACAGGGCAGCCAAGGTCAATGCGATTGCCAACAACGATTGAACCCACGGGTAGACCCAAGGTTGAGAACCGGGGCTAGACTGACCTAGGGTGTCGACCAATGCCCGCACCCAAGGCATGCCGAAATTAGACAGTTGAAAAAAGATAAAATCGAAAACCAGCCATGTGATCCACAGAGGGACCATGGTGATCACACCGGCAAGAAGATAGCGCTGAATGCGTTGCGGCAACTCTTTAGTGGTGGTCTCGGGCATGCATTCCCCGGCCGACCTTGGCCGTAACTCGATGTTTAATGTCCCGCGTTACTAGACTATCGCGCTACTCAGGCTTGCTCTTCGACAACAAACCTTGAGATAAAGCGATGATAATGACCATCCTCGCTGCGATAACCACGTCGGGTATGGCTCACGCTACCCCGAGGACTCGTTGCGGCACTACCATCGCGCCGGGTCCATCGAATATAACCGAATGTCTCTGCCGGAATCTCGTGTGAGCTCACGATAGTGTAACTATCGTCGCCGAGGCTTACATTGATGTATATGGGCTGGTCCGGACGTGTGATATCGGGCCAAAACTCAGCTGCCAGAAGCTGTGTCTGGCCTCGCTGATCTATTGACAGTTCAAGCCCGTTCAACAATTCATCTATCTTCTGCTCTCGCTCGGAAGTAAGCTCGACTCCGTTATTCCCCTTTATGTATTCTCTTGGCATGCTTCCCCCTGCGCAACGGATTGCAGACCATTCATGTCTCGATAAGCCAAGATTAGCATAATGCCGAAGACTCTATAATCTCCCGCGTACCGCATGCAGCCACCCAGCCCAGCAGAAAAATCAAGTTGCTGAATTATAATTATATTTATGGGCAGAATACGCTAGCAATCAGCAAGAAAGGAGGGTTGGTGGGCGGAGGAGGATCGAACTCCCGACCTTCGCATTGCGAAGGTCAAATAAAAACCTCTGAAAGCCAGTATTGGTGCGGGTTATAGCGATTTGGTAAACTGTCGTGGACACGCTATGGACACGGGAGCGTCCACGATATGGCTACCATCAACCAGCTACCCAGCGGCAAATGGCAGGCGAAAATCCGCCGCGATGGCGTAGCCTCATCCAAAACGTTTATGGGGCGGGCAGACGCCGAAGCGTGGGCCAGACGGCAAGAATCCGAGATTGAGCGCGGAATCTGGCGGGACAACACCGAAGCCGAGCGCACGACCTTGGCCGAGGCCCTAGAACGCTACGAGCACGAAGTATCCGCCTCCAAGAGGGGGAAGGTGCAGGAGTCGTCCGTTATCGGCCTGCTGCTCGATTCAAGGCTCGCAAAGCTGACCCTCGCCCGCATCCGCTCGGCGGACGTGTCCGCACTGGTCGATGATTGGCGGGCCGTCGGATACGCGCCTGCCACGATCACCCGCCGCATCGCGATCTTGTCGCATGTGTTCCAAACGGCAGCGCGGTCGTGGGGTATGGAATCACTCAGCAACCCGGTCAAGCTGGTCAAGCTTCCACCATTGCGGAACGCCCGTGAGCGACGCGTGACAGACGCCGAGATTGAGGCGATCTGCGAGGCCACGCGTTCGCCTGTGCTGCCGTACATGATCAGGCTTGCCGTCGAGACGGCCATGCGCCGGGGCGAGATTGTGGCGATACGATGGAGCGATGTACACCTTGCACGTCGCGTGCTGCATATCCCGCAAACGAAGAACGGCTATCCGCGCGACGTGCCGTTATCGAGCCGCGCCTTGGCCGTGCTTGAAGAATTGAAGGCCGAGCGCGACGAGAAGCGCCGCCATCGCGTCGTGCCGATCGGGAAAGGTAAGGCCGAAGACGACCGGCTGTTCTCGGTCCGCAATGATGTGGTCACGCAGGCGTTCGAGAGGGCCGTAGTACGCGCCAGATCAATCTATGAGGCCAAGTGCGAGGAAGAGGGGCTTAGGATCGACGCAGGGCACCTTGTCGGCCTGCGCTTCCACGATCTGAGGCACGAGGCAACCAGTCGGCTTGCTGGGCCGTTGAGCGTGCATGAGCTGGCGAAGGTGACGGGGCACCGTGACCTGCGCATGTTGATGCGCTACTACCATCCGTCAGCGGAGGATTTGGCGGCTAAGCTGGGGTAGATTTGTGACGGGGTAGAGTTATGACGCATCTCTATGTTAGGCAGGAGACGGCCAATCCCGGTCGCTCGTAGACTTCAGCAAGCAGTCGTTTGAATGACTAGTTCCTGCGGGAAAGCAGAAACCAGCCCTACATGTTTATTATGTGTTGTACTTAGAAAGGTATAAAAGCAAGCGCTATCATGCGCAAATAGTCCCTGCGGGTTACCTGCACGCGAGATTTTTGAAGAAACCCTTCTTTTCGTTAATTTCAGTGGAGGCGTCGATGGATGTGGACAAGGCGAAGGAGGTTTTTGATTCACTTATAGGGGAGTGGAGTGCAAACGAAGGAGCCATCTCAACCGAGCAGGACACTAGGTTTCAGATTATCGACCGAATGTTGACAGATGTTCTAGGGTGGAGTCGCGAGAAAATCAATACCGAACCGCATGTTGAATCCGGGTATGTTGATTACCTCGTCAATGCCAGTGGAAAACCAAAGCTGGTCGTAGAAGCTAAGCGCGCAGAAACTCCACTCTTAAACACCAAACAAGAGAATTATCGAAGCTACAAGCTTGGAGGTCCGGCGCTTCAATCAGCTGTTGATGGCGTTAAGCAGGCACAGCGGTACTGTCTCGATGTCGCGGTCCCATTTGCAGTCCTCACAACTGGCTTTCAGTGGATCGGCTTCTGGGCTTTGCGAACTGATGGCGTGAGGCCAAAAGACGGCCAAGCTTTTGCTTTCCCAACATTGCAGAGCATAAGTAAAAATTTCTCTGAGTTCTATGACCTTTTTTCGCGCGAAGGAGTTTTAAATGGGTTGTTTCGCGCATATATACAGCAAGCGGAAGGCCTCTCGATAACTCAATCTGATCCCCTGTATCGGGTGCTTGAGAATAAAGATATCCGGCTCCTAAGTAAATCGCGCATGGCTGCTGACTTAGATACTGTGTTTCGAAGTTTCTTCGGAACTATGTCGGGTGACAATGACCCCGAGATGTTGGCGAAGTGTTTTGTGGAGTCGAAGGAGAGCCGTGAGGCAGACATTAGTCTTCAGAAAATTGCAAGAAATCTTATTAGCAGAATTGATGTGGTCGAAAGTGCTGAAGCCAAAGAGTTGCAGGAGCATGTGCGTACGGCGGTCGATAGCCAAAAAGGGGAGTTCGTTTTGGTGATCGGCAATAAGGGGGCAGGAAAATCAACTTTCATAGACCGATTCTTCCGAATGGTTCTTGATAAGCGTCTTCGAGACCAATGTATTGTTATCCGAATCGATGTCGCGGATTCAGATGGAGTCCTTGATGGGATTGCTGACTGGCTTGTCAGTCGTATGATCCATGAAGTTGAACAGTCCCTTTTTCAAGGCAGATCGCCTCGCTATGAAGAGCTACAAGGCATATTCTTCAGCGATTACGATCGATGGCGAAACGGTGAGCACAAACCCCTGTATGAGCGAGATAAAGCAAAGTTCAAAGAGAAGTTTGGTGACCACATAGCGAGCTTAGTCGCTAGCAAACCCCGCGTATATTTAGCTCGAATTCTTCAAGATGCGGTACGTTCAAGGAAGTTGATGCCATGTCTTATTTTCGATAATACGGATCATTTTCCTCAGCCATTTCAAGAGGCAGTGTTCCAGTTCGCGCAGTCTATTCATAGAGAGGTTCTTTCATTCGTTGTTTGCCCAATCACAGATCGGACGATCTGGCAACTTTCGAAGCATGGGCCAATGCAATCTTATGAGACAACATCCTTTTACCTTCCGGTCCCATCGACAAAGGAGGTTCTTAAGAAAAGAGTCGACTTTCTTAAGGATAAATTGGAAGCAGAAGAGAAGGAGCGGAAGGACTACTTCTTAACAAAGGGAATTCGGCTGCGCCTAGAAGACCTACATGCATTCGCTGTGTGTATTGACGAATTATTTGTCCAATCGGAATACGTATCTCGTACAATTGGATGGCTGTCGAATCACGACATACGCCGTGGTCTAAATATGGCGCAAAGGGTAATTACTAGTCCGATTGTTAGTATGGAAGAGTTGGTAAAGACCTATCTGTCGAATGGGAGATTAACGATACCTCGCCTTAAGATAAGGCAAGCCTTGATATTCGGCGAACATAGCCAATACCAAGAGGATGCTAACGATTACATCGTTAATGTATTTTCTATTTACCCTGAGAGTGTCACAACGCCGCTGCTGCGACTGTCTGTGTTGCGAATGTTGTTTGACATACATAATCAGGCGTCGGATGCTGAGAACACATATATCTCGGTCGAGAGCATTCAGGACTATTTCGAAACGTGCGGAATCCCGCGAATCGCAACGGCCAAGCATCTGTCAAAGCTTCTCAGTTATAGGTTGGTGGAGTCATATGATCCAACAGACCAGGAGATATATGAGAGTCAGCGACTGCGTATAACGCACTCTGGACAGATTCATCAGGAATTTTCTCTACGAGATCATGTGTATATGTCAAGCATGGCCATGACCACAGGTGTTCGAAGTGTTCAGTGCATCGAGGAAATACGAGAAATCAATTCACGGAAAATGACAAAGGAAGACTGGAAGAGCGTCGAAAAAAAGTTCGCGAGTTATCTGCTTAGGGAAGACATGGCATTGGCAACAATACCCAATTTGGAGAACTACGCAGGCCAGCATGCTTTGAGAAGCGAGCTTGGTGGGGCCTGGGGTGCGTCGAGCTAGAGGTAGGCGGTAGTGAATCACCACTTGTTCGTTAGACGCTATTCAGCCACTGTTGACTGCTTCACTCAGGTAGCTGCCGGAGAACCCACGCCGCCTTGAAGGGCCGCTGTGGGTCGATTTGAGACGAAGCAAAAGGTGGGCGATTGGCTCAAGCCGCATCCTTCACCCTTAGCTCGACATGCATCCCGGCAGCCGCCGCCATGTTTACCAGCGCATCAAGGCCAAACAGATTGATCTTGCCGCGCATCAGATCGGACACACGGGGCTGTGTCACGCCAAATAGCTTGGCAGCCTGCGCCTGACTGAGCCCGACGGCCTCAATATGCTTTTTCAGCGCCATCATGAGCGCCGAGCGCAGCTTCATGTTCTCGGCGGCCTCGGGCGTGTCCTCGATGGCGTCCCACACGTTCGCATATCGTTTGTTGCTCATCGTCCTAGCTCCTTCAACAAATCCCGGTAGCGCTGCCCAGCTAACTCCAAGTCACTCTTGGCCGTCTTCTGCGTCTTCTTCTGGAAGCAGTGCAGGACGTAGACGGCATCGGCCAACTTGGCGACGTAGATCACTCGGAACGCGCCTGTGGCATCGCGGACACGGATTTCCCGAACACCCTTCCCAACTGCCGGCATAGGTTTCCAGTCGTCGGGGTCACGCCCGTTCTGCACTTGGTCGATTTGATGGCCGGCCTCTCGGCGGGCGTCTGACGGGAAAGCACGCAGATCGTCCAACGCGCTACCCCTGAACTCGATTGTCTTCGGTGCCTTCACAAACCGATTATACAAAATCTTGTATGGCCCGCAAGCTGAGTGAAGCAGGCGGCCCGGAGGGCGGCTTCGGAGACGCGCAGCGGCGACGGGCGAGACCCGAAGGGGCGAGTTGGCCGAGCGGAGCGAGGTTTTGGCGGCGGAGCCGACACCAAGGCATCCGGAGGATGCGTTGGTGTGTCTCTTAGAATCGACGTAGGAGATTCGGAAATTTCTATACGTTCACTGAAAGTGAACGGAGTTCTTGTTGAGTGTTGCCTGAATACTTGTTAAATAATTGTTGACATCGGAAAAAGTGTTTGTTGTGATGATGTTGAAATAGTACCGATTGAATACCGAATGAGTACCTAATCAAGGCTGTTTCGTTGTTGATCTGAGCCACCGGAGGTGTTTTATGGAACCGAAGAACAAAACTGTCCGCGTTGCCGCTCGATTGGACGCAATTAACGATGCCCGCCGCCAAGGGCTGACGTGGGGCGAGATCGCTGAGCAGGGTTCTTGGGCGTGGGGAAATATGAGCCCCGCGTCTCTGCAAACGACAATAGGTCGGGCTCGGCGAGCGGTCGCAAAAGGGCTGTACGCCCCGCCACCACGACCACTAATCGACCCACGACTTGGCGACGCGACGCCGCCACCTGACGGTCGTCTTAACTGAGGGGTACGACCATGGAGCCCAAGGCCAAGACTGCAAAACTAGCGGCTTATCTTGACGCCATCGACGGCGCTCGACGTATCGGCTGCACGTGGGGCCAGATTGCCGATGCGCTTGCCCCGGTGGTCGAGTGTGGCGATGGTGATCCTGAGCGCCTGCGCCGTCTGGTGGTCAACGCCCGCAAGGCGGTTGAGAAGGGGCGCTTGGCACCCGTGCAGCGCCCGCTCCCCGGCGAGCAGCAGACAGCGGCTACGTCTGGCCGGGTCGTTCCTGCGGCTCCTGCGGCCACGCAGGGCCGCCCAGCACCCGCCGCCCCGCAGGCCCGGCCTGCGGCGACACCGGCCCCGGTCAAACAGACGAAGTTCGAGGGCAGCGTGCCGCCGAGCTGGCGGGAGGACTACAAACCGCCGACGATCAGGTCGAACACCCCACGGGTGGTCAAGACGCTTACCAGCGGCCAGCGGATGACTGAGCCCCCGCCTCCGCCTGACCTCGATGACGACGACTAAAAAAAGGCCCGGATAGACCGGGCCTTTTCAATGCCGTTTCGGTCAACCGCGCTACTCGCGCATAGTGAGCGGGATGTAGTGATGCCCGGTTGGGTCTAGCGTGCAATACGGCGCATAGTTTCCGCGCGGAGCGTAGCACTGCTGGATTGGGTACGGTGCGATCCGGTGCATGCCCCACGCCACACCTAAGCCGACCTCGACAACAGATATAGGGGCGGGGAAAAAAGCGCGGGGTTATGGCTAGCCCCGCCTGCGGCGGATAGAGAAAACGTATTGTCTGGATCGAGTACAAACCATCCGCTTTTTTCCCCGCCCCTGTCTTTGCTTTGGTTTTGGGTTTGTTCGAGGAACGCCCCTCAAAAGGGCGTTCCCTAGGAACTTCCTATATGAAGTTCCTAGAAGAACCTATAGGACTGCGGAAGTGCTACACGCCACTGCGGAACTGCTACACGCTCTGCGGATTTGCTACACGCCACTGCGGAACTGCTACACGCTCGCCTCGTGATTCATGCTCAGGCTGCCTGTTTGGATGCGCTTCCTTTCTTCTCGCCTGTAGCAAATGATCCGGTCGCCGCAGATTACTATCCCGATTGCTGCGAGGTTGTCGGCATCGGCGCGTAGCTCTCGGCGGCGATTCCTAGCCTCCTGCTGCGCGAGAGGCCCACAGACCTGTTCAAGCACTTTATCCAGCCGGAATCCGCCTGTGGGCTGCTTGGTGGGGCTGTGAGTCAGCATGAGTCGCGCTACGCTCTGTGAGATGCCGCGCCTCATTTTTGCGATGGGACTTGGATCACGCCACAGTCCCATGTCATGGCGCAGTAGGTGGACAGCAGCCTTACCGATCTCGATGCGCAATAGGTGCCGTTCGCCGCCCATCGGGTTGGGCTTTGTGACGTAGCTACCATCTTGTCGCGCTGCTAGGCCGATGTGGTCGATCAAGTGACCGATGCAGCGTAGGTGCTCCGGTTCTTTTATCTCAATCAGGGCCGTTGTCAGTTCGTCCAGCATCGTTTTAAGCCCCGTCCCATCCTGCCTCGTCAGCCTACGCACTTTTGCAGGGTCAACAAGGAGCTTGATCCGCTCGCCACCGTCCTCGTCGAGCAGCGGGCCGTAATCCTCGGCACTGTAGAACAGCGCTTCAAAGACGTCTGCGTGTGCCTGCCCTAATCTTCCGACGATTCGCACTAGACCCCATGGGGTCGTGATTTCCCGCTGGATGTATATTGGCCTGCGAGTAGGCTGAAACATCCCGAGTCGGGCTTGGTGTGCCGTTGCGGTGGGCAAACGATCACCAGTCATGGCGACGCCCTCCGCTTGCTGCGGCGTACTGCTGCGCCGTGTCTGCCTTCTGGTCGCCTTCGGTAGGGAATAACTCGACAGGCACCAGCACCCCGCCCTCGGCCCTTCTGTACCAACGGGGCTCGGTCGGCTCCCCGTAATTTTGCTTCGAGGTTCCAAAGCGGACGTACCTATGCCGATCTTCCTCCGGGATCGGCTTGGGGTTCTGGGCAGGCCAAGTTGTGAGTTTCTGCGCTTCCTCCGCCGTCATGCGCGCCACGTAAGACACCATGCGCGGGTTGTCGCTTAACACGGTCGCGCCGCGTCCTGCGTGTTGATGATCCACCATGCCGTTCATCGAAACTTGCTTGGGCGTGTGATGTAGGAACAGACATGCAGGTCCACCGTCAGCGGCGATCCACTCAAGCCCTGACACGACCGCGCTCATGTCGCCGTTGGAGTTCTCATCGCCTGTGTGAACGCGATTGAGCGTGTCGAAGACAATCAGTCGGCTGTCTTCGTATTCCTCCTTGATGAACCGTAGGCAGTCATCGTCGAGCAGGTTCCAGCGCTTGCCGACGATGGGTACAAGGGTCAGGTTTTCGGAGATGACTTCCCTTGCCGCTGGCTCAAGCCATTCGCGCATAGCATGCAGTCGATGCCGGAGTATCGCCCTGTCGTCCTCAGCAGCGATGTACGTGACCTTGCCGGTGTGTTTGGGCTTGAGTTCCAGCACGTCGCCGCCGGCCACCGAAGCGGCCACTGAGAACGCGGCCTCCATTGTCCAAATGCTCTTGCCCGTGGAGCCGGGTGCTACCAGTGACCCCACAGAGGATGCAAGGAATCCCGGCCATATCCAGTCGAGCGGATCGGGTTCATTCTCGAACGCATCAAGTATGTCCAGCGGTTCGACGCTGTACTTGATCCTGCGCTTCTCGCGGTCCGTTGGCTTGTTGCTGGCCTTGAGGTTTGTGAAGCCGTCCATCACGCACCGCCTACGCGGAAGGCGTCGTTATCGAGTGCCTGCACGAATGCGGCCCAGTCCGCAGATCGGACCATCATCCGTCCGTTTATTTGGTGAACCGGCACAGGGAATTTCCCCGCGTGAGCACGCTTATATGCAGTCGGTCGCGGCATCGAGAGCGCTTTGTACGCTTGTGCAAAAGGCATAAGCAGCTTGTCAGTGTTCATGTTCTTAGTCCCGCTAGGTTGATCTCTCCCTTGGCGTATTTGTCTCACGGTAAATCGGTATCGTCAAACCTCTATAGTTAGTAAAAACATGTGCTTGCAACACATTCAGTCAATAGTTTCTAGGTGTTAGTTTCCTTGTCTGGCAAGGAAGTTTGTGTGCGGACGGGTGACAGAAACATGGCTGACGTGAGGCAGCGATTAGCCGACAAGTGGTTGCGAGCACACCTGTGCGGTGGCGGTTCGGCGCGGGTAGCGTTAGGGGGTAAACGCTAAGGTCAGGTCGCCCACACCGGATCGGCCTCATGGACGACAGATGGACAGAGACAGACGGGTACTAGCGGGAATTCATGGACACCATATGGACAAATGTCTGTCCACAGAGGGGCATTTTGGTCAAAAAATGACCAACTCTGAAGGGTGGTCATTTCATTGCAACTTATTGTTTTTACTAGGAGAATTTGGTGGAGCGGAGGAGGATCGAACTCCCGACCTTCGCATTGCGAACGCGACGCTCTCCCAGCTGAGCTACCGCCCCATCAAGGCGGTGTATTCTAATGCGAATCGCAGACGATGACCAGCCCCCTATCCACGCTGTAGGGTAGTAGCGAGAATATGGTGAGGATTCAAGAAAACGGGTGCTTGAGCCGATAAACATGGCATCCGTCTGAACTCCGAGACCAGATCCAATATTAATAAGAATGATCCCGTTACAGAGCAGGCAAGGAGATCGGCAGAATCATGAAATTCATACGAGAAAGCATCCGCAACAAACTCATACTAATAACGGGTATTGCTACGATACTGTTACTGTTGGCTGCGACATATGGACTCTGGGTCGCTTGGAGCGGATATGGTGCGCTTCAGGCTCAGCTACAAGGTGCCAGTACCCTAAACCTTGAAGCAATTCGTCAGATCTTATCCCTCAGCTCGCATGTGCGGGGGCACATTCTGCTGAGTGCGGGCTTGATGGGCATAGCTATTCTGGTGTCATTCGCATGGTTCGTGGCAGTACTGGAAACCGCCATTGTGCGGCCAGCCAAGAGCCTCGTATACGATCTCGAGCATTTGGCGTCGGGTGATTTTTCTCGTGTGATCAATCAACGGACTCACGATGAATTGGGGCGAATAGCTGTTGCAGCATCCAAGGTACGACGCGAGTTGAGCGCGATCATCAAACAAATGCAGTCAACCGGAGACGAAGTGTGCAAATCGGTGATCGAAATCAAAGGTATTACCGAACACACCAATAGCGAACTTTCCCAACAAGACTCTGAAACCGATCAAGTGGCAACAGCGATGAATCAGATGGCCGCGACCAGTCACGAGGTCTCACGCAACGCTGGCGAAACCGCACGCGCGACACATGAAGCGCAGGAACTGTCGCATCAGGGAGCCTTGGCGTCCACCACGGCGATTACCGGCATAGACATGCTCAGCCAGCACGTAGCAAAAGCCACCGAAGTGATTGAGCGTGTCGAATCTCAAACGGAAGATATCAGTAAGATATTGGAAGTTATTTCGTTGATCACTGAGCAAACGAATCTTTTGGCGCTCAATGCGGCCATTGAAGCAGCGCGTGCAGGAGAGCAGGGGCGTGGTTTCGCGGTTGTCGCTGATGAAGTGCGTTCCCTGGCAAATCGGACACAAAGTTCCACCGCGGAAATACAGGGCATGATCGAACGTCTTCAGGGAGGCGCCAGGGAAGCCGTCACTGTGATGGTGGGCGTACGTGAGGAAGCGACTAAGAGCGAGGATCAAGTAGAGGCTGCCGCAGTAGCTTTGGCTGAGATTGCTGAGGCGATCAAGACGATTGACAGCATGTCGACACAAATCGCGACCGCAGCAGAAGAGCAGAGTGCCGTTGCTGAAGAGGTCAATCGAAACCTGTCGGCCATCAGTGGCGGAACGCGGCGTGCTCGTGATAGTGCGGGGCAGGCTGCCGAGCAGAGTTATCGCCTAGAGACGCTTGCAGGTGAAGTTAGGGCAATGATTGAGCGTTTCAAACTGAATTGATTACAGCTTCATGCGTTTGAAAAATGCTTCAGGAATTGCCTTGATCAGAGACATGATGATCCACCAGAACCATGGGGTATAAAGCGTATTCCTGCGTTTTTTAATGCCGCGCATGATGTCAGCTGCCACAGCTCGTGGCGTGGCGACAAGGAACAGTCCCGGCAAACCATAGGTCATTGCCGTGTCTACAAATCCCGGTTTGACCGTCATTACATGAATACCGCTAGAGGTAAGCCGGTTGCGTAAACCTTGCAGGTACAGCGCCAGACCGCCTTTCGCCGCACCATAGGTGTAATTGCTTTGACGCCCGCGGTCACCGGCAACTGAACCAAGTCCAACGATGAAGCCCTGTCGGCGGGCTTCTAGCGCACGCGCACAACGCGATAACAGCAGAGCTGGTGCTGTGAAGTTAACAGCTAAGATTTTGGCTGCCGTTGCTTCGTCATCTTGCATCTGCTGAGAATCAGCCAACATCCCAGCGGCCAGTACAACCCCGTCGATATCTCCCAACTCCACAGCCGCTCTATGAAGTAACTGTTCATGAGCACCGATATCCTCGATGTCGAAGTCACCGTAACCGACAGGGACGCGATAGCGCACTCGTAAATCAGTACTGAGTCTTTTCAATTCATCGCTATCACGAGCGGCCAAATACAAACCGTATCCTGCTGCCGCGAGTTCACGTGAGAGCGCGCTGGCGATTGCCGAGGTTGCGCCAACCACAAGTACACCTTTAGTCATTGGGGATGCCCAGTCGTTGCGAGAGTGCAGATGCATAGTGGTTTTTCGGGTCAGCGCGGCGTTTGATATCCAGCCATGCGGGGTAACGTGGATACATCTGTCGGAATCGCCCAGCATCCAAGCAGGCGTCCTTCGCCAGATAGACACGCCCACCATGATCGGCAGTGATGGCATCGAGTTCCGCACACAATTCAACCGCCCGCGCGCCATTGATTGGTAAATCCATAGCCAGGGTGTATCCAGCTAGTGGAAAGCCCAGCAAACTGTCGGCTTCAGCTCCCATGCGCTTGAGCACAGCAAGAAAAGATGCAAGTTTGGCTCGATTAATCCTCGCCAACAGCTTTGGTAG
Organism: Acidihalobacter aeolianus; assembly: GCF_001753165.1. Lineage (GTDB taxonomy): Bacteria > Pseudomonadota > Gammaproteobacteria > DSM-5130 > Acidihalobacteraceae > Acidihalobacter > Acidihalobacter aeolianus. Next base: position 1,613,006 of record NZ_CP017448.1, read on the forward strand.
TCCTTCTACAGCTGCATCTTGAGGCATCACGCATTGGTATTGAATGAAACCACCACGCCCGTAAAGTCTATTCCAGTCAGACAAACCGTCGAGCGGGTAGAAGAATCGGCGGTAATCCTGCAAGGTCGTATTTCTGGTGGAGCCTTGGTGGGACCGATAATATGCCTCATTGAACATCCCCACGCTGTAACGGTTGAGTAATCCACGGGGTGGTGTGAAAGGCACACGACGCGGTTTAGCCAGCTGCGGCTCAAATGCATACGCGTGTAGCTTTGTCGGAAGTTCATCCATCAGGGCATGGCGACCCCGCATCAAAATGCCACGACCTCCTCGCAGACAATCGATCCACGCGACCGTGTAATCGTCGTCAAAATTCGGATCCGCCAACATTTCCATCAGTGTAGCGAGATTAGGGGCCGGGTCCTCGCGTGTTTGGATATAAGCTGATTCGACGCGCCGAAGGCGCAAGCGTACCTCTCCAATTACCCCGGTCAATCCCATGCCGCCACACGTGGCATTAAACAAGTCAGGATCCGTCGCGCGATCAACCCAAGTTTCACGACCGGTAGCATCGATCAGCGATATACCATCGACATGACTGGAAAAACTGCCTGAGTGATGGTGATTCTTGCCATGCACGTCACTGGCAACACACCCGCCGAGCGTCACGTGTTGGGTACCTGGCGTGATTGCCGGGAACCATCCAAGTGGCAACAAATGCTTTATCGTGTCAGCCAGGGTCAAACCGGCTTCTGCGTGAAGTATCCCGGTCTCCATATCGAAATCCAGCATGCGATCTAGGCGCCGCATGTCGATCACGTTGCCCTTTGAGGCCAGTGCCGCATCGCCATAGCTTCTTCCGCAGCCTCGCGCAATTCGAGCTTGATTAATCTGTAGTTCTGAGATTTGACGATAGCGCTCCGGACGTACAACAGGGTTTTCATAACTGGGAAAACGTCCCCAGCCAGACAATTGGCGAGACGGCGCTGAGAGAGTCATCGGATACCGCCGAAGTAACGCTGAGTGAAAGGGCAGGCGCCTACTGGAAGCCAACTCGGGAAATGATAATACTTTGCTCTTATCTGTGTGAGGATAGTGCGTCGATAAACAGGATATCGGAAACCATTACCTAAAATAAGGCTAATACTTGCACCATCCACATCAATGACGCGTTTTTGAACATGATCGAAATAGGGGGCATAGACTGAGACTGGAAGGTTGTTAGTGCTGATCAGAAGAACGTTCTGACCGTTCCAATGAATGAAATTGGTCAGCGAGTCATCTTCACGCCCGTGGTCAGAGCCACTGCCGAAGACGGCGAAATGCCTTCCCGTGTGGTACTCAAGAATCGCCGCGCTGGCATATCCACGTGTCGCCAGATGTCTACCCACTGCATAGGCCTCAGCATCTTTCCATATACGATCCGTTTGTGTTCCAAGCACCACCATAGAATAGTTTTTCCCGATAAATTTTAGATCAGGTACAGGGACTGATAATAGCGTTCCCAACAGTAAGATATGTAATGCGGAAAAAATAGCCATGAAAACCAAGCTGCTGCGATGCGACAGCCAATTCGTAACTGCGCCGAAGAGAATGAATACGAAAGGATAAAACCCCAATAGCCAATGCAACCCGATCACATTCTTAAAGGACAGGAGCCCGAAGAGGAGTAAAGGTATCCCGGAAAAAACCACAAAACCGCCGACCAAGGGCTCACGAGCACGCTGCCAGATAGCCCCACGTACACTGTAAAGACCATACAACAGTGGAGGCGTGAAGAGATAAAGGAGGGTGAGCAGATAAAGCGGCGGACCGCTGAAGGTGAATCCTTTGTGGGTTCGGTTTGCCAGATTGAATAGGTAATTATCCCAACAGTGCTCGTAGTTCCAATATAAATTGATGGCAAACAATAGCGAACTGATTCCCGCAACCAGCATCAAGCCCAGAAAAGCCTTTACCCGCCGGTCGATGAGCGCCCAATAGCTTGCTATGGCAACCGCCATCAAGCCTTCAAAGTACTTTGAGAGCATCCCTAGCCCGACCGCGAGGCCAGCCAGCATGTAATCCCTGAGCCGCTCAGAGCGACTGGCCTCGTAAAACGCCCATCCACTCAGAAAGATAAAGAAAATTACCGGCGTGTCAGTGGTGATGAATACGTTGTAAAGGCTTACCGGCGAAATCAGGAACAGTGTGGCCGTCAGGTAAGCCAAGGTACCCGTATGCGGTCGCAATATCCGCATAATGCCCCATGCCATGAACGGACTTAGCAATAGGGCGGGCATACGCAGCCACCATGCCGATTTTCCCAGTGCAAGCAGCGCTGTAAGCCACCAGCCAACCATTGGCGGGTGGTCATAATATCCCAGCGCAGGATGCATGCCCCAAACGACGAAATAGGCCTCATCGCCGGTCATAGGCAGAACTGCTGCGAACAAAAGACGTAGAAGGAATGTTCCTACTAAGGCTCCATAAAACAGACGACGAGCATTGCGCGCCATCACACTATTCTGATTAAGGGCTTGTTCGCCTGATATATGTGAGCTCATCAAAACCGCAAGCACCTCATGAGTTGGACCCGGAACATATTTGGTTTATGCCGGCGGCGCCTTCGCCACCCAGCGTGAAGTGGGGGTATGGTATCAGGTCATTTCTCTGGCGGTCGCATCTCCCAGACTCAGAGGGTGCGCGCACTATGTGGAAGCGATCCGGATAGCACTTGTACCTGGCCTGACCTTGCCGCTAATCGCTCGACTTGAGAGCAGGATCAATCTGCAAGCAGATTGTTACGGATTTCCTAAATGATGCTGGGTTTGCCGGCACTAGCTCATGTGGGAGGGGAAACCGCATGCTTAGTGCTTGCCTTCGGGGTGGTTGCGCTATGGATAGAAAACATGTCCGGACAATGGAGGGCGCTGCGAGATTTGTCACAACATGCGGGCATACCGCACAACCTATCTGGAAGTGGAGGTTTGCGTTATCGCCTGCTGACTAGTGTGGGAAGTGTGACCGATCGAAGATCGGGCACCAAAGTAACGCGCCCAAAGACTGATGCGCGTCACTTTGGTGCAATTAAGCTGCAATCGGCCTTTGCAATGGCTCTGGAAGCTGCTATTTATTGCTTGGCACGCAACCTGCTTCAATACATACAGGATCAAAGTTATGCCTTGATCCTGGTCGACTCCTCCTGCTTCTGGGGCGCCATTGGCGCCCCTCTTTTTTTGTACAACCTTCTAAGCATATCGCGTTACTCCTGCCAATGCACGTTTGAACTATCCGTGTGCAGAAAGAGCATCCGGACCGATATGTAGTGCATAGCCGATCCATGCAAGACTGATAAGAATCATCGGTATCACAACCCACGGGGATACGAGGCGCTTGAACAAGAGGCTGCTAGGTCGATATCCCAGGCCCAGAATGAACCCGCCCGCGGCCGCAAAGGTTGCCACTGCGAACAACGACTCCCTGAACCCGGGACCGGAAAATGCGATCGTCCATGGATAGATCATTACGAGTAATGCGACCGTCGCGCCGCCAATCAGCGTGCTGGCACTGACAAGAGAGTTGCGAAGATGATGTCTCATCGACTGTTGCCTCGATTTCCTGGTAACGACCTCATATCGGCTGAGACCGAGCCATTAGGCCCGTATCAGCAGCCGACATGGAATCGAGCAAGTGTGTCAGTGAGATTCGGCTCCTGTGGCTTTCTTGGCATTTGCAGCTTCAAGCTGGGTATCCAACAATGCGCCACCAGCCGCTGACACGAGCACGATCATGACCGTACCGATAATCCACGCAAAATACCATGGGCCATAGTCACCGATGATCACCGTAACGAAAATCAACACCAGCGCGAGAATGCTATAAACGAGATAGCGCATAGATCAGATCCTCAAATGAATGGGTTGCACGGCCGCAGCGCGGTAATCCGTGATATATCCGTTTCAATATGCGTGGTCGTCGGCATTTATTTGGCTCGAAGTCACCTTGCCGCGCATGACCCAGTAGCACCAGCTGGTATAGGCCAGGATGGCGGGTACGAAAACGATTGTCCAACCAAGCATCCACCCGAGAGTGTTAGCGCTGGAAGAAGAGTTCCAGACAATCAGGCTGTGCGCAGGATCGCTGAGCGACGGCATGAGAAATGGGAAGGTTGCAGCACCGACAGTCCCGAGGATGCCGATCCAGCCGAGCGCACCCAGCCACCACGCGACATGTGAACGGCCATTGCGCGCTAGCAGCACTGCGAGAGCCACACTCAGATAGGTCACAATCGGCAGCAACCAGAGAACCGGGTGCGCCCCATAATTGTGCAGCCATCCACCAGATTCGATAGCCACCGGCTGCGTCGCTAGCGGGGTAGCCTGCATACCAGGTATCACAGGACCAGTGATCACGAAACCGTGCATGTTTGCGACCCAGACTCCTGCAATCGTGAAGAGCACGAGCGCCAGCGGTCCGGTTGCCATGGCAACCCGCCTTGAGCGCTCAAACAGGGCGCCTTCGCCCCTGTTCATCAGCATCAAAGCGCCCATCATGGCCGACATGGAAACCGATACAAGCCCAGCCAGTATGGCAAACGGGTTGAACAGACTGATAAAGCTGCCGGTATAGACGGAAACGGCCGTTCCTTCCTGGGCGAAATGAAATGGGAATCCCATCAGTACATTGCCCATCGCTGCGCCGTAGACCAGCATCGGCACGAAGCCACTGACGAACAGGGTCCAGTCCCAGACGTTGCGCCATTGTGGTGATGATAGTTTGCTGCGGTATTCAAACCCTAAAGGCCGAACAATCATCGACCACAGTAATACCAACATCACGACGTAGAGTCCGGAAAAGGCAGTGCCATAGATGGTCGGCCAGGCCGCGAAAATCGCGCCGCCACCGAGAATGAACCAGACCTGATTGCCGTCCCAGTGCGGTCCGATGATATTGAGGGCGACGCGCCTGTCATCGTCCGTACGCCCCACATAGCGGAGAATGGTGCCGACACCCATATCCATACCCACCATGATGGCAAGCCCCATGAGCAACACCCCGAGCAGCAGCCACCAGACGATCTTGAGAATTGCGTAGGTCGTAAAAATTTCCATGATGTCCTCTCTCCGGTCGTTCAGTCGCGGTTAGGGCCAAGCAACGGATGGGCAAATACGGTCTGGCCTGCCAAACTTCCACCGCTGCGGCTTCCGGGTTCATCCGGTCCTTGTCGCACGAACTTGGTCATCAGATACATCTCGACCACGATAAAGCTTGAGTACAGGAGCACGAAGCCCGTCAGCGAGAAGATCATGTAGCTCGCACTATGGGTAGAAGCTGAAATCCAGGTCGGAAGCTGCTCGTACACTGTCCATGGTTGGCGGCCGACTTCAGCCGTGACCCAACCCATTTCGCAGGCGAAGAAAGGTACTGGAATGAACCAGGGGGCGATTTTCAGGAAGCCGGTACGCCGACAATCGGTCTTGAGCGAATACAGTGTCGCAAAGACGAGGAAGATGAGCATTGCAAAGCCCGCAACGACCATCAGCCGAAACGACCAGAAGAGAATCCAGACTTCGGGTATGGTGTCCTTGGCCGCCTTCTGTATCTGTGATGGCGTTGCCTTGGCGACATCAGGAGCATACCGCTTGAGCAGGAAAGCGTAGCCCAGGTCTTTCTTATGCGCATCAAAGGTAACCAGCGCCTGCTTATTGTCAGGATTCTTTTGGATCGCTTCCAGGGCAGTCAGTGCAGGTATGCCATTTTTGATGCGCTGCGCTGCTTCCTGCTCAAGCTGCTTGATGCCTATGATCGGCGTGCTCAGATCGTGCTTGACCAGTATCGAAAGCAGATAGGGGATCTTGATAGAGAACAGATTGCGTTGCTCATCCTGGCTAGGGAACGCTATGGCGTTGAAGCTGGCAGGTGCCTGCTCAGTTTCCCAAAGGCCTTCCATTGCGGCAAGCTTGGTCGGTTGACGACCGCCATCTATGAATCCAAGCGCATCACCTAGTGTAATGACGCCAACCGACGAGAGCACGCCGAAAAGCGCCGCCATGCGCAATGAACGCCTTGCCAGTTCAACATGACGCCCTTTGCCCAGATACCAGGCGCTGATGCCAACGACAAAGATCGCCGCCGTTACATAGCCAGCGAGTGACGTATGTACAAACTTGGCTTGGGCATCCGGGTTGAACAGCAGGTGGATGAAGCTCGTCAACTCAAGACGCTGGGTAAACGGATTGAATGTAGCTCCCTGCGGATCCTGCATGAAGCCATTGGCAACCAGGATCCATAACGCAGACAGGTTTGAGCCCAGGGCGACAAGCCAAGTCACCGTAAGATGCTGCGCACGGGTTAAGCGATGCCAGCCAAGCAGCATCATGCCCACGAAGGTCGACTCCATGAAGAATGCCATGAGCCCTTCAACGGCAAGCGGAGCTCCGAACACATCCCCCACGTAGTATGAATAGGTGGACCAGTTCGTACCGAATTCGAACTCCATGGTCAGGCCAGTGGCCACACCAAGAGCAAAATTGATCGCAAAGAGCTTGCCCCAAAACTGGGCCATTTCCTTATATATGGTGCGGCCGGTAGTAACGTAAACCGTCTCCATGGCAGCCAATATGAAGCTTAGACCTAGCGTTAGCGGTACGAACAGGAAGTGATAAAGCGCTGTAGCGGCAAATTGCCAGCGCGACAGATCCACGACGAGATCGCTTGGAACCATGCTCTCCTCTCCTTTTGAAGATGTCAGATCGCCCAGTATCGACTTGAAGGTGCCGGCCCCTGATGGCCCTCATATTATTAGCTCAGAAATCCCGGCGACACGAGTGGAGTATGGTAAAACGCTAATATATGAAGGTTGATATCAGTCAAGTTAAGTGGAATTAGAACGGACCAGTACATAGACTGCCCCGGTCCCACCATCGACCGGGCGAGCCGATACAAACGCCAATATTTCATCTAACTGACGCAGCCAATGGTTAACGCCAGGCTTAAGCACGGGGCCCGTGTTGCCCGACTTCCAGCCTTTACCATGAATAACCCGAACACAAGTCAGGTTGTTGCCACGGTTGTGTCGTATGAATTCGAGTAAGGCTTGTCTGGCATCCTTGAGCGACAGACCATGCAGGTCGAGTTCTGCATCGATACGATACTGCCCACGCCTGAGTCGACGCATCGTCTGCCTAGATACCCCAGGGCGCGCAAAGCTCAGCACATCACCAGGTTGCAGCTCAGGATCCTGAGTGGGGTCCGTAAGCGTTTGTTCGACCATGTGATGCAGCGACATTTCCGGTTGCCGTAAATGCGGAGCCGGTGCTGCCTGATGATGAGGCACCGTGTCCTTACCCAATCTGTGGACAGGGCCGACCGTTTGTCGGAACAAGTCCCGATCCTCGTCATCGATCTCAGACATCGTCAATCCTGGGTAGAGCAGGGCGTAAACAATCGGATTGAAGTATATTAGCGCCCGTGTTGACGGGGGAAACATGCACTTCCTGCTGAGCAATGACGACGGCTATCTATCTGCCGGCTTAACAGCCGTGAGCGACGCGTTACGCGCCGTAGGCCGCATTACGGTTGTAGCCCCTGACAGAGATCGTAGCGGTGCCAGCAACTCGTTGACTCTGAACCGGCCGTTGCGCGCCATAACCGCACCAAACGGCTACATCAGAGTAGACGGGACGCCGACTGACTGCGTGCACTTAGCCTTAACCGGTTTACTCGACGAAGAACCAGACATGGTGGTGTCAGGTATCAATCACGGTTCCAACCTTGGTGATGACATCCTTTATTCTGGAACAGTCGCAGCAGCCATGGAAGGTCGTTTTCTCGGGTTGCCCTCCATTGCGGTTTCAATCAACAGCTTCCAGCCACAACACCTGGAAACCGCAGCTAAAGCACTAACCGCCATCATTAATAATCTACAAAAGGCACCTCTACCCAACGACAGCATTCTCAATGTCAACGTACCGGATATACCTTGGGGCTCAGTGCGAGGTTTTAGGGCAACGCGCTTGGGGAATCGTCACCGTTCGGAAGGAGTAGTCCCAGCAACGGACCCACGTGGACGTACAGTTTACTGGGTTGGTCAGGCGGGTCCGGAGGAAGATGGTGGCCCAGGCACGGATTTCCATGCTGTCAATGCGGGTTATGTCTCGGTAACACCAATCAAAGTCGATCTCACACGCCATGAGGCGGTGCATCCATTGAACCAGTGGCTATCTGCATGCACGACCTGACGCCAGGCACGCTGCATGGTATCGGCATGACCTCGCAACGGACCCGCGACCGCATGGTCGATCGTTTGCGAGGACAGGGCATACAAAACGAGGCGGTGCTGAGTATCATGGCAGCCACGCCTCGCCATTTATTCGTAGATGAAGCACTAGCCACTCGCGCTTATGAAGATACGGCCTTACCGATCGGATATGGCCAAACCTTGTCGCAACCCTACATTGTGGCTCGTATGACCGAGGTGCTTTTGGAAGCGGGGACACCGCCTAGTGTTCTCGAAATTGGTACAGGATCGGGTTATCAAGCGGCTGTTCTCGCCCAGTTGGTTCCAGTTGTATACACCGTGGAACGGATTGGAGCGCTGGCACAACGATCAAACCGCTTGCTGGATTCCTTCGGTTTTCGGAATATCCATTTCAAGCTGGATGATGGCCATACCGGTTGGGAGGAGTGCGCCCCATTCGGGGCGGTCGTGTTGACTGCTGCACCAGCTGAAATACCTGACACACTCCTCAAACAATTGACCCACACAGGCCGTCTGCTTGCACCAGTCGGAACAGGCGAACGACAACAACTTATGTTGGTAACACGTGAAGAAGGGTTGTTTGTCCGACGAATGCTAGACCAGGTATCCTTTGTACCGATGAGACCGGGACGGGAATAAGGCGATAGGGGGCAGTTGTCCTCTTCCGTTTCGAGGACGTTTAATCCACTTGTTCATACGGATTGAGGTCAATTTCTAAATGTTCGATCAACCCCGCGAAACGTTTAATTTTCAATATGTGTTGTCATGCGTACCCCATATGTTTGACTGTATCTTTAGTTTAATTGTTGTGTAGATAACCGATGTTTGTCATTTGGTAGTTTTACCGATCTGTCGATAAATGGCGCTGTATATGAATTCGGTGACATGGCGAAAGCTGATGAGCCTCTCCATGCCACTGAGTGGCGTGCTGACGTACCTCCTGCTTGCCGGTTGCGCTGCTTTGCCTTATCAGGGAACAGGCTTTCGCTCAGGTTATGTACAAGTCAGACAAGGCGAGACACTTTATTCGATCGCATGGCGTTTCGATTTGGATTATCAGCGCCTGGCAAGGTGGAATGGCCTTCGTCCGCCTTACACACTAACCCCAGGACAATGGCTGAGAATGAACCCACCAGGGCATCCCCAGACCATGCAGACAGGAACAGGCAGAACAGAAATTGCCAACGCACCTGCAGCTCAGCAGATGCCTGGACATGCGCGCCCCTACCGACCTGCCTCAGCCCCCCGTGGCATTGCTACACAATCTGAGGGTGCCCACAAAGGTACCGCGTCTGGCTCTGTAACATGGATGTGGCCGACCCAAGGGAAGATCGCAAGAACCTATACGGATAACCAACAAGGAATTGAAATAGCAGGAAAACTTGGACAGCCCGTTGTTGCTGCAGCCTCAGGTCAAGTGGTTTATAGCGGCGATGGGTTGCCCAGTTATGGAAACCTGATCATTATCAAGCATAATGGTACTTATTTAAGCGCTTATGGTCATAATAAGAAATTATTAGTTAAGGAGGGGGATATCGTTAAACGGGGTGAAACGATCGCTCTTATGGGAGAAACGGGTACTGGCATAACTCAGCCAATGTTGTTTTTCGAAATTCGGCTGGACGGCAACCCCGTAAACCCGATACTGTATCTGCCTATAAGGGCAAATCATTAACAATGATAATTAAAATGAATCAAAAACAACCGGGGACCACGAACGTGGAATGGAGGGTTGTGAAGTATGAATATTCGGCGAGTAGTAAATCCACGATCACTTGTTGAGGCTAACAAGATCGATTTGGACTCTGAACACCAGAGCATTGCTATGAATGCCACTGGACCGGAAGATTCTGCAGGAATGGACTCTCTGGACAGTGACAACACAGAAGTTGTCTCATCTTCAGAGAACATCGAGGAGCTAAGCGCTGGTTCCGAAGAGGGGAAAAAGCGCCGCGTCTCAACACATGCCACCGAGATGGATGCGACACGCCTATATCTCAAAGAAATAGAATATTCGAAACTACTCACCCCCCAGGAAGAGGTGTATTACGCCAGACTCGCTCAACAAGGCGATCCCGCTGGGCGGAACAAGATGATCGTCTGCAATCTTCGCCTGGTTGTAAAAATTGCGCGTCGCTACATGAATCGAGGTCTCGCATTCCTGGATTTGATCGAAGAGGGTAACCTCGGTCTTATTAGAGCCGTAGAAAAATTCGATCCGGAACGAGGTTTTCGCTTTTCGACATATGCGACATGGTGGATTCGCCAAACAATCGAACGGGCAATCATGAATCAGACCCGTACAATCCGATTGCCCATCCATGTTGTCAAAGAATTGAATGTTTATCTACGTACCGTTCGAGGCTTAACTCAACAACTCAATCGCGACTCATCTTTGCAGGAAATCTCTGACGCTATGGAAAAACCGATCCACGAGATCAAGCGCCTACTTCAATTCAGTGAGCGTGCAACCTCCATGGATGTCACCATCGGGCAAGACAATGGGCGGTCATTATCAGACCTGATTCCTGACGAGCAATCCCAAGAGCCTGCAGAATTACTGCAGGATGAGAATATTTCAACATACGTCAGTCACTGGCTAGATCAACTAGACGTAAAACAACGTGAAGTGATCGTGCGCCGGTTTGGCCTCATGGGGTATGAGAAAGCAACTCTGGAAGAAGTTGGTGGTGCGCTAGGCGTTACGCGTGAGCGGGCAAGGCAAATCCAGATGGAAGCACTCAAGCGTCTACGTCAAATCCTTGAAGGAACCGGGTTTTCTGAAGAGGCCTTATTTCAGGATTGAACGCTGAAATGCGGCATTGCTCGTTGATCATTCATCGACAAGCATTGCCGCAAGGACCAGACGTTTCTCTGCCATGAGAATGGTATAGGTTCTGCATGCTGCCGCTGTATCCATAAATTCATAACTGGCTTCGGCATTGCGAATCATTGAGAGCAACTCAGCATTAGGAAACCGCTGGCAACTACCCGTGCCAATTAGAATAACCTCAGGCGAGTAATCTTGTAATCCACGCAAGTCTTCACCGACAAGATCGCTAAAGCCGGCTGGACGCCAGGGCTCAATACGTTGCGGAGTAACAATCAAACTGTGGCGATAGATGACATGATTGACGCTCACCCAGCCGGAGCCATGCGCGTCAATGATGCAGTAGGCGTCAGTCGAATCTTCGGTAAATCGCATGCCCCAAAGTGTATCATCAGTCCATCGAGTGATTGACAGTCTGTCACGCTAAACGTACTCTGACCGACTTTTCGCGTCTACCCTACTACTTTCGCAGGCCGTTGTGTGAAAGACGAATTCCCCCGTATTCAAAGACTTCCTCCCTACGTCTTCAATATCGTAAACGAGCTCAAGGCCAAAGCCCGTAGCCGTGGCGAGGATATAGTCGACTTCGGCATGGGTAACCCGGATAGACCCACACCCCCTCACATCGTCGACAAGATGATCGAGGCGGCACGACGCGGTGACACACACCGTTACTCCGTTTCTCGTGGGATACCCCGTCTGCGTCGCGCCATTACCCAATGGTACAAGACCCGTTTCGGAGTGGAACTCGACCCTGACTCTGAGGCAATCGTTACGATAGGCTCGAAGGAAGGCCTCGCACACCTCACACTGGCGACCGTTGGGCCGGGTGATGCCGTACTCGTTCCAAACCCGGCATATCCGATTCACCCTTATGGCTGCGTCATTGCAGGTGCGGATATTCGACATGTTCCCCTGACGCCTGACGTGGATTTTTTTCAGGAATTGGAAAAGGCAATCAAGGATAGCTGGCCCCGACCGAAGATGCTGATCCTGAATTTTCCAGGAAACCCGACCGGCCAGTGTGTCGAACTTGAATTTTTCGAAAAAGTTGTCGCAATTGCACGCGAACACGATATTTGGATCGTGCACGACATTGCATATTCTGAAATTACGTTTGATGGGTATAAGGCGCCCTCTATCCTCCAAGTAGCCGATGCCAAGGACGTAGCTGTTGAGTTCTATTCATTGTCCAAGACCTACAACATGCCTGGTTGGCGCGTAGGTTTCATGTGCGGCAATGCAAAACTGGTAGCCGCATTGGCGCGCATGAAATCCTACCTAGATTACGGCATGTTCACGCCTATTCAGGTTGCCGCTATTAGTGCCTTGGAAGGCCCGCAGGATTGCGTCGAAGAGATTCGGGAAACCTATCGACGCAGACGTGACGTACTCTGCGACGGACTCAATGCAATCGGCTGGAAAGTCGATCGCCCGAAAGCCACAATGTTCGTCTGGGCTAAAATTCCTGAGAAATATCTAGAACTTGGCTCTCTCGAATTCTCCAAGCGGCTTTTGAAAGAAGCCAAGGTTGCAGTATCCCCAGGCATTGGCTTCGGTTCGTATGGTGATGACCATGTACGCTTCGGTTTGATCGAGAACGAGCACAGGACCAGGCAGGCCATCAGAGGGATAAAACAAATGCTTCGTGCTGGCAGTTGATACCTGCGCACGGTTTTGGATGGAGCGGGAGAGGACATTGGAAGCGGTTAAGATCGGTCTTCTGGGCCTAGGTACGGTCGGCAGCGGTGTTGTTCGGGTTTTGTCGCGCAACAATGAAGAGATTGCTCGACGCGCAGGACGTGCGATCAATATCGTGCGTGCGGCTACCCGGGATCTATCAGTGCGACGCGACTGCGACCTGGGCGGTATTGCGCTGACGGATCGCGCTCAGGATGTCATCGACGATCCTGAAATCGACATCGTGGTTGAATTGATCGGCGGCACGGGGATTGCCCGCGAAATGGTGATACGGGCAATCGACCAAAGTAAACATGTGGTAACCGCGAACAAAGCATTGATCGCGTTGCATGGCAATGAAATATTTGCGCGCGCCAGCGAACGGGGCGTGACCGTGGCTTTCGAAGCCGCTGTCGGCGGCGGGATACCAGTAATCAAAGCCATTAGAGAGGCTTTGGCGGGCAACAGGATTGAATGGCTTGCCGGGATAATCAATGGCACCGGCAATTTCATTTTGTCCGAAATGCGCGATAAGGGGCGTGATTTCGAGGACGTACTCTCAGAAGCGCAAAGTCTGGGTTATGCGGAAGCAGATCCCACATTCGACGTAGAAGGTATTGACGCCGCCCACAAACTGACCATATTGGCATCCATTGCCTTCGGCATCCCACTACAGTTCGACAAGGTCTACACAGAAGGCATCACGCGAATTACGCGCGAAGACGTACAGTATGCCGCAGAACTCGGCTATCGCATTAAGCATCTTGGGATCGCGCGAAGGCGCGAACATGGGATAGAACTACGGGTACATCCTACGCTGATCCCGCATCGCCGCCTTATCGCCAACGTAGACGGCGTCATGAATGCTGTACTCGTACGTGCCGATGCTGTAGGGCCAACCTTGTATTACGGTCCAGGAGCAGGGGCCGAGCCGACTGCATCTGCTGTGGTCGCTGACCTGGTTGATGTCACTCGCGCACTGACAGTTGACCCAAACAACCGTGTTCCGCATCTCGCATTCCAACCTGATGCGCTGATTGATGTGCCTGTCCTCGACATCGGCGAAGCGGTAACCGCCTACTACCTACATCTGCGCGTGCAAGACAAGCCCGGCGTGTTGGCGGAGATCACGCGCATTCTGGGTGATTCTTCCATTAGCATCGAGGCTGTACTACAACGCCCACCGGAGGAAGACGCAAGCGACGCAGCAATCGTCATCGTGACTGCCCCCATCCGCGAGAGCAATATGGATGAGGCGATCCGGCGCATACAAGATTTGGAAACGACCTCCGAACACGTTACAAGAATACGTTTGGAGAATTTGAAGTAAGGCAGCGGGGACAGCACCCATCCGCCTTTACGCCAGCGCCAAACCGCACCCAGTTAATCCATTATGATAGCTGGCGCGTATTTTCCTCGATTCTGCGGCGCGCGTCACGAGGCAACCTGATGTTTTCCGCTGATTCTGCTATAACGTCTAACGCGTCGTCCATCCAGCGGATTTGGTCTCGGTAACGTCGGCAATTACTACAGATCATAAAGTGAAACACGAGTTGCCCTTTTTGCGGCATGGTGAGTGGACTTTCGCGTTTTAGCGAAAGGTAATACGCAGCTTCACGGCAATGGATCATACCTATCATGACTCTCGCTCTCCGAACCAGAGCGTCTCCAGGCAACGCCTGATTGACAATCTTGCTCTATGTAATAGCACATAGAGGTGGCTTGTTTTGATACCCAGTATTTCGTGAATTTCTTCACCATTAGTGGGCTCTAGCTCGTTCAACGTGAAGGCGTCACGTTGCAATCTCGGCAACTGATTAAGACATCGATTCAAGGTCTCCCAGAATGCGGTTGCCTCAGTTTCAGTTAGCGGATCGCGTCCCCCAACTCTTGATATCTTCTGCCCAATGCCCCGAGGCGTCAAAAAACAACCGATCACTGCTGTCCGAGTCAACGGGTCGATCTGTCGCTTCTTCTATAGACACGGCTGCAGTGCGCGAGAGTTTCCGGTACTGATTGGCAATCTTGTGTTTGAGAACACGGTACAAGAACTCAAAAACGTCGTGGGATAAGCACATCACATACCAATTAATGGCCGCTCCATATGGCCGGGCGAATAAGATTGTCTATCCAACTATCGCCAGTTGACTGGGAGCTTTTTAGCACCGAGTTCTCGCACTGTTCCTGCGACACATTCGTCGATAAAAGAAATTCTGCTCGGGTTGGCCCGCGCGCGACGAGCCCATAGCTGAGGTGCATCCAGCCCTGCCTGACGGTATAGCTCGGGTGTTGGGAAGTAAAAGGCATGCACGAATTGCCTGAAGATTCGGTTCAGTAGAGGCAGATACAGCGGTGTCAATTGCCCGCCATGCGGGAAGCACTCATGTAACGTTTCACGTGCATGCACTATGTGCCTGGCTTCGTCGATAGCATGAACAGTGATGATGTCATAGACCGTGGGTGCAATTTCGCCACGATGCTTACGAATTGTTCGATTCATTCGATCAGGAACTTGTTCGCCTATTAGCACAGCGATCCAGAAGGCTGCAGAGCTATAGGGAGCATGACGACCGACCCAAGTGGCCAACCTTGGGCGCTTAAATGCCGCGGAGGTGATGGGAAGACGGCTACGGCGGATCAGTTCCATGAACATCAGGCTATGCCCGGCTTCCTCGCGGAGTTCATGCAATCTGTATACGGTTTGCGAGGGTTGTCCCAACGAATCGGCCAATGCTCGGCTAATCCGTTCCATGAAGATACCCTCAAGCCAAAGCGCTTTTTCGATAAAGTTGATGAACTCGTACTGAGAAAGGCGTTTGCGCTGCGGCTCGGGAAGCGATTCGTAGATGGGGAGACCGTATAGACTTACTGCCGATTCCGGCAGCCACCAAGCGTCCATATCCAACTTGTCCCATTCAATTCGGGAAAGGGGGTCGCGGTATGGGCTACTGCAACGGTTGAGTTGTTCGGTAAGAACGCTGGCTTCCGCTACCATGGGCTGATGGGCATGAGTCTGTATTAGTGTTTGATTCTAAGCGATCCGTCGCCCACGCGCGACAAAACCGGCCCCGTAGACAGCAAATCCATGGCGTCGCTGTATCGAATTGCATTGCAATGCAACCAGGACAAGGCGCACAGCGTAAACCATGGCCAGACTTCAATATCGACATGGGTTTGCTATGGCACACGGCTTCCGGTAATCTTCCCGGCCTCACGGGGCGTAGCGCAGCCTGGTAGCGCACCTGAATGGGGTTCAGGTGGTCGGAGGTTCAAATCCTCTCGCCCCGACCAAAATTCCCTAAGCTTTACAGCGGGTTAGCGGCATTGCCTCTAACCCGTTTTGCGTTTCAGGACCACGAGTGCGGGACTTTTGCGGGACTTTGACCCACAAACCCGGTTCGCCGCCTCGATCAGATTGCCCAGCTCGGCCGCCGAATAGTGCGTCGTCATACGCCCCGAACGGTGCCCGAGCAGGTCCTGGCGGTCCTCGAAGCCCACGCCTGCCGCTCTCAGACGACGCCCGAAGGTGTGCTTGAGATCGTGCACGCGGACTCGCGAAAACGCCGCAAATGCGGGCCAGTGCGCGTCGATGAACCGCTGGCGTGCCTTGGCCAACATCTGCTGCGGCACGTCGTAGTCCTTGTACTGCAGGCGTTCGACGGGCTTTCCCTGGACGGCGCGCTCCTCGGCGTATTCGGTCCACGTATAAACCGACTCGACATCCTTGCCGCGTTTGAGACCCCACACCCTGGCGACGACATCCTTATGGACACGCTCCACCGACGCCTCGATGCCGCCACACTCGTCCGAGGCCCGAATGTGCGAAAGCGCCGCAACGATGCGTCCCCGTTTCCAGGACAGGTTGTTGATCTCATTCACCGGACGTCCGCGACTGACGAAGACCCGTTCGGGATGTTGTCCTCGCTGACCCTCGATGATCGATCGCGCGACATCGTTGAGCACCACCAGCCGTTCCTCGCCGTTCTTGACGAAAGTCTCCGGGATGATAAAGACGCTGGTACCCATCTCAGGCACCTCGACTTCCCAGTCCCAGCGCAAGGCGCAGATCTCCGCTTCCCGGCAACCGCTGTTGGCGGCGAACAGCGCCATCTTCGCCAGATGCTCCGGCAGCTGTTGCAGCAGATGCCGTTGCTCGTCCCAGCTCAGCGGATACGGCGGACGACGATCCTTCACCGGCAGGAATTTGATGCGGGGTGCATGTTCCAGCCAGGTCAACCCGTGTTCGTCGATCCATTCTCCGGCTGCCAGATTACAGATGCGGCGAACAGTTTGGATCGCGTGATTGATGGTCGCGGTCTTGACCCTGCGTTGCCTGCGCGCGGCGATGAAGTCTTGAAGCGCCCCCATATGAATACGGTCCAGGCGCACATCGCCGATGAACGGATCGAGCAGCTTCAGTTGTAGGGCGTCGTCGCTCAAGGTCTTCTTCACGGTCTCTTGCAGGTACTTCGTGGCCGCCTGCCGAAACGTGCGCGGCGGACGGGTTCCGAACAACCGCGCCTGACGGATCTCGTCTATGCGTCGGGCGAGGAGTTCTTGCGCTTCGTTGAAGTCACCCGTGCCAGTGCTTTCGCAAACGCGGCTACCTCGGATGACCTTGTCGATGTGCCAGATCCCCGCGCGGAGGTGGAGACCCGGCGTTCTGCGGCTTGCGCCGCCTTGCTGTTTACGTCCCATGGGCTTGCTCCTTTCCAAGCGACTCCGGGGCGTCCGTTGCGTCGTTTATAGTCATCGGCCCAGGCATCGAGATCAAGCCTGTCGAACGCAACGCCTTGGGTGCCGATGGGGATCTCGGTGAGGTAGGGGCGTACGAGGGTTCTGAATCGATTGCGATCCATGCCGAGATAAGCAGGTGCATCGCGCAGGCGCAGAAAGCGCGGTTGCGCAGCGAGTGTGGGTACTTCATGGGACATTCGGTCCTCCGTGTCGGAGGCCCGCTTAGCAGGCTGTTGAAAATTCCCCCGATTTAGCGGTTATCATGTTGATCAGGGTCCATTGGCGACGTGCCCCTTCGGATCTGGGGCCTGATTTTTCCCGAAAACAGCCCAAATCCCGATCTCTGGGCGCACCGATCCCTTGATGTGTGCCTTCAACATGCTGCCAGTCCCAGATTGCGCATCCGCACCAGGTTGTAGGCCGCCGCGCTGAGCACAAACTGGAAATCCAGTTTCTCGCGTCCGACAAACCGACTTTTGCGCAGACCCGCAATGGTCTTGAGCCAACCGAAGCATTCTTCGATCCGCTTGCGGATCGTCAGGCTGGTTCGGTAACCGGGATGGCCGATGGTGCGCCCGTCGATGGCCGAGCGGCGCCCGGCCGTGTTCTGAGCCACATGCGGCGTGACGTTTCGTCCACGCATCGCCGCCACAAAGCCTTGCGTGTCATAGTTCTTGTCCGCGCCCAGCGTGATCCGGTGGCTCCCGCCGAGCGCGTCGACAAGCTCGACACCGGCCTCGCGCTCGGCCGTGCCGGTGGCCTGGCTCGTCTGCGACTCGACGATCAGGCCGTGGCGGTTTTCCATCAGCAGGTGTCCGAGGTAGCTGAGCTTGGCGGTCGTGCCTTCGCTCTTGCGATACAGCAAGGCATCCGGGTCGGTCCTGGAGACGTGCGTTTCCCGACACCGCTTCTGCCCGCGAAAGTCCACCGTGGGATTGCGCCCGCCACCGCTCGGCGGCGCGTCCTCGTCCCGGGGCCGGTAGCTCTTGTGCGAGGCCAGCGCTTCGATCAACGTGCCATCGACGCTGAAGTGTTCGCTAGACAGCAGATCGGCCGCACGGGCCTGATCCAGCACCCGGGCGAAGAAGGTGCGGGCCACATCGCCTGCAAGCAGGCGGTCACGGTTCTTGGTAAACGTGGAGTGGTGCCAGACCGGATCGTCCATGGAAAAGCCCACAAACCAGCGAAACAGCAGGTTGTAGTCGATCTGTTCGACCAACAGGCGTTCGCTGCGGATGGTGTAGAACGCCATCAACAGTTGCGCGCGCAGCAGCTTCTCCGGCGGGATCGAGTCACGGCCCATATGGGCATACAGCGCATCGAAGTCAGCGTCGAGTTCTTTGAGCGCTTGATCGACCATCCGCCGGATCGGGCGCAGAGGATGGTCCTTCGGCACCCGTTGCTCCGGGCTGACCGTGCTGAACAGCCCATCCTGATGTATGTCGGCACCGCGCATCGGCCACAACCCTCACTCAACAATACAAAACCAATCTTCCGGGTTTACAGGACTTTTTCAACAGCCTGTTAGCGGTTACTCAACTAATGTCCTAAAAAAATCGTGGGTCTCTGGCCTAATTCCGCCAAGCATTAGGCCTGGGGGTTAATAAATCACTTCATAATTGCCAAAAAGGCGCGAATATTAAATCATATTTAAATTAATTTCACAATTATTTTTTCAATTAATTTATTGATTATTTATTCGTGCGCATTCGGCGATGCGGTCATCCGTTCAACGTCGTTTGTGTTTTCGGCCTCCATCCTCAACCAGCTCCTGTTTAAGCACCGCCAGCCCCTCCTCGTGCCACACGTATTGCAGACGCCAGCCTTGTATGCCGTCGCGCAGTATCGGTCCGGGCCCGACATCCAGCAGCGCCAGGTACACGGACTCGAACAACGTCTCGGCGTACGCATCGACCGTCACCGCGTCGTAAGGCTCAAAGTGATGATCGAACGCGGCGCGGATGCCCCGCACCAAGGCGCGGATCAGCGGATACACTTGTGCGCGCGTCTCAGGCCGCTGACTGTCCCAGGTGTAGACGAGGAAGATCTTGCTCAGTTCGAGCACGCTGTGCGCGATCACCGGCTGATGCATCCCACGCACGATGAACTCGCACAGCTGTTTGAGATCGGCGGGGCGCTTGTGCGTGCGCTCGACCTCGATCCACGACACCAAAGCGACATCGCCATCTTGCTTGGTCCACAGCGCATCGGGGATCTTCCCGAGCCACTTCCGATCAGGACGTCGGCCGCGCGGCGTGTCGGTGAGCGCAAACGGACCGCGATGCGCAAGGATCGCGTACTCGCTGTACTTGGTGATGCCTGTCGGGTCTTTCAGGATGAGGAACTCGTTGACGAGCCAGCGATGCCGCCACGTGATGTTATCGACGCGCTGATCCGTGCCGCGCCGCGCATCGATCCCCGATGCCCTGAGTTGCTGCGCGCCTCGCGTCGACAGTACCCAGGCGCTGGCTTTTCGGGGCAATGGGCGTTTGACGACCAGACCCTTTTTCTCAAGTCGTCGTAAGACGCGGCGACCCATTTGGAAGCCGTATGTGCTCTCGCGCCAGACGAGCCTGCCCACCTGACGTGCCGTCAGCCAGCCGTACTCGTGCAGGCTGACGAGTACCGCCTGCTCGTTCTCCAAGCCCCGAGCGACGCCTGGCGGCAGCCCTGGGGACGCGCCGGGGAGGGCGATCCTCGGCGGCTCAGGCGCGTTGTCTGGCGGCTCAGTCTCCGCCTGCGCTTGACGCTGATCGGAGTGCAGGGTCTCGTCCAACGGTGCCTGGGGCACTTTGACGAGACGATGAAAGAGGTGCTTGTTAATCCGCATGTGATGCTCCTTTTTGTGTATGTGCATCACGTATAGCGACGACGATGACCGTCTTCGCCCTCCGTCTCCCTCGATCAAGCGTGAGGGAGACGGTATGGAGTCGCCTGATCGGCGACGGATCGGCTAGCGCAGGCTCAACGCGCTGAACGCGCGCACGCCTGCTAGCCCGCTGGACGCGGGCTTACGCCTCATTTATCAGTCGCCCCCTCTGTGCCCTCGCTACGCTCGCCCCCCGCCTGTCGGCGGCGGTTCGCACGCCGGGACACCTGCTGCGCTGGTGTCGGTTGCCACCGTCGCGGCGTGTCTTCGCCACTTGCGCCAGTGGACCGCCACCGCACACCCGGTGTCCCGGCGTGCTCCCTGGGGGGAGCACTCTGGGGGCGAGGGCGCTGCCCCCACCACTGAGCGCACCGTGGGCGGTGCTATTTGCGCTGGGGCGCAAATTCAGTGGCGGCTCCCCCGGCCTCAGATCCGTGCGCTGGGGCGCACACCTCTGAGGGGCTTCGGCTGAACGCCTTGCCCCGCATACGCGGCTCCCCGGTTCGCGCAGTGATCTGCGCTCAGTCGTGTGCGCGCATCGCGCACGCTTGCGCACGTCGCGTGATGCGCCTTGCGCCACGCCTGCGTGCAGACAACCCGCATCCGTTCTGCTGGGTGCTCGCGGGTCTCGGTTTTTTTGCATTCGAGGTTTTTTTGTGGCCCGTCCTTTTTTGCCCTGGCGTTCCCTATACGGGTTGCCAGGCCTGTCGCCTGGCCTTGGAACCCTTTATGTCAGGAATCATCACAATGGGAAGATCCGGTATTACCCTGGAACAGGTAGAAAGCGCAGTCTCCGCGCTAGAAGCCCGCAACGAGGCGGTGACGTATGACGCGATACGCAACGAGCTGGGCAGCGGGGGTTATTCCACCATCGGCAAACATCTACAGACACTGCGCGCGCGTACGGCGAGCACCTCGCCGATGACCGTGGAGGTGCCTGCGGAGATCGCGGCTTCGCTCACGGCCACCTTGGGGCAGCTGTGGCAGCAGGCGCAGAGCGTGGCGGCGCAGGATGTGGAAACCCTAAGACGCGCCGCCAATGCGCGCGTGCAAACCGCCGAGCAGGATCTGGAACAGCTGCTGAGGCGCTTGGATAGCACCTTGGAGGAGCTGGAACAGACGCAATCAGCCCTCGCCCAATCGTCCACCGAGGTCCGCGCGTACTGGAACAGGCGCAGGCAAGACTGCAGGGCGAGAACGAGAGCCTGGCAAGACAGCTCAACGCCCTGCAAGCCGTCATTCAGGATCAGTCAGAGACCTTGAAGCAGTTCATGGCGCAGCACGCGACCCAGGACGAAAAGAGCACGGCGCGCAAACGGCCATCGAACGATCAGGCCTGAGCACGCACGCGACAGAGACAAAAGCACCTTGCCCGCCGCCTGGCGGGCTTTTTGTTGTCGCTGCGAAAAGAGTCCATCGCCAACACCGACCCGATTACGTAATCGGCATTACGTAACGCGCATTACGTAATCGGGGCAGGGGAGGTTGATTTTTGCGCCACTGCATGCGATGTTCAAAGCCTCGCAGCACCGCTCTTTGACAACCCGACAACCGGCCCGGATCGGCCCCGAGAAAAAGCTAACTTTTTTGCACCGAAACGGTGCAGAGAAAAGGTCTCGTAAGTCTATGATCCGTCAGGCTTCTGAAATATGACAGGAGTCCGAACGGACCTTCCCCGTTTAATGGGATTAAGACCTCTCCACCTTCTCTCTCACCCATGGGGGCTGGTGTCCGAACGGACCTTCCCCGTTTAATGGGATTAAGACCGCGTACGATTGTACTCGCTCGTGCACATTCCGTGTCCGAACGGACCTTCCCCGTTTAATGGGATTAAGACACTGTTGAACGAGGTCGTTGGAGCGAGCTTGTTCGTCCGAACGGACCTTCCCCGTTTAATGGGATTAAGACGCTTCATTAGAGAACTTGGGCTTTACGATCAGTTGTCCGAACGGACCTTCCCCGCTTAATGGGATTAAGACGGCTGATATGTAATCGGAGTGGATGGTCATCTTGGTCCGAATGAGCCTTCGTGTTTAATGGGATTCGCGTCGCGGTTGTTTTAGAGCAGCAAGATCAGAAAAGCCTCTTGTCTTCGGACGGAGGTTTTTTTGTGCGTGGCGTTTGAGCGGGTTTGATCCCTTCAATGCAAGCGCGCCGACAAGCTTGCCAATCGTTCAGCTCATGCTGCTGTGCTTTATGGTGTCTTCCATCGAGCAAGCTGATATCTTTGCATCGGTTTGCCTCTTCACAATGACGATGGGAAACAAACGACATGCCACGCAGCGAGAAGAACGAAAAGAACGGCAAATCCGCTCGCGCGTCTGCCAATCAAGGCTGGCTCGGGCGTGGCGTCTGGCGTGTCGCGAATTACTACTGCCCGTTGCAGGAAGATCGGTTCGCGTTGGATCTGTGGCGTATCCTGGAAGGATTTCCGGAGGGGATTTATCGGAGTCTCATACCCTGCACGGTCCTGTACGCGCTGTGGCAGATGTCGCAGCAGGGATGGCTGTCGCCGATGCTGGATGTGCCCATGCATGTGCTGTCGTACGCCTTCGCGGCCTTGGGCGGCATGATGACGGGCTTTTTCATCAGCGCTCGCTTTCTGTAAGACAGGGCAGGTTGATTTTTGAGGCCTCGCATGCGATGTTCAGAGCCTCGCAGCACCGCTCTTTGACAACCCGACAACCGACCCGGATCGGCCTCGAGAAAAAGCTAACTTTTTTGCACCGAAATGGTGCGGAGAAAAGGTCTCGTAAGTCTATGATCCGTAAGGCTTCTGAAATATGACAGGAGTCCGAACGGACATTCCCCGCTTAATGGGATTAAGACCATCGCCTTTAGCTGCATTACTACCCCATGCAAAAGTCCGAACGGACATTCCCCGCTTAACAGGCTGTTGAAAAAGTCCTGTAAACCCGGAAGATTGGTTTTGTATTGTTGAGTGAGGGTTGTGGCCGATGCGCGGTGCCGACATACATCAGGATGGGCTGTTCAGCACGGTCAGCCCGGAGCAACGGGTGCCGAAGGACCATCCTCTGCGCCCGATCCGGCGGATGGTCGATCAAGCGCTCAAAGAACTCGACGCTGACTTCGATGCGCTGTATGCCCATATGGGCCGTGACTCGATCCCGCCGGAGAAGCTGCTGCGCGCGCAACTGTTGATGGCGTTCTACACCATCCGCAGCGAACGCCTGTTGGTCGAACAGATCGACTACAACCTGCTGTTTCGCTGGTTTGTGGGCTTTTCCATGGACGATCCGGTCTGGCACCACTCCACGTTTACCAAGAACCGTGACCGCCTGCTTGCAGGCGATGTGGCCCGCACCTTCTTCGCCCGGGTGCTGGATCAGGCCCGTGCGGCCGATCTGCTGTCTAGCGAACACTTCAGCGTCGATGGCACGTTGATCGAAGCGCTGGCCTCGCACAAGAGCTACCGGCCCCGGGACGAGGACGCGCCGCCGAGCGGTGGCGGGCGCAATCCCACGGTGGACTTTCGCGGGCAGAAGCGGTGTCGGGAAACGCACGTCTCCAGGACCGACCCGGATGCCTTGCTGTATCGCAAGAGCGAAGGCACGACCGCCAAGCTCAGCTACCTCGGACACCTGCTGATGGAAAACCGCCACGGCCTGATCGTCGAGTCGCAGACGAGCCAGGCCACCGGCACGGCCGAGCGCGAGGCCGGTGTCGAGCTTGTCGACGCGCTCGGCGGGAGCCACCGGATCACGCTGGGCGCGGACAAGAACTATGACACGCAAGGCTTTGTGGCGGCGATGCGTGGACGAAACGTCACGCCGCATGTGGCTCAGAACACGGCCGGGCGCCGCTCGGCCATCGACGGGCGCACCATCGGCCATCCCGGTTACCGAACCAGCCTGACGATCCGCAAGCGGATCGAAGAATGCTTCGGTTGGCTCAAGACCATTGCGGGTCTGCGCAAAAGTCGGTTTGTCGGACGCGAGAAACTGGATTTCCAGTTTGTGCTCAGCGCGGCGGCCTACAACCTGGTGCGGATGCGCAATCTGGGACTGGCAGCATGTTGAAGGCACACATCAAGGGATCGGTGCGCCCAGAGATCGGGATTTGGGCTGTTTTCGGGAAAAATCAGGCCCCAGATCCGAAGGGGCACGTCGCCAATGGACCCTGATCAACATGATAACCGCTAAATCGGGGGAATTTTCAACAGCCTGTTAATGGGATTAAGACAATGCTTTCTTAGCGTCGATGCAATGTGCGCACGGTCCGAACGGACATTCCCCGCTTAATGGGATTAAGACCAACCATACTGACAGCCACTCACGTGCCGCCCGGTCCGAACGGACATTCCCCGCTTAATGGGATTAAGACATCTCGATCTTGCTGCGATCGAATTCGGCCAGTTGTCCGAACGGACCTTCCCCGTGAAATGGCATTAGCGTTGCTGCGATTTAACAAACACCTGAATCCGTATTTTCGCATGCAGCCTTCAACATGATTCGTTAACATTTCGTATCGCCACATGAATGAGCTGCAACGGTTGTGTTTTTTGAATAAAAACTGACATCATTATTGTTGGCAGACGGAAATGATGTCGATTCAACGTATTCTGCGCACACTGATCCTGTAACTACGCCAGTTTGGCCACGCTTATCGGCCTTTCTTTATCCGTAGGCCAGTTTCTGATACACCGTTTCAAAGGCCTGAAGTGCACGGCAACCTTTGCCAAAGCCTATCTTGATGTAGCGCGATGTTCGGATGATGCGTGCGGCAACATACATCAGCTCTTGCATCACTGTCTTGATCCGTCGCCTTTTCGCTTTGTTGCGTTTCGGAGACGTTGGACCCAACAAGCCGTTTTGCCCAATCCAGCGCAGGATATTGTAGGCCAGCACACTGGCTCCCAATACCAACGCATTGGTGGCGAATTTCCCGGAGGGCAAGCGTTCGATATCCATGTCAGTTTTAAATTCGCTGTGGAACTGTTCCGATGTACCATGATCCGCATAAAGCTGAATGATATCGCCTTCACTGATGTCCAGGCTTGTCCACCATCCTTCAAGATCAATCTCGGGAACCAGCAATATCTGCCCCTGTTTATCAATGGTTCTTTCAGTTAGACGAATGACCTGCCGTACCGAATACTCATAACCTTGCCATTGCCGCGAAACCTGCAGACTGAAAGTGGCTATCCGCTTGCCTTCCCGTGGCTCTTCCCATCGTCCTTTTTGTTCCGCAAGCTCAAGCCAATAGGCTTTATCCTGTTTGCGGGGATTCCATTTGATGAGGAAATCAACAGGGGACTGGGTTTTATGGTCTTCGCTGTGCTCGAGGATGACGTCGATGTTCTCGATGGAATCGTTGCCGCCATCGAGCCTGAGCAAAAGGGGCTGCGTTGTGATTTCCCGGGCCTGTCGCAAGGTCTTTGCCAGCAAGGCCGGTGTGTCTTTCTGGCAATGCTGCTTGCCTTCACGAAAGTCAAAGCCGATACAATAGCCTTCCTGGCCGAGGTATACCGCCATGGGGGCAAACCCGTCATGTCCCTTATAGGTTCTCGATACGCCTTCTTTGTGGCTGCCCGAATTATCCATCGGGGTCACATCGGCATCGATCGGAATATGTCCGGTGGGCAAGGGCCGTAGCGTAGGTTGGATATTGCTCAGAAAATCCCGGCTGGCTCTCTCGACGATGGGCAAAAAGTGTTCCGCATGTTTATCCATGCGTTGGCGCAGTGTCGCTTCGCAAGGGATGTCATTGATATCCATCGCGCTCATGAAATAGAATTCACTCTCAATGGTATTGATGGCCTCAAAATCGCTTTTTCCGATACTCAGTAATGCCAGGTAGCTCTTGATGACATCAGAATGCTTGATGCCATGGCGTAACGGGATGCTTGCATCCAGCTGGCTACTCAGCTTCGTGTGGCGTTTTATGGCCTGACCGATCAGTGCCAGGCCACTGTGGCTGATGATATCTGCATCTGATTGTTCAATTTTGAAGCGCTTCATTTTTTCACTGACTGAGTGACCTTTTCGAGAGCGTCTATTTTAGCAATATAGCCTATAAATTACGGCTATTTATCACATCATAATGGCCTGCTAAGTTACGGATTCAGGAAACATAAAGCCCTCATTGAAGAGGACTTTTTTTATGCGTTAACGAATAAATACTGCGGGTATTAGTGGCGCGAAAATCAACTAATCGCAATATATCGGTATAATTAACACCGATAATTGATCACCCGAAAAGCTTGCGGGACATTTGCGGGACAAGGTGGTGCATTGTGGTGCCAAGTGATGCTTTGCGGGACAACGGACGCCCAGGAATATGTCTATAAAACAAACGGTTAATGTGTCTGAGTGCAATGGGGTTCAGGCGGTCGGAGGTTCAAATCCTCTCGCCCCGACCAATTAGCACGAACGGCCGACTGCAGTCTAAGCCGAGGTCCATACCAGTAATATAAGCTCATCCCCATTGCTGTCGATGCGATCCGCTCGGATCGCGTCGACTTGCTTTTATTGGTTTCGATCTTGCCGCCAAGCCTGATCCACCCAGACTTAATCTAAGTCGCGATATACTCAACCCTTATAAAATCATGAGAATAAGGAACGGGTTGAAGGTATCTGGGCGAGCCGTGCGCAATATAGCGTTCTCGTCTAGCGGATCGATCGTCATATCGTATCGATTGGCGTTATTCGGCCAGGCGATGCGTGAGGGAGCGGAATTCGGATGGAAGATTGGCAGGCGGAAGGGCCCGACGCAGACGTATTCGACGACTTGCCGGCCCCAGTCGTGTGCTTCAGGGAGGGTACGATCATTTATGCGAACGAACCGGCCGCAGCTCTATTGGGTGCCCCAACCACGAGCGAAGTTATCGGTTCATCTATCTTTGATTTCATCCATCCCCTCGATCGCATACGCATCGCCAACCGCCTGCGATGGCTGAAACCCCGCAAGGGAGCCTACCCGGTGATCGAAATGCTGATACGCACTCGCCAGGGTGATCTGCGTGGGGTGAGTGCCTCTGCTCGCACATCAAACCGGTTGAGGCAGGGGATTGTCGCCGTATTGATGGATATCACTCACAGACGTCTGAAAACCTATCTACAGGAAACCGAACGTAACATCGTGCGCCTGTTCGAAAACACCACGGATATCTATTACCGCATCGATGCGCAGGGCAAGATTCTCATGGCGAGTCCTGCGGTAGAGCGGATACTCGGATACCGCAGCGACGAGATGCTCGGCCAGGACTCAAGCGTTTTTTATGCCGATCCTGATGATCGCGAGCGATTCCTATCGGTACTTCGCCGCGACAAGTCCGTGGCAGATTACGAGGTACAGCTGCGCAGCAAGCATGGCGCACTGGTTGATGCCTCAATCAGCTCGCACGCGCTGTATGACGAAGCGGGCAACTACATCGCCGTGGAAGGTGTGATTCGCGACCTGACCGAACGCAAGCAGCTTGAACGCAAACTGCATGTGCTCGCAACCACGGATGAACTCACGGGCATCAGCAATCGCCGCATCTTTTTCGAACTCGCCACACAAGCCCTGCATCGCGCAAGTCGCCATGGGCGGCAGCTGGTTCTCTTGATCCTTGACATAGACTGGTTCAAGGAGATCAACGACCGTTATGGCCATCTCGGCGGTGACGAGGCGCTGCGTGCATTCACCCTCGCAGTCAAGGATGAACTGCGCGAAATCGACCTCTTCGGCCGCCTGGGGGGTGAAGAATTCGGCGTCGTGCTGGAGGATTGCCCGCCGCACGAGGGCGAAAGCGTGGGCCAGCGCATCCGATTAAGGGTGGAAGGCCTGCAAGTCAGCCCACGAGACGGCGAAATTCTGCGTATGTCCGTCAGTATCGGCGCGACCTGTAACCGCTTGCAGGATGCGCGTATCGAATCGCTGATGGATCGCGCCGATCAAGCGCTCTATCGCGCTAAGAGCGACGGGAGAAACTGTCTCCGCTGGTATGCCGACACCCGCTGACGGGTAGGCATTCACCATCTACTAGCAGTAGCCGCATCCGCCGCTACATCGTGTCGCAAACCTGTCCGAAATCTTAGACTGAATCGGCCCAAATGAATGTCATAGTCCTTCTTCGATGCGCCTCCACCTGATTGTTCCCGGGCTACTCCGCCCACTCGCACCCTGGCTGCGCGATTACGCGTGGCGCCCGCAAGCAGAGGCCTTGTCGCAGTTACTGGCCGGTGCTGGGGAGACAGCGGATACGCGCGCAGATGCCTTCGAAATGGCGGCTGTTTTGCTCGGCTGGGAAGGAGCGGAAGGCCATCTGCCCGCAGCAGGGTATCGCACACGAGCGCACGATCTACCTGTACCGTCAGCAGGCGACTGGCTCTGCGCAGACCCCATACATCTCAAGGCCGATGCCAACGATGCGCAGGTCGTGGACCGTTCGGGTTTCACCCTGCGTCTCGATGAAGCCGGCGAACTCATCGAGCTGCTCGAAAACATCCTGGGTGGCGATGGTTGGCACTTCCATCTCGGCTCAGCACACGAATGGTATCTGCAGACTCCGCGAGGCATGGCCCCACACATGCCGATGCTCAGCCAAGTCGCAGGACGCCACCCACGCCGCGAATGGCAGGCCGCGGACATCCCTCGCGAATGGCATACGCGTCTGACGGAAATGCAGATGGTGCTATATCAAGCGGCCGTCAATCGAGCGCGCGAGGCGCGCGGCGAACCTGTCATCAACAGCCTGTGGTGCTGGGGCAAGGGTGATGCCGTCGAACTTTCGGGCGGTGGCGTCACGGCGGTGATGGGTGACGGCAATCTGCTGGCCGGGCTGGCGCAAGCCGCAAATCTGAATTGCATCGAACCCAAGCCCGAAGCACTGGATGCGGCAGACAAGGCAGAGACGATTCTCCTCCTGGAGATGCTGGCGCCCCCAGCCGCCTACGATGATCTGAACGCCTGGGATCAAACTCTCAAGCATGCCGATGTGGAATGGTTCGAGCCGCTCCTGGCACGTCTTGAAACCCGGCGCATCGATGAGATCGTGCTGTACGCAGACGGTCGTTCCTGGCAGATCCGGAAGCGAGGTTTCCTGCAACGTCTGCGGGCACCTCAACCCCTGGCACGCGCCCTGAACATCTCCGATCCAGCATGAACGGCCATACTCGTCCTGGGCTGGCGTCGGATCGGAAAGGCGGCCTATGGGTAGGTACCTCTGGATGGGTCTATCCCCACTGGAAAGAAACCGTATACCCGTCCGCACTGCCACGTTCACACTGGCTGAAGTATTACGCCGAACACCTGAACAGCGTGGAGATCGACTCCAGCTTCTATCGCCTACCATCGGCACACAACCTAGCCAGCTGATGCGATGCGGTAAACGAGGATTTCGTCTTCGCATGCAAGGCGAGCCGCTATCTGACGCATATGATTAAGCTGCACGCTCCAGCAACCGCCCTACCCGATATCGTCGATTGCATCGGACACATGAAAACCCATGGCGGTCCGCTGCTTTCCAGTTGCCGCCTCATTGGCGAGCGGACCCGGGGCGGCTTGCGGACTTGCTGGACGCCTTGCCTGCGACACTCCGCTGTGCGTTCGAATTTCGAGATGCCAGCTGGCATTGCGACACGATTTACGATGCTGCGAAGCCATGGCGCAGCGATGTGTATCTACGACCTGAACGGTCAGGTTTCCCCACGCGAAATCACCGCTAACTTCATCTACATACCTCTGCATGGTCCAACCGCCGCCTATCGCGGCAGCTACGACGACAAGGCCTTGCAGGCATGGGCCGCAACGATCGAGGCCTGGCGCAATCGTGGGAATGACGTCTACGCTTACTTCAACAATGACGAAGCGGGTTATGCCTTCGCAAACGCGAGAGGCGCCTTGGCGCCATGCTCCAAACCGGCAGAACGGGCTCGAGTTGACCACGCAGTATACGGTCTAGAGAATGATCAGTTTGCATGGGGAGTGAAGAACGCGTGGCCATGCCGCCGAGCAGACAAACCGCGCATTCAGCGCAAGCCGGGCAAGGCGTTCTACGTCCTGTCTGCCGTCACTGGCCGAGAGGCCTGCGCGCATGACCGATCTTCGCCCGCGACTACGTCGTCGCCCGGTTGCTCCGGGTGCTTTTCCAGCCGACATCCCCCCCTTGCTGCAACGTGTTTATGCGGCGCGTGGTGTGACCGGCGAAGAGGGTTTGGTTCGTGAGTTGGGCGCACTGAGCAACTTTCGTCCGCTCAGCGGCATCGATAAGGCTGCCGACCTTCTGGAACGTGCATTGCACGAGGCATGGCCCATCGTGGTGGTGGGAGATTACGACGCGGACGGGGCAACGAGCAGTGCCCTCGCGGTAACCGCCTTGCAGGCCTGTGGTGCCCGTCAGGTGAGTTATCTCGTACCCAATCGTGTCACCCAGGGATACGGACTGTCCGCGGCATTGGCGGCAGAAGCATCCGGCCTCGGCGCACGATTGCTGATCACCGTGGACAACGGCATCGCAGCGGATTCCGGCGTAAGAGCGGCTCACGAAGCCGGCATGTCCGTACTGGTGACCGATCATCATCTCCCGGGGGATACGCTCCCTCCCGCCGAGGCCATCGTCAACCCGAATCTGCCGGGGGATGCCTTTCCAAGCAAGGCGCTCGCGGGCGTTGGGGTGATTTTTTACGTCATGCTGGCCTTGCGCGCCAGGCTGAGAGAGAACCACTGGTTCGAGCAACAAGGCCTGCCCGAACCCAGATTCGCCGATCTGTTGGATCTGGTGGCGGTGGGTACCGTCGCCGACGTGGTCTCGCTCGACCGCAACAACCGAATTCTGGTCGAGCAGGGGCTGCGCCGAATCCGCGCTGGACATGCGCGTCCCGGCATACGCGCACTGCTGCGCGTGGCTGGTCGCGATCACGCCCGCATCGGCGCCAGCGACCTCGGATTTGCCGTAGGCCCGCGCCTGAATGCCGCCGGACGCCTCGACGACATGGCACTGGGCATCGAGTGCCTGCTGGCCACGGACGAAACGCGGGCCATGGCCCTGGCGCAACGCCTCGACGCGCTCAATCGCGAACGCAGGGAACTGGAACAGGATGCGCGCACCCAGGCCATGGCCGCCGTCGAAAGCGCACTGAACCGAGTGGACAGCGGCGCATTGCCCGATGGGTTGTGCCTGTTCGACCCGGACTGGCACGAGGGCATCGTCGGGCTCGTCGCTGGGCGGCTCAAGGAACGCTTCCATCGTCCCGCGGCCGTGTTCGCACGCGGTGCCGACGGCCTGCTGAAAGGCTCGGTGCGCTCCGTTCCAGGGATCCATGTGCGCGATGTGCTGACCGACATCGCCACCCGAAACCCAGGACTGCTGGTGCGTTTCGGCGGCCATGCGATGGCCGCGGGCCTTTCCCTGGACGCGGTCAAGCTCGATGCGTTTGCAGACCTGTTCGCCGCAGAGATCGCGCGCCAGGCCGATCACGAGGCACTGCAACCCGTGTTGTGGAGCGACGGCGAGCTGGCTCCGGGTGAATTCACCCTGGCCAGTGCCGAAGCCCTGCGTGCTGGCGGCCCGTGGGGGCAGGGGTTCCCAGAACCCGTGTTCGACGGCATCTTCGCCGTCGAGCGCGCACGCGAGGTCGGGCAGGGACATTTGAAACTGAGCCTGCGCGACCCGCGCGACGGGAACCAGCACGACGCCATTGCCTTTCAGTACGCGGAACTCGGCATGCCTGCCGACGGCGGTCGCGGTGAAACCCGTTTTGCCTTCCGTCTCGAGGTCAACGAGTTTCGCGGAGAACGCAAGCCGCAGCTTCTGATCACCGGCTATGCCCTGGAACTGACCCAGACATAGCGCCGTTAATCCGGGACTGCGTGCACTCACAGCTTTGCCGTCACCCTGTTAGAATGCATCCCTTTTTCGGCGCCCTGCCTGGGTTAGGGGGAGCGCCAGACAGGACGGAACACCGCATGGAACTCAACCCGCTCTATCAACAGATTCAGGACCTGCAAGAGCGCTTGGTCGCTCTGAGGGGGTATCTTTGACGTCGACACCAAACGCGAACGTCTCGAAGAGGTCAATCGCGAGCTCGAAGACCCCGGTGTCTGGAACGATCCCGAACGCGCCCAGGCGCTAGGCAAGGAGCGCGCCCAACTCGTCGTCGTGGTCGAAACCCACGACGAACTGGCCGAAGGCCTGACCGATGCGCGGGAACTGCTCGAACTGGCCGAAGCCGAGGACGATGCCGACACTGTGACCTCCGTCGAGCGCGATCTCGATCGCTACGAATGCCAGGTCGGCGACCTCGAATTTCGTCGCATGTTTTCGGGCGAAATGGACAGCACCAATGCCTTTCTGGATATCCAGGCGGGTTCGGGCGGCACCGAGGCGCAGGACTGGGCCGAGATGCTGCTGCGCATGTACCTGCGCTGGGGCGAGCGCCGCGGCTTCACCACGGAACTGCTGGAGGCATCGCCGGGTGAAGTCGCGGGCATCAAGAGTGCGACGGTACGTTTCGAGGGTGAGTACGCCTATGGCTGGTTGCGCACCGAAACCGGCGTGCATCGCCTGGTGCGCAAATCGCCCTTCGACTCGGGCAACCGCCGTCACACCTCGTTCGCTGCGGTATTCGTGTCGCCGGAGATCGACGATGACATCGACATCGACATCAATCCTGCCGACCTGCGTGTCGACGTGTACCGTGCCAGCGGCGCGGGTGGTCAGCACGTCAACCGCACCGAATCCGCCGTGCGCATCACCCACATACCGACCGGCGTCGTCACGCAATGTCAGAACGACCGCTCGCAGCACAAGAATCGCGCGACGGCCATGAAGCAGCTCAAGGCCAAACTCTACGAGCTGGAAGTGCAGAAACGCTCTGCCGAACAACAGGCCAAGGAAGATGCCAAGTCAGACATCGGCTGGGGCAGTCAAATACGCTCGTATGTGCTGGATCAGTCGCGGATCAAGGATCTACGCACCAACGTGGAAATCGGCAACACCCAATCCGTGCTCGACGGCGGACTGGATCCCTTCATCGAGGCCGCGCTCAAGAGTGGTCTGTAAACTAAAATATTGATAATTGACATGAACGATAGCCAGCAACTCGATGAAAATAAACTGATTGCTCAACGTCGAGAAAAACTCGACAAGCTGCGTGAAACGGGTGAAGCCTTCCCCAACGATTTCCGTCGTGATGCCGTGGCCGGCGAACTGCACGCGGAATACGATGGGGTCGAGGCCGACGAATTGGAGGCGCGCAATCTGCGCGTGAGCGTCGCCGGACGGATGATGCTCAAGCGCGTGATGGGCAAGGCGAGCTTCGCCCAGTTGCTGGACATGTCCGGGCGCATACAACTGTATCTTCAGCGCGATCTTCTGGGCGAGGCCTATCAGGATTTCAAGGGCTGGGACATCGGCGACATTCTCGGGGCCGAAGGGCAACTGATCAAGACCAAGACCGGCGAACTCAGCGTGCGCGTCGACGCGATCCGGCTGTTGACCAAGTCCCTGCGTCCTCTGCCGGAGAAGTTCCATGGCCTGACCGACCAGGAGGTACGCTACCGCCAGCGATATCTCGACTTGATCGTGAACGAGCCCTCGCGCGAAATCTTCCGCCTACGCTCGCGCATGGTGCAGTTCGTGCGCGAATTCATGACCGCGCGCGATTTCCTGGAAGTGGAAACACCGATGATGCAGGTCATCCCCGGCGGGGCCTCGGCACGTCCCTTCGTGACCCACCACAACGCCCTCGATATGCCCTTGTATTTGCGTATCGCTCCCGAGCTGTATCTCAAGCGCCTCGTGGTGGGCGGCTTCGAGCGCGTGTTCGAGATCAACCGCAACTTCCGTAACGAGGGCGTGTCCACACGACACAACCCAGAATTCACCATGCTGGAGTTCTATCAGGCCTATGCGACCTACGAGGATCTCATTGACCTGACCGAAACCTTGCTGCGCGAAATGGCAGCCCAACTGCTCGGCACCACTACCCTGAGCTATCAAGGTGAAACCTACGACTTCGGCAAGCCGTTCGCGCGCTACACCATGCGTGAGTCGGTGCTGCACTTCAATCCGGACATCACGCCGCAACAACTCGACGACCCCGCCCAGCTGCGGACGCTTGCTGAGTCCCTCGACATTGCGCTTAAGTCGGGATACGGTTCAGGCAAGATGCTGACGGAAATCTTTGAGAAAACAGTGGAGCACCGTCTCAAGGATCCGACTTTCATCACTGCCTATCCCACCGAGGTCTCGCCGCTCGCCCGCCGCAATACGCAGAACCCAGAAGTGACCGATCGTTTCGAGTTCTTCGTGGGCGGCCGCGAACTGGCCAACGGCTTTTCCGAGCTCAACGACTACGAGGATCAGGCCGAACGCTTCCGGCGACAGGTTGCGGAAAAGGAGGCCGGAGACGAGGAGGCGATGCACTTCGACGCCGACTACATCCGCGCGTTGGAGCACGGCATGCCGCCAACGGCGGGCGAGGGGATCGGCATCGACCGTCTGGTGATGCTGTTCGCCGACGTGCCTTCGATCCGCGACGTACTTCTGTTCCCCCACATGCGCCCGGAATGATCGCTGGAAGACTACTGCGCTTACTGCCCATAACGGCGCTACTGCCAAGTGTATTGACCACATGTGTCTACGCCGACACCTCGCTATCCGATACAGGCACCGCCTATGCGGAGGGGTTCGCTTCAGCACTGATCGAGAGTCATCTGCACTGGCTCGATGACACCTACCGTCTGACGGACAAGGGAGGAACTCTTTACGTCTCGCCCCCGTCCAGTTGGAAAGGCGATGCGAGTACGGTCGAAAGGCTGTTGGCCGACGTGCCTGGCGTTCACTCAGTATCTGTCACGGCAGTCCCCGCCGCTCTTCCATCAAACACCGTTGCAACAACCGCTAACTGGCCGATCCTGGCAGGCACACCTTTCCCCAGAGGTCGATTATTCGCGCCATTAATTGCAGACTCCAAGCAACCGAGTTTTTTCGCCAGCTATCGCCTATACAACATGCCCTGGGGCAATTATCACGTCGGCGCCGTGGGTTACGGAGGTACGCTGGGTCTATATCGATGGCATCAGCGTTTGTGGGGCGGGCAGGTCCAACTCGATTTTTCCGCTGGGGTCTTTTCGCAATTCGATCTGGATGTCCCGGCGCCCGAACTCATCAATACGGACTACACCGTCGGTCTTCCATTGACCTGGCGGCGAGGCAGCGATTCGGCTCGACTGAATCTCTATCATCAGAGTTCGCATCTGGGGCCACTGTATTTTTCCCAATTCCATCCTCAGAACTACGCGCTGAGCTTTGAGGCAGTGACTTTCTTTGGTCGCACAGGTGGGCTCACTGGCGCTGGTATGGGGGTGGCGGCTACCTGTTCGGCACAACCCCAGCAACACTGAAACGCCCTGAGTTGCATAGCGGCATCGAATACCACGGTGGCAAATTACTGTGGGGGTGTCTGCGTCTGATTGGGGGGGCTGGACATCAAAAGCTGGGCTGAAACAGGTTGGACACCAGCGCTGAGCCTCAAATTCGGTGTTCGTTACAGTGGCCCAGACCCGGCCGAACGGCAACTGAGTTTGCTACTGGAAGCCTATAACGGGTACTCGCCGAACGGCCAGTTCTACAAGTTCAAGACCAATTACCTTGGCGTGGGCGCCTATCTAGGATTCTGAGGCCTACCAACAGACTCAACCGGCGGCAGCAACTTCCAGAGGATAGGGTAGCTCGCGCAAACTGACGTTAGGCCCCTTGCGCTGGCCCAAACGGAGTTTGCTGCCAGCCTCCACCGCCGCGATATGCAGCACGGCCAGACCGGCAAGACCGCCGTCGGGGTGACGGTATGCCTCGACCAGGCGCCCGACGGGGCCGGCGTCTTCGGCCTCCGACTCGCTCGATAAGATGTCCGAACCGGGGGCCGCGGACTCAGCATCGATATGTACGTGGTACATCCGGCGCTTGAGATTGCCGAGGTATTGCATGCGCGCGACGATTTCCTGTCCGGGATAGCACCCTTTGCTGAAACTGACCGCGCCGATCAGTTCCATGTTGGCCATCTGCGGCACGAAGGCCTCGCTGTTCTCGGGCAGGATCACCGGCTCGCCGGCAAGCACCCCCAGCAAGCCCCAGCAAGCCGCACCGACCGGTGCGCCATGCACATTGAGCTTGCTCCACAGGCGATGCATCGGTTCCAGCGGGCCGTATAACTCGAAGCGCGGGTGAGGGCCCATCACGCGAACCACGGTAATACCCTCATGGGTCATCGATTCATCGGCCGCCTGAGGTACTGCCACACCCAGAATCTGCTGCAGCTGAGCAGGAGCATCCGGGCCGGACAGGCCCATCCGAGCCAGGCTGGCGCTGGCATCTTCCAGCGTCACCTGGCTGCGCAGGATATACATGCGCAAGCGTTTGAGCACGGGTTCGACCAGTGCTTGCGGTAGGCGCAGGTAGTAGGTGCCATCACGCCGGATAATGCGAAAATTCGCCAGCATCCGTCCTTTCGGCGTGCAATAGCTGCTGAGTTGGCTGTGCGTCCCATCGACGGACTGAATGTCATTGCTGAACTGGCCTTGCAGGAACGCCTTGACATCGTCGCCATAAGCGGCGATCAAGCCAAAATGAGACAGGTCGCAGATTACGGTTCCCATCGTAGTGACCCTGCGTTCGCGTTCTGGATTGCCGAAGCTGACAACACTGCCGTCGGCCGCGAATTCGGCACCGTCATTCTGGAGGTAGGTCTTCCATTCGGGTTTCATGGCGCGTCTCCGGCTGCAATATCCATCGGGGTGAGTATGGTAGAACAAGCTGCGAAAGTGTGTCAGCCATCTCGTTGACCCGCTATGCAAAGACTAAGCTTCTGGTAGACTCCCAGCGCCGGCAAGCCTTCAAGCACCTCAAACCGGCGTATTGAAATCGCCAAGGACAAGACACCAGACGCCCCCCATGTCGTCTACCCGCCCAGTCTACCTAGACCTGCGTAAGATCCAGCTGCCGCTGCCCGGGATCATCTCCTTCGCGCACCGGGTTTCGGGTGTCCTGATGGTCATCGGCATCCCGTTCGCCCTATACCTGCTCGAACTGTCGCTGTCGGGGCAGGCCGGCTTCGCCAGTGCGCGGACATTGCTGCGTTCGCCCTGGCTGGCCCCGGTGCTCCTGCTGCTGATTTGGAGCCTGTGCCACCACCTGTTGGCCGGTATCCGATTTCTGCTGATGGATATCGAGATCGGCGTGGATCGCCAAACCAGCCGCCAAAGCGCAGGCTGGGTCGCAGGTGCTGCGCTGGTGCTGGCCGCCCTGTTGCTGCTGGAACTGTACCTATGAAATCCGGCCTGAGCGGGCTTCGCGCGTGGTTGCTGCAGCGACTGACCGCAATCTATCTGGGCGGCTTTTTCGTGCTGGGCATCCTGGCCCTCGGCACGCATCCATACCTCGATTACGCCCAGTGGCACAGATGGCTCGCCCAGCCTCTCGTGCTGCTCCTGCTCGCGCTGTTCATGGTCGCATTGCTGTTGCATGCCTGGGTCGGCGTGCGCGACGTGCTGGTCGACTATGTCCGTCCGCTGGGACTGCGCGTCGGGCTGATGGCACTCGCGGCAACCTACCTGCTGGGATGCGGGCTGTGGGCGGTGCGCATCCTGCTGCAAACGAAGGGTCTATGAAGTTGATCAGAAGGAAGTTCGATGCCCTGATCGTCGGCGCCGGCGGAGCTGGCCTGCGCGCCGCACTGCAGCTTGCGCGGGCGGACGCCAACGTCGCCGTGGTGTCCAAGGTATTCCCCACGCGCTCGCATACGGTCGCGGCCCAGGGCGGCGTCAATGCGGCGCTGGCCAACATCATCGAGGACGATTGGCACTGGCACATGTTCGACACCGTCAAGGGCAGCGACTACCTGGGCGACCAGGATGCCATCGAGTTCATGTGCCGGGCCGCGCCGAAGGTCGTCTACGAACTCGACCACTACGGCGTCCCGTTCTCGCGCCTCGACAACGGCAACATTTACCAGCGCGCCTTCGGCGGTCAGAGCCGTCATTTCGGCAAGGAGCAGGCCATGCGCACCTGCGCCGCCGCCGACCGCACGGGCCACGCCATCCTGCACAGCCTCTACCAGCAGAACATCCGCGCCAAGACGCACTTCTTCGACGAATACTTCACCGTGGACCTGATCAAGGATGCCGAGGGCTACGTGCTCGGTGTGCTGGCCTTCTCCATCGAGTCCGGCGAGCCCATCCTGATCGAGGCCAAGGCCACACTGCTCGCCACCGGTGGCGTGGCGCAGCTCTACCGCACCAACACCAATGCGCTCATCAACACCGGCGACGGCATGGCGATGGCACTGCGCGCCGGCATCCCGCTGCAGGACATGGAGTTCATCCAGTTCCACCCCACCGGGATCGCAGGTCGCGGCATGCTCATCACAGAGGGCGCGCGCGGGGAGGGCGGTTATCTCGTGAATGGCGAGGGCGAGCGCTTCATGGAACGCTACGCCCCCCACGCCATGGATCTCGCCTCGCGCGACGTCGTCAGCCGAGCGATCTATACCGAGGTCAAGGAGGGGCGCGGCTGCGGGCCGCGCAAGGACTACTGTCTGCTCAAGGTCGATCACCTCGGCGCAGACGTGGTCAAGAGCCGCCTCCCGGGCATCCGCGACATGTGCCTGACCTTCCTGCACCTCGA
Organism: Acidihalobacter aeolianus; assembly: GCF_001753165.1. Taxonomy (GTDB): domain Bacteria; phylum Pseudomonadota; class Gammaproteobacteria; order DSM-5130; family Acidihalobacteraceae; genus Acidihalobacter; species Acidihalobacter aeolianus. The sequence continues at coordinate 1,651,992 of NZ_CP017448.1, forward strand.
TCCGGCCGAGGAGGCCATCCCGGTCTACCCGACCGCCCACTACACCATGGGCGGCATTCCGACGAACCGGCACGGCCAGGTGGTGACGCCGATGCGCGACACGCCGGAAGCCCCGGTGCCCGGCCTGTATGCGGCCGGGGAGTGCGCCTGCGTTTCGGTGCACGGCGCCAACCGTCTCGGCGGCAATTCCCTGCTGGATATCCTGGTGTTTGGCCGTGCCGCCGCGAACCACATCATCGAATACCTCGCGGAGAACCGCTATCACCGTCCCATGGACGAGGACAGCCTGGCAGCGGCCATGTCACGACTCACACGCTGGGATCGGGAAGGCGAGAGGGAATCCCCGGAAGAGCTTCGGCAATCCCTGAAGCAGGTGATGGAGGACCACGTCGGCGTCTTCCGCGAGGAAAGCGTGCTCGCGGAAGGTGTGGAACGGGTCAAGGCCGTCGCCAAGCGCCTCGAAGGCGCTCGGTTGCGCGATCGGAGTCGCGTGTTCAACACCGCCCGCGTCGAGGCGTTGGAAACTGAGAACCTGGTCGCCTGCGCGCTGGCTGTCGCCCAATCGGCGCTGGCGCGCACCGAAAGCCGCGGTGCGCACACGCGTGTGGATCATCCCAAGCGCGACGACAGGAACTGGATGCGTCACAGCCTGTACTTCCTCGATACCGACAGCCTCGACTACAAACCGGTGCGCACGCGGCCGCTGACGGTCGATCCGTTTCCGCCGGTCGAGAGGGTCTACTGATGAAATTCTCGATCTACCGGTATGACCCTGAAGGTGAGAGCAAGCCTCGGATGCAGGACTTCGAACTGCCGGACAGCGAAGTCGAACCGGGGATGATGTTGCTGGGCGCCCTGCTCAAACTCAAGGAGCAGGACGAAACGCTTAGTTTCCGACGTTCCTGCCAGGAAGGGGTGTGCGGCTCGGATGGCATGAACATCAACGGTACCAATGGACTCGCCTGCATCACGCCGCTGGCGAAGCTCAAGCAGCCCATCGAGATACGTCCGCTACCGGGCATGCCGGTAGTGCGCGACCTCGTGGTCGATATGGGGAATTTCTACAAGCAGTACCGCGCAGCCGAACCCTATCTCAAGCTGACCGACCCCGAACCTGAAGTCGAATTCCAGCAATCCCCGGAGGAGCGCGCCAAGCTCGACGGCCTGTACGAATGCGTGCTGTGCGGCTGCTGTTCCGCGGCCTGTCCCTCCTACTGGTGGAATCCGGAACGTTTTCTCGGTCCCGCTGCGCTGCTGCAGTCGGCCCGCTTCGTGCTCGACAGCCGGGATCAGGCGACGGACGAGCGTCTGACCCAGCTCGACGACGCTTACAAGCTCTATCGTTGCCACAGCATCATGAATTGCGTGCAGGTCTGCCCCAAGGGCCTGAACCCGACCCGGGCCATCGGCCAGCTCAAGCATGCCATGCTCAAACGGTCGATTTGAATGACCTCGGACGGCCGTTTGCGCTGGCACTGCCGCCGCGGCATGCTTGAACTCGACCTGTTGTTAGGCGCATTTCTGTCGCAAGGATTCGATGCGCTCGATGAAGAGGGACGCTTAGCGTTCGAGCGCTTACTGGCGTATCCTGATCAGGTATTGCTGGAAATGCTCATGGGGCGGATGGCCCCAGCAGACCCCGGAATTGCCTATGTCGTCGACCAAATCAAAGGAGCCGCTCTACCTGCAGCCTAAGCCATCTCGGCAACTGGCCGGCTTTCTGGTATTGCTGCATGTGACTGCCGCCGCCGTACTGCCATACCTGGCACTGCCTGCATGGGCCATGGTGTTCCTCGGCCTGCTGCTGGCCTGGAGCCTGTACCGTAACCTGCGTCTTTACGTGCTGCTGAACACGCGCAGGAGCCTGTTGCGACTGGTCTGGGAAGTATCCGGCATATGGCGCGTCTGGGATGGCATGGGGCAGGAATTCCGCGCCAGGTTGGCTCCCGACTGTTACGTGCATAGCCATGTGGTCGTGCTGAGTCTGGACTTGCTGGATGGTGGTGGGCGACGGGCCGTGGTTCTGCTGCGTGATTCTCTTGAACCGGAGGCGCTGCGCCTGTTGCGGGCCCGTCTGCGTGCCGAGCATCTGCGACATCGGGACAAGCATGAAGACTGAGCATGTCCTCAAGCACATGGACCTCGCCGCAACCCAGAATGAGCTGGATGCGTTGCTGAGCGACGACCCGGATCATATCTACAACGAGGCCGAGCTCGACGCCATCGAGGCGCTGGATCCCGCGCTCGCTCTACGCATCGACCGCGTGCAGACGCAGGCGGCGAGGGCGGCTGAGAGTGGTCGCGAAGCCACCGGGCCGATCGACCTGGATGCGGTACGTGCCGCTATCGACGAAGCCCGAGCGATCCTGCTGCAGGACGGCGGGGACATCGAATTCGTCGAGCTACACGAGCGCACCGTGAGAGTGCGGCTGAAGGGCGCCTGCGTCGGTTGTCCGCGTGCCACGCTCGATCTCAAGAACGTGGTGGAAAAACTGGTCAGAAGTCGGGTTCCCGGCGTCGTGGGCGTGGCGAATCTGTTTTAGCAACGTAGATACGTTTCAGGTGATCACGTCCGGAGACTGCCGGCCGGTGCGCTCTGCGATGCCTGCCACTTCTCCGGCAAAGCGGATCAAATCGGCCAGCTGCGTTTGGGCATCGGCCTGCAGGTGCGAACGGCGGGTTTCCAATCGTTCAATGTACACGCGTAGTGTCGCCCCCTGGGTGCCCGTCCCTGACAGGCGGTAGACGATTCGGGCCTCATCGCCGAGCATCAACCGCAATCCCTGCCCCTCGGAACGACTACCATCAATCGGATCGTCATAGGCGAAATCGTCAGCGGCTGTGACATGACTGCCGCCCACTGTCTGCCCCACAAGACCAGGCAGATTTTCGCGCAGATCCTGCATCAATCTTGAGGCGGCATCTGCGTCGACATCCTCGTAATCATGCCGGGTATAAACGTCGCGGCCGTAAGCCTGCCAGTGCTCGGCTACGATTTCCGCCACCGACTGTCCACGCACGGCGAGCAGATTGAGCCAGAACAGCACCGCCCAAAGCCCGTCCTTCTCGCGCACATGATTTGATCCGGTGCCGAAACTTTCCTCGCCACAGAGCGTGATACGTCCGGCATCGAGCAGATTGCCGAAGAACTTCCATCCGGTCGGCGTTTCGTAACAGGGGATATTCAACCTGGCTGCTACACGGTCCACGGCCCGACTGGTGGGCATGGAACGGGCCACGCCGAGCAGGCCCTCGCGATAGGCCGGTATACGTGTGGCATTCGCAGCCATGATCGCCAGGCTGTCGCTCGGGGTCACGAAGCAGCCGTGGCCGATGATCATGTTGCGATCGCCGTCTCCGTCGGACGCGGCGCCGAAATCCGGTCCTTCGGGTCGATTGAGCTGGCGCACCAGCTCTGCGGCATGAGTGAGGTTCGGGTCGGGGTGGCCACCGCCGAAATCTGCCAGGGGGGTGCCATGAATCACCGTGCCCTCCGGTGCACCGAGCACATCTTCCAATATCGCGTGCGCATACGGTCCGGTCACGGCGTGCATGGCGTCGAAACGCATGCGAAAACCACTTCGGAACAGCTCACGTATACGTTCGAAATCGAACAGTGACTCCATGAGTTCGGAGTAATCGGCCACGGGGTCTAGCACCGTGATCTTCATCGCCTCCAGATGGGTATCACCCAGGACGTCAATATCCACATGGTTCGTTGTCGCGATGTAGTAACGGTCTATTTCCTGACTGCGTGTATAGATGGCCTCTGTCAGGGTTTCGGTCGCCGGGCCGCCATTGCCCGAGTTGTATTTGATGCCGAAATCGCCGTTTGGTCCACCGGGATTATGGCTGGCGGATAGGATCAGACCACCGGTCGCACCTCTATGGCGAATTATGGAGGAAACCGCCGGGGTCGAGAGCAGGCCGCCTCGCCCCAGGAGAACGCGCGAAACCCGATTCCCGGCCGCCATGCGCAGGATGGTCTGGATGGCCTCGCGATTGTGATAGCGGCCATCGCCTCCGAGCACCAGCGTTGCCCCCGCAAGGTCCTCCACGCAGTCGAATACCGACTGCACGAAGTTTTCGAGATAGTGCGGCTGCATGAAGGTTTTGACCGGTTTGCGCAGGCCGGAGGTTCCGGGGCGCTGTCCGCTGAAAGGCTGGGTGCGGCAGGTTTCTATCATCGGGCGTTACCACATTCCGTGGGGTCGTTGCTTCGATCAAGTTAACAAATCCGTCTGCACTTGTCCCTATGCTATTCTCGCAACATGTTCATTCAGCCCCATTATCCAGGATATCTATTCAGCGCGCCGCGCAGTTTCGCCGCGTTGATGGAGGTCTATGAGGATAATTACATTGCACTGCGCCGGCTGTGTCCCCGTCTGCCGGAAGCCGGGGTGATGCACGTATCTCACCCTGCCGGCATACCCCGCCTGTATCTTCGCGTGCTCGAACATACCCGCTACACCAGCAGTCTGGGACTGACCTATCGCTTCCTTGGTGAGGACGACGGTGAGGTCGAATCACCCTCTCTTGCGGTACGTGTCTACCACGACGCGCGCCAAGCGGAGGTTCTGTTCGCGCCACAAGGGCCCGCACATACGCTATCGCGGCACGCGTACGGACTGGACGATAGCGCATCCGGAGCCCTGCGCATGCGCTGGTCGGCCAATCGTTTTCTCAATCGATGGCTGCACTATTGCATCGCTCAAGGGCACGCATTCACCCTCGCACCGGACGCACTGGCCGACACGCTCGCCGATGATCGCGACTGAACGATTACCCCTCCCTATCCCACATCCTCTCGCCAATGGCAAACACTCAATTGTTGACTGTCACGGTAGGTTAATCTAAAATAACCCACTGACAGGCTCGGGATTTGTTTCCGGCCATTGGCACATTCTTGACAAACAGAAGGCGAATCTCCATGAAGCTTTCCACGAAAGGTAGATACGCGGTGACCGCGATGCTCGATCTGGCCATCCATGACAAGGTCGGCCCCGTGACCTTGGCTGATATATCCGTCTGCCAGGGCATCTCCCTGTCCTACCTCGAGCAGCTCTTCGCCAAACTGCGCAAGGAAAACCTGGTCGAAGGTGTACGCGGCCCGGGTGGCGGCTATCGCCTGGCCAAACCCGCCGACCAGATCACCGTGGCGCAGATCATCACTGCCGTAGACGAATCGGTCGACGTTACCCGCTGCAACGGGCAGGGCGACTGTCAGGACGGCGAACGCTGCCTGACCCACCAGCTTTGGGACGACCTGAGTCATCGGCTGTACAGCTTCCTCGACGGCATCACTCTGGACCAGTTCGCCAACCGCCCCGATGTTCAGGCGGTCGCCGAGCGCCAGGACAAGGCCGGACGCCGCCAGGTCGTTTCCTATCGTCGCTCTGCCGCCTGAAGCGAGGCCATTTATATGGACGCGAAGGAGAGGCCGATTTATTTGGACTATGCGGCGACGACGCCGGTGGACGGGCGAGTTGCGCAGCTGATGTGCACGTATCTGACGCGTGAGGGCGTGTACGGCAATGCCGCATCGCGCAGCCACGCCTTCGGCTGGGAGGCCGAGGCGGCGGTGGAGAACGCCCGTGCCGAGGTGGCCCGCCTGATCAACGCCGATCCCAAGGAGATCGTGTGGACCAGCGGCGCGACCGAGTCGGACAACCTCGCGATCAAGGGCGTGATGCACTTCTACGCCCGCAAGGGCCGGCACATGGTCACCAGCAAGACCGAGCACAAGGCGGTGCTGGACACCTGCCGGCAGCTTGAGCGCGAGGGCTGCGAGGTGACCTATCTCGATCCCGAGCCGAACGGCCTGATTGATCTGGGCAAGCTCGAGGCGGCGCTGCGCGAGGACACCGTGCTGGTCTCGCTGATGCACGTCAACAACGAGATCGGCGTGATCCAGGACCTCAAGGCGGTAAGCGCGCTGACCCGTGCGCGGGGCATCCTGCTGCATGTGGATGCCGCGCAGTCCGCCGGCAAGGTGCCGCTGGACGTGCAGGCTCTGGACATCGACCTGGCCAGCCTCTCGGGGCACAAGATGTACGGCCCCAAGGGCATCGGTGCGCTGTACGTGCGGCGCAAGCCGCGGGTGCGCCTGGAGGCGCAGATGCACGGCGGCGGGCACGAGCGCGGCATGCGCTCCGGCACCCTGGCGACGCACCAGATCGTCGGCATGGGCGAGGCCGCCCGGCTGGCGCGCGAGGAAATGGGGGCCGACCTCGAACGCATCCGCGGCCTGCGCGACCGGCTGTGGGCCGGGGTCAACGACCTCGAGGCCGTCTATCTCAACGGCGACCTGGCGCACGGCTACCCCGGGGTCCTCAACGTCAGCTTTGCCTACGTGGAGGGCGAGAGCCTGCTGATGGCGCTCAAGGAACTGGCGGTCTCCTCTGGTTCGGCGTGCACCTCGGCGAGTCTCGAGCCGAGCTACGTGCTGCGCGCGCTGGGGCGCGACGACGAACTGGCGCATAGCTCCATCCGCTTCTCGATCGGCCGCTACACCACGGCCGAGGAGATCGACTATGCGGTCTCGCTCATCCGCACGGCGGTGAACAAGTTGCGTGAGCTCTCGCCGCTGTGGGAGATGTACCAGGCGGGCGTGGACCTCAAGAGCATTCAATGGGCCGCCCACTGAGGCGGTAGAACCCGATACGGAGGACCAGAAGATGGCCTACAGCGACAAGGTGATCGACCACTACGAAAACCCCCGCAACGTGGGGAGCCTGGACCAGGTGGACACGAGCGTGGGCACCGGCATGGTGGGCGCCCCGGCCTGCGGCGACGTGATGAAGCTGCAGATCAAGGTCAACGCCGCGGGCGTGATCGAGGACGCCAAGTTCAAGACCTACGGCTGCGGCTCGGCGATCGCCAGCTCAAGCCTTCTGACCGAATGGGTCAAGGGCAAGACGCTGGCCGAGGCCGGCGAGATCAAGAACACCCAGATCGCCGAGGAACTGGCGCTGCCGCCGGTGAAGATCCACTGCTCGGTCCTCGCCGAGGACGCGATCAAGGCCGCCATCGCCGACTACCAGGGTAAACAAAATACCCAAGATCACGCTCAGTCCGCCTGAGCTAAAGCGTTTCATGCGCGCTCCGGCCGGCTTGCCGGCCCTTTGGCCCGCTTTGGCGGGCCTTTCTATGTCCGCTTTCAGCGCGAAGTCAGCGGACCGTCGACCGCCCGGCGCAGCAGAAGCAGGCGCTGCTGGCGCAGGTGTTCATTCGAAGATGGCGCATAGCGTGCCTCCTGATAGCGCAACGCGATGACGGCTGCTGCCTGTGCATGTGGCGGCCAGATCCTGGCTGCACGCTGCGCGAAATCCAGAGCACCCTCGTTAGGGCGCGGTGCGAGGTTCTGCTCGCGCCTGAGACGTCGTAGATAACGCCGGTAGAGGCGCAGCGCCGGATCCCGGGTACGCGGGCCGCGGGCTTTCCAGGTGTGCCAAGCCAAACCGGATAGAGCGATCAAGGCAAAACCGGCGGCCAGATAGGCGGCCAGCGAGGCCCAGTCGGTGCGCAAACCCAGCCTCGCCAGGAGCGCACGTTGTTCGGCAGGGCCGAAGGCGACCACCCAGGTGTCCCAGAGGTAACCGGCCGTATCCCAACCACGTCGCAGCGATCTTCCCCAGTGCGCCAACCAGCCGCCCGTGGCGGTGACGGCAAGTCCGCCTGTCGCTGTCGCCGCGGTGCCGGCCTCGACGCGCGAAGCCGCCACCGCGGAGGTCGGATCGACGCGCAGCCAGCCGCGCCCCGGCAACCAGACCTCGACCCAGGCATGTGCGTCTGCTTCACGTACGGTGTAGTAGTCCAGGGCATTGTTCCAGTGCCCACCCATATAGCCGACCACGACACGCGCGGGTATGTCTGCAGCCCGCATCAATACGGCGAACGCACTGGCGTAATCCTCGCAGAACCCTTGACGGGTGGAAAACAGGAAGCGATCGGTAATGTCTCCCGGCAAACGCGGCGGAGTCAACGTGTAGTAGAAGGGCTGATCATGGATGTAGCGCATCGCCCTGGCCACGATCGCCTCGGGGGAAGGGTCCTCACGCCGCCAGCGTGCCGCCAGGACTCGCGCCTGAGGGGCAATGTGGGGGGGCAGGGCTAGATCGCGACGCAGCTGCGATCTCCGCATATCTGCACCCAGTAGCGCACCATGGGTCGCCACGGTCAGAACATAGCTATGAATTGCGTCGGCCGACCCGGTGGCCTTGAGGGTATCGCCGGGCATGAGTCTGGTGCCGGGCGGTACGGAAACCGGCAGGCCGAGCACAGGTATGCCCCGCTTGCCGGTGGGACGCAACAGCAGGGTGTAACGCGTCGTCTGCCCGTGAACCTGTACCCCATTCCTGTTGCCGGCGCCTGCCGCAGGCGGCAACCATGCAAGTCCATTGAATCGGGTCAGAACGTAGGTTCGCCAGTAGAGCGTGTTCGGTGCGGGCGGCGGTCCGCTGAAATGCGCGCGAAATGCGATGGCCTGCGAGCGTACGAGCTGGGAAATGATCCCCGGTTCCATGCCGTCGCTCAAGCCGGTCACAGCCTGATGGCGGTTGGGCATGCGGCCCCAAAGCGGCCCGTCGATGCGCGGGAAAAGCACGAACAGGAAGAGCATCAACGGGACTGCGGCGAGAAGCCGTACACCGGCAGTAACGAGTTGGCGGCGCAATGAGGTTGCGGCGGCCGACGCATGCAGTTGCTGCAGCACCGAGGTAAGCCAGAGCAGATTCCCCAAGCCAAACATTACTTGCGGCAGGCCTTGTCCAAACAAGTACACGCTGGCAGTCAACAGATATCCACTGAGCACGACGACGATCAGGTCACGCCGTGCCCGGCATTCGAGTGTCTTGATGCTCGCGACCAACAGCAGCAGGGAAACGCCAGCCGGTGCGCCATTGAGGGTATGAAACCACAGCGCCACCCCGATCACTGCCGCCAGGGCAAATCCGGCGAGGACGAGGGCGGGCGGATTCTGCCAGCCGCGGGACAAGGCAACCGCGCAATAAAGCAACAGGATGATGGCTGAGAGCACCACCCAGACGGGCAGGGCGGAAGACAGTACGAGCGCAAGAGCAGCGAACGAAGCCTGCAAACGATAAAACGAGGCGTGGTATGCCACTGGCAAGTCCGTACGGCGCCGCCCCCTGTTCACTGGCCGCCTCCCTCAAAGCGTGCCAGCGCGTCCAGGCATCTGCGGCGTTGCAGGGGACCTTGGCCGGGCGGCACGACCCTATCTGGCAGAGAAAGCGCATACTCCTGACCGTCGGCATCAGCGTCGAGGACACGACGGCACAACAGTGAAAGTCGGGCTTCGGTATCCATGGCCGGCAGGTCTTCCCAGCGCAGCCAAAGCGTTTCACGATCGCTGCCGACAACGAACTGCTTGCTCACCAGGCTATCGCTGCGTGCCGAGGCGCGCCAGGCGATGCGGTGCAGGGCATCCCCATGTTGATAGGGCCGCAGTCCGAACAAGTGCTCGTCCTCACCCGCCCTGGCAAGTACATCGTTGGGTGTCTCGCCGCCACTACCAGGCGGCCTGGACCAATCGCGCGCAACCGGTGCCGGCGCGACGATCAGGTTCTGGGGAAAATGCAGCAGAGTCCAGGCGCGGAAGATTCCTAGCGGGTAGCGTGTACTCACGTGAATCTTGGGCATGGCATGCACGCCGCGACCCATCACGGGCAGATCCAGGCGAACCTCGACATCAGTACCCGTATCGACAGCGATCTGGCGAGACAGGCCTGTAGGCGTGATCTCAAAGACGATGTCCGGTCGAGCTTCACCCGGGGTTCGCACGTCGAGTACTGCCGCACCACCCAAGCCGGCAAACAGCACCGGTGTCGGTTGCAGTTCAATGCGCAAGCCGAGGAGGTTGCGGTGTGTCTGCCAGATGGCGTTGATGGCAATGCCAGCCAGTAGGAAGGTAACGCCGAAGATCATGCTGTTGTTGTAATTCAGCGCGAACAGCAGCATCACGGCGAGCATGGCACCGAATGCGAAACCAGCCCCGCTAGGCAGGATGAATAGACGCCGACGATGCAGCACGACGATGTTGCCGTCGATTTTCAAGCGGCGATAGGCCCAGCGCGCGATCGGCCCTCGCCGTTTCGCAGCTCCGCGCAGGCGATTCAGGGTAACGCGACCTGTTCCAGCATCCATTGTGCGGCAGCAGCAGCACTGAGCGGGTCGTCGCCACCCGTGCCGAGGCGATGCCCGGCGACTGCGGGAAATACCGCCTGTACGTCTTCCGGTACGACGTAATCACGACCCCGTACCGCCGCAAAGGCACGGCTCGCGCGGATCAGAGCGAGTCCGGCGCGAGGAGAAAGCCCGGGGCGCAGGTGCTCAGCATGACGCGAGGCGTGCAGCAACGCCTGCACATAGTCGAGTACGGGGGGCGCGACATGCAGTATTTCCACCGACTGCTGCATGGAGCTCAGTTCCGAGGCATCGATCAGCGCCCGGGTTTCCCCCAGCAGGCTGCGCCGATCCTGACCGACCAGCAGCGCGCGCTCCGCCGCAGCATCCGGGTAACCCAGGCTCAGCCGCATCAGAAAGCGGTCGAGCTGGGATTCCGGCAAGGCGAAGGTTCCGAGTTGCTGCAATGGGTTTTGCGTTGCGATGACGAAGAACGGTTCCGGCAACGGCCTGGCCTCGCCATCAAGGGTGACCTGCTGCTCCTCCATCGCTTCAAGCAGAGCGCTCTGTGCCTTCGGTGTGGCACGGTTGATTTCGTCGGCGAGCAGCACCTGGGTGAAGATCGGACCTGGATGGAAACGAAATTCACCCTGTTCGCGATCGTAAATGGAAAGACCAAGGATATCCGCCGGGAGCAGGTCGCTGGTGAACTGGACCCGCTGAAAGCGCAGACCCAGGGCAATCGCAAGGGCATGGGCCAGTGTGGTTTTACCCATGCCTGGCAGATCCTCGATGAGCAGATGTCCGCGGGCGAGCAAGCAGGCGAGCGCCAGTTCGATCACTGTGCGCTTGCCCAGCACGATCCCGGAAACAAGATCAATCGTATCGCTTAACTTATTGTTCGGATTAAGAACAGACGCCATGCGGCTGTATCTCTCGGGCGAATTGCGCACAGGATAAGCGATACACTCCGGCAACACGAGTGCCGGGGAACATGCATGTGTCCGGTATCAGTTCGATGCTGGGGCAGTGAGCGCCTGCCGGGCCATCGCAAAGTCACCAGGAATCATGCCTTCATACTTGGCTGCCTGCTTCTCGACACCCTTGATCGCGATCAGTTCATCGCTGTCCAGGCTCCCGGTTCCGGCCATCTTGATCCAGACCTGAGCCGCGGCCGCCAGCATGGTGTATTTGGCCCGTGTGTCCTCGAGGGCCTTCCAGGCAGCCTGTCTGGCATGCGTATTATGAAGCTTCGGAATCGGAATCGCGGCCAGTGCCTTGCCGACCTGGTCGATGGTGTCGTAGGTCTGGTTCGCCGATGCGTACAGGGCCC